>CABXXO010000019.1 GCA_902516235.1 uncultured Alphaproteobacteria bacterium
TTGCTGTCGTAAATCAAAAAATTAACTCACACGGTGACGAATAATTAATTTTAATTTACAAATTTTGTTATTTCTTTTGTACTCGTGATAGTCTATAAAAGAACAAAATATGAACAAAAGTACTTTAGTAAAAAAACATAAAGACAACAGTCTTGAGACAGTACCTTATATTTTATCTAGAATTTCAGCTGGATTTCCATCTCCAGCTGATGATTATATAGAAAATAATTTAAGCATATCTGAACTATTAATTAAAAATCAATTATCAACCTTTTTAATGAAAGCTAGCGGCGAGTCCATGATAGAAGCAGGAATTAATGATGGTGATGTATTAGTAGTAGATAGAAGTTTGGAAGCCAGGAGCAGAGACATAGTGATAGCTATATTTGAGGGAAACTTAACTGTAAAAAGATTAATCATCAAAGCAGATAGTTCTGCCATTCTAAAAGCTGAGAACCCATTATACAAAAATATACTAATATCAGAGTACACAGAACTAGAGATATGGGGAGTCGTCACTAGTGCAATCCATCAATTTATTAAATAACGATGAATATTGTAGCCCTAGTAGATTGTAATTCTTTTTATGCCTCCTGTGAGACTATTTTTAAACCTCATTTGAATAAAAAACCCATAGTTGTCTTATCAAATAATGATGGATGTGTAATAGCTAGAAGCTCTGAAGCTAAAAAATTAGGAATTAAAATGGGAGTGCCTTTTTTTGAGATAAAACAAATAATAAGAAAATATCCAGTGCACGTGTTCTCATCAAATTATAGTTTATATGGAAATATCTCATCTAGGGTAATGGGAGTATTAAAAGAGTACTGTGATAGACTAGAAGTCTATTCCATAGATGAAGCTTTTTTAATACTAAATAAATACTCTGAGAGAAGTTTTTTTTTAAGAGCTGAAGGAATTAAAAAAATGATAAAGAAATGGATAGGTATACCTGTCAGCATAGGTATAGCTAACAATAAAACTTTATCTAAGGTAGCGAATCATTTAGCCAAAAAAGATGAATTAGGGTTACAAATAGTAGAAATCATAAACCAAAAACAAATAGAAATATCTTTGAAAGTACTATCAGTAGGTGATATTTGGGGCATAGGTGCTAGGATAGAAAAATTCCTTCAAAAAAATAATATTTACACTGCTTACGATTTATATAGAGCAGATCCAAGATGGGTTAGACAACACCTAGGAGTGGTGGGAGAGAGGACCTATAGAGAACTACACGGTGAAATATGTATACCTATTGTTGAAAGATCTGAGCCAAAAAAACAATGTCGAGTATCAAGATCCTTTGAAAATTATGTAACTAGTTTCGAAGAATTAGAGAAAAGAGTAATATCTTATGCAACTAGGGCCTCAGAAAAGATTAGATCTGATGGCTTACAAGCAAAAAAGATTACTACATTTATTCGTTCAAATAAATTTAACAATAACAATAAACAATACCATGCAGCTAGGACTTATGATTTTATATCTCCTTCAAATGATTTATTTGAAACGATAAGATTAGCCGTAAAAGCACTAAAATCTATTTATCAGCCAGAAATTAAATATAAAAAAGCAGGTGTTTTACTCTCAGACTTAACAATAGAAGGAGAGTACAATAGGGATTTATTTATCCACCAGTCAGAAGAGAGTCTTTTGAAAAAAGTTAGAGTAAACAAGGTATTTGATAATTTAAATAACAGATATGGTAGCGGGACTATTTGCGTTGCTAAAGAGAACTATGAAAAGTTCTATATAACTAGACGGCAAAACCTGAGCCCCGCATACACATCAAATTTTGATGAACTACCTAATGTAAATTAGTTCACAGCAGGTATTGAGCCCATAGACTCTTCAAAAGCTTTTGAGTCAAATTTATCTTCAGCAAGATCGCCGGAAAAATAATCCATATAAGCTTGCATATCAAAATGACCATGACCACAAAGATTAAACAAAATAGATTTTGATTTACCTTCAGCTTTACATTTAAGAGCCTCATCCACAGCACCTTTAATAGCATGTGTAGCCTCAGGAGCTGGCATAATACCCTCAGTTCTAGCGAACTGTATACCAGCCTCTAAACATTCCTTTTGACCATAAGCTCTAGGTTCCATATGTCCATTGTGAACTAGGTGCGATAACATTGGAGCCATTCCATGATATCTTAAACCACCAACATGAGTAGGTGATGGCATAAAATCAGAACCTAATGTATGCATCTTTAATAAAGGAGCAGATTTTAGAGTATCTCCAAAGTCATAAGAGTATTTACCTTTGGTCAATGAAGGACAAGAGGATGGTTCAACTGCAATAGCATGAACATCTTGTTCACCTCTAAATTTTTTACCTAAGAAAGGATTACACAAGCCTGAAAAATTACTTCCACCACCAGTGCACCCTATAACTATATCTGGATAGTCGTCAGCCATTTCCATTTGAAGAAGCGCTTCTTGTCCAATAATAGATTGGTGCATTAATACATGATTTAAAACACTTCCCAGTGCATATTTAGTATCTTCATTAGTAGCGGCAACTTCTGCTGCTTCTGATATAGCAATACCAAGAGAGCCGGCACTATTAGGATCTTTTTCTAATATAGCCCTACCAGAGTTTGTTTCATTCGAGGGACTTGCAACTACACTACCACCATAACTCTCAATTATTGCTCTTCTATATGGTTTTTGATCATAGCTTACTCTTACCATAAAAACCTTAATCTCAATTCCAAATACAGCTCCTGCATAACTCAGAGCTGTACCCCATTGACCTGCACCTGTTTCAGTTGCTATTTTCTTTACACCAGCCTCTTTGTTATAAAATGCTTGCGCTAATGCAGTATTAGGTTTGTGACTACCTGAAGGACTGGCACCTTCATATTTGTAATAAATTCTAGCTGGCGTATCTAATGCTTTCTCTAAAGCTCTAGCTCTAACTAAAGGAGTACATCTCCATCGACTATAGGCCTCTAAAACAGGACCAGGGATATCGATATACCTCTCTTGTGAAACCTCTTGCATAATTAAATCCATAGGAAATAAAGGAGCTAAATCATCAGGTCCTAAAGGTTGTTTTGTTCCAGGATTTAAGGGTGGGCTCATTGGCTCTTTTAAATCCGCTACCAGATTGTACCATTGTTTCGGCACATCACTGTCTTTTAGAAAAAATTTACTATCCTCACTCATAATGTCTAATTTTATTGTATTTGTTAGATAAAAAGTAGGATTATTTATTCACTATAAAACCTATTTAAGGACGCTTCTTTATTTATTAATGGTAATAGTTGTGCAAATAACACACCAATAAGTATTAAAAAACACCCAAAAATTTGAACATTTGTCAAAAATTGAGAAAGAATAACCCAAGCTGCTAAAGATCCGAAAACACCCTCAAGAGAAAATGTAATTGCTGCTGTGGATGGTTTTACATATCTTTGTCCAAAAACTTGAAGGGTATAAGCAATTCCACTTGACATGACACCTACATATAAAAGCTCAAAGATTTCTTTTGATATCCCATCAATAGTAGGATTTTCAAAAATGAATATAAATGGCAAACTATAAAAAAAACATAATAGAAATTGGGATGATGCCAAAGTAAATGGTGCATTTATAATTTCAAAGTATTCATCAATTAAAATACAATGTATTGCAAAAAATAAAGCACATACAATTACAAGTATATCAGCAAATTGTGCTTCAAAATTATTTTCAAGTGTTAAGTAATAAGACCCTGCTAGGCATATTGATACGGATAGCCAAATACTCCAGTGTATTTTCTTTTTTAAAAATAATCTCGATATTATAGGAACAAATGGAACATATAATATAGTTAAGAAAGCTGCGTTTCCTACTTTAGTATACTGTAAAGCGTATTGTTGAAGGTAAGTTCCTAATAATAAACTTAAACCAGTTAATAGAACTACAATTATAAATTTTTTTTTATTCTTAAGGTTTTTAATTTTATTAATTTCATAAAAAGCAAAAGGTAAAACTATTATTCCACCAATTAAAAAACGCATATTTGTAAACGTTAGTGGACCAATAAATTCCATTCCTGTAGTTTGAGCAACAAATGCAGTACCCCAAATTATTGATGCTACTATGAGACATAAAGTAGATAAGAGATGTTTGGAGTTCATGAGAAACTGGCTCCGCAGGTAGGATTCGAACCTACGACCTGTCGGTTAACAGCCGAATGCTCTACCGCTGAGCTACTGCGGAACGTTGCATCAAACTACAATAATTTTTTAATTTTTCAATTAACATTTTTTAATTTGATTTTAAAAATAATTTTCAATGATATTAGGGTTTATTTGGATATAATGTATCCATGGAAAAAATTATTTCACCTTGTATATCAATATGCAAAACTGATCCATCTACCGGATACTGTTATGGCTGTGCTAGAACTTCTGAAGAAAAAGCGATATGGAAAGACGAAAATACGACAAATGAATGGAAAATAAATAATATTTCTGAGTTAAAAAATAGACTTTCTGGTTGGCAATTATCATCATTTGAAGAGTCATATGATTTTAAAATAAAAAACGGAATATCTTTAGCAAAGCACAAAATGATGAATAAATGAAAAAAATTAAAGGCTCGTGTCTTTGCAAGAAAATTAGCTTTGAGATTAAGAATGAATGTAGATACTCAGTTTTTTGCCATTGCCAGATGTGCCAGGCTTCAAATGCTGAATTTAGCTCTTATACAAAAGTAAAAAATGAAAATCTAAATTTTAAAAGTAAAAAAACTTTAAAATGGTTTGTTTCTAGTAAACATTATAAAAGAGGTTTTTGTTCAATTTGTGGAAGTTCATTATTTTTTCAAAAAAAATCCTCAGATGATTATATCTCAATATCAACAGGTACCTTAAATAAAAATATACCTTCTATTGGCCATATTTTTTACAAATATAAAAAATCAAAAATTAATTTCTCTAAATTAAAAAAATTTCCTCAATCTGCCCAAGGATATTTTGATAAATTTATTTACAGAATTAAATGAATTACTCATTAACAATCAAGATTATCTTAATATTACTATTTATATACCTTTTAATTATCTTTTATGTTTATACAAAACAAAGATCTCTTCTTTACGTCCCTCAAATTGATAATTATGATGATGAATTACTAATCATACCTGCGAAACAAGTATTTATTGAAAATAGCTCAAATATAAAATTAAGGTCTATTTTTTATAAACATCCATCTAATACTAAAACTACATTACTAATGTTTCACGGTAATGCTGGTCCTATTGAAAATAGATTTTATAAAATTAACAAGTTATCAAAATATGACCAAAACATTTTACTTATTTCTTGGAGATCATATAGCGGTAATGATGGTGAACCTACTGAGGATGGTTTATATGATGACGCTAGAAGTGCTATAAAATGGCTTGAAGAAAAAAATATTTCTAAAAAGGACATTATTATTTATGGAGAATCTTTAGGAACTGCTGTTACTATAGAAATAGCTCAGAATAATAATTTTAAGGGTTTAATCTTGGAAGCGCCATTTACTTCAATGATTGATGCAGCTAAATTTCATTATCCATACCTTCCTGTCTCAATCATGCTTAAAGATAAGTATTTAAGTGATAAAAAAATTAAAAACGTTATTTCCCCTATATTTATCATGCACGCCACAGGGGATGATATTGTTCCATTTAGAATGGGTGAAAAAATGTACGAATTAGCAAATTCACCTAAAAGTAGTTATTTCGTTGATGAGAATGAACATTTAGTAACATATGATGAAAATTTAATGAATAAGATGAATGAATTTTATGAAACTATAATTAATTATGAATAAATTTAATAATCTTCCAGAACTATTTTATTTTCAAGCAGATAAGAACGAAAATAATCAACACTTACTAAAACTCGACTCAAACAATCAAGTTATCTCAATGAGTTGGTTAGAGACAAAAAATCTAACAAAGAAAATACATAATTTTTTAGCAAACAAATATTTAGGCGAATTAGAGAAAGTTTTATTGGTTTCAGAAAATAGACCTGAATGGATGGCTTCTGATATCGCTATAATGTCTAATAAACTTATTTGTGTTCCCAACTATACAACATATACATCAAGAGATTTTGAGCATATTTTAAATGACTCTCAGCCTGTTGGTTTAATAGTTTCAAATAAAAATTTACTTCAGACAATTTTAACTGCCAGCGAAAAAATTAAATATAATTTCAAATTTATCTTATGTTTTGATTATTTTGAAAATAATTCAATTTCAAATTTAGTATTTTTAAATGACTTAACAGAAGACAATAATGATAATAACAGAGAAAAAATTAAAGAAATTAAGCGCACAGATCCAGCTTGCATTATATACACCTCGGGTACACAAGGATTACCGAAAGGTGTTATTTTAAGTCATGGGGGCATATTAAGCAATTGTGAAGGAGCATATGAACTTCTTAAAACTATAAAGGGTCCAGATTTAACCTTTCTTACTTGGTTACCTTTATCTCATTCATATGAACATGCAGTTCAATTTGTTCAGATTATTTTAGAATCAAAAGTATTTTATAATAAAAGTATTGAAACACTCCTACCTACAATAAAAATTGCACAACCTCATATAATGACTGCTGTACCAAGATTTTATAATAATCTCCATGCTAAAATGAAGATTAATCTGAAAAATCAGTCTAATTTTAAACAAAATTTGTTTAATAAGACTATCCAGTTAGGAACAAAAAAATTTAAAAATATTAAATTAAGTTTTAGTGAAAATATATTTAACCTAATATTAGATAAATTAGTCAGAAAAAAAGTAAAAAATAATTTTGGTGGCAGATTAGAGGCTTTTATATCAGGTGGAGGACCTCTTGATAGACAAGTAGGAGAAGCGCTTAATGCCCTTGGTTTAAAGACATTACAAGGTTATGGCTTAACAGAAACCTCACCAGTTGTAAGCTGTAATTTATTAAATAAGGTAAAAGTTGATACAGTCGGTCCTATATTTCCTGGAGTTGAAGTTAAATTAGCAAAAGATGGTGAAATATTAGTTAAAGGTGAAAACCTTATGCTGGGCTACTGGAATAATAAAGAAGCTACTGAGCAAACAATAAAAGATGGTTGGCTCCATACAGGGGATATTGGTGAATTTGATGAGGACAATTATCTAAAAATAACAGATCGTAAAAAGGATATAATTGTTTCTCTAGGAGGTGATAATATAGCACCATCTAAGATTGAAAATTTATTAACTTTATCTCCTGAGATAGAACAAGCCTGTGTCTTTGGTGAACAAAAGAATTATATTGCAGCATTATTAGTATTAAGCTCAGAGAGTAAATCTAGTGATGAAGATATTCAAAGATACATTGATGAAGTAAATAAAGACTTAACTCAACCAGAAAAAATAAAAAAGTTTATCTTTATTGATGAGCCTTTTAGTATTGAAAATAACCTAATGACTCCGACAATGAAAGTTAGAAGACATGAAGTACAAATAAAATATCAAAATCAAATTGATCAATTATTTTAATGCAATTATTTGCCGCTATAGATTTTGAGACAGCTACAAGTGAGAGAACATCAGCTTGTGCTATTGGTTATGTAATATTTAATAAAACTAAAATAATAAAAAAAGCCTCTCATTTAATAAAACCACCTAAACCTGAAGTTCATTTTACAGATATTCATGGTTTAACATGGGATATGTTAAAGAAAGCTAAAACATTTGATAGAGTGTGGCGTCAAATTAAGAGTGAATTATTAGCTGTTGATTACTTTTTTGCACATAATGCACCTTTTGATCGATCTGTCCTTCACTCCTGTTGTTATTTTTATAATATTGATCTTCCCCAACAAGAATTTAAAGATACTGTTCCTATCGCCAGAAAATATTGGGAATTTGAAAATAATAAACTAAATACTGTATGTAAAAATTTAAGAATTCCTTTAAATCATCACGATGCATTATCAGATGCTAAAGGATGTGCCATGATAGCTATTGAAGCTTTTAAAAAAGGTTATTTTATTTAATCTTATTACCTACAAAGCTCATAGAAGAAAAAATAATTATTAAGGCAAGGCTCATGTAAATTAAAGCTCTCATAGAATTAGTCTCATCTAATATTAACCCATATAAAAATGGAGAGGCTGCTGAGGCTAAGACCCCAAAAAAAGTTAAAAGTGCTCTTATTGCCCCTAAGTTTTTAACTCCATACATTTCTGCCCATAAAGAATTAGATATATTTTCTGTAAGGCCATTTGATAGCCCTAGTCCTGCCATGTAAAGATATAATACAAAAATATGATTTGAAAATAGCATCATAATAAATATTAAAGCCATGGGAATTAAGTGAAAAGTGATTATTCTTCTACCTGAAAATTTATCAACTAAAAATCCAGAAACTAATGAGCCACCAATACCACAAATTGCATAAAAAATAAAACTGTGCGCAATATCTAACATTGTCCAATTATTTAATTGACCAATAAAAACCTGATGAAATAAAAAGCCTGTTACTGTAAATGACATAATTAATGTAAGAGGTAAATAAAGATAAAATTTTAAATCTTTTAAGACATCCCTTCTTCTCCAAGAAAACGAGTTTTGTTCATCTTCATTTTCAAATCCAGTTTCACTTTTAAAATTATTCTTACTTAATAAATAGTATAATAAAACTCCAAAAAATAAGAGTATAAATATAGATGAACTAAACCAGGTAATTCTCCATCCAAATGTTATGATTAAAATTACTACTACAAATGGATAAATCATCTCACCAATAGAAAAACCAAATCCAGATATAGCTAAAGCTTTTCCCCTATTGGCTTTAAAATATCTTGCCATAGTTGTTCTTGAAGTGTGTCCCAATAGTCCTTGTCCAAAAAGTCTTAAAAAATAAATAACAAAAAAAAGTAAAATTACATTAAATACAATGCTTGCAAAAAAACATGTTATAGAAAGACCTAATACAATGGCTAAAGTATATTTCTTAAGAGAGACTGTATCTATGAGTTTACCAGCCCATATAATAGTTAATGCACTTAAAATTGTAGCTATAGAGTAAAGACTACCAAATTGTGTATTACTTAAGTTAAAAACTTCTCTGAAATCTTCACTAAATAGAGAAATAAAAAATGTTTGCCCAAATCCTGATGCAAATGCTACCAAAAAGCCAAATATTAATAAGTTAGAATTTTTATATATAAAATTTATCAAAACAAGAGGGATATTATGATTAAATGATTATATATCAATTATTATAAGTGAAAGGACTGCTCGTGAGCACAATTAAAAGTAATGATGATGAAAATCATCCAATTATAAAAGAAGTTTACCAAGATATTAAACAATCAAGAAACACAACTTATATAGGTAATTTTTGGAGGTATTTAGCTTTCGATCCTGATTTACTCAAAAATGTATGGACTGATATTAAAAATATTATGGTAAAGGAAACCATAATTCCCAATAAGACAAAAGAAATGATCTATATGGCTGTTTCTATTACTAACAACTGTAGTTACTGTACTCACTCACATACAGCTGCAGCTAAAAAATTAGGTATGACTTCAGAGGAGCACTCTGAATTTTTAAATATTATAGCGTTGGCTGCAAAAACAAATCAATTAGTAAATGGTATACAGGTACCAGTAGATGAAATTTTTAATGAAGATATAGAAAATTAAAAAAATGGATTTTTTATCTTGGTTTTGGAATGCAGGGGAACTACTAATAATAATTGGTGTTGGAATAATTATTATTGGATTATTATTCTATAGGAAAAAAAAATAAATTTCTTACAGATTATTATTTAATTATTTTATTTATGAACATTCAATTTATTGTAATATAGATTTATGTATTACGATGATGATAATAATGACGACAATACTCTTTTAGGAAGACTTACAGAATTAAATAGAGCTTTAAGTCAAATGATGAGAAATACTAGTGAGAGAAACATAGTTGAAAAATTACATACTTACCAGCTTGCTATAAAAAAAACTATTGAAGTAATGACTAAAAAACAACTTAATACTGTTTCTGAGTCCTCTAATGAATATGAGGATAGGTTAGAGCGTGGAGACTTTGATTAATATTTAGTCTAAACTCTTAAAACCGTAACCAGTTTTTTTTACTCTTGTTTTAAAATAATTCTTATTAAATTTATTTATAGTAGGTTTTGTATTTATTTGTTTAACTATTTTAATACCAGCTTTTTTAAGTGATGATACTTTAGTGAAATTATTTGTAATAATATTGACTTTATTTACTTTTAGTAACTTCAATATTTTTGCTGCTATATTAAAATCTCTTTCATCATCTAAAAAACCTATATTGTGATCAGCGTCAATTGTATCCAAACCTTTCGATTGAAGAGAATAAGCACGCATTTTATTAGCTAAACCAATCCCTCTGCCCTCTTGATCTAGATATAATATGATTCCACCTTTATTTTTAATCATATAGTTGATGGAACTATTTAATTGCTCCCCACAATCACATTTTCTAGAGTGAAATATATCCCCCGTAAAACATGCAGAGTGTATTCTAAGATTTGTAGGCTGTTTTAAATTTTTTGGTTTAATTATAATTGCAATATGTCTTCTAGCACCAATATAAGATTTAAAAATATTAAAAGATGTTGAAGACACATTAGGGAGTGGAACATTAGCGCTAGAAACTAATTTTATACTATTTGTGATAAATTTATTCTGATTTTTAAGTTCTTTGTGATTAAATTTTAACAAACCAAGTTGTAAAATTAGATTATCAATATTCTTATAATATTTAGAATTAATTTTTTTAAAAACAAGTGAGGGAATTACTTTAGCATTTTTAGCTATATCTAAGCAGACATTATGAAAGTCTCTACTTTTATTGCAAACCACATTTTTAAATAATAATTTATTTTGATTAGATAAGGGGTTAATAAATAAATTTAAAATTGATTTATTGGATATTTTTTTATCAATTTTTAAGAATATATTAGATGTAATTTTATTATTAAAAATAGATTGCGCTTTTTGTTTTGTAATTAAAAGATATTTTTCCTTTAGTAAGTACTTATTAAATTGATTTAGAATTTTATTTTCAGAGTGTTCAATGTTAAAGAACATCCAATAGTTTTTATTATCTTTTATAACTATTGGTCTTCCCGTTCTTAATTCATTGATAGATCTATCAATAAAAGTACCATAATTTGATTTTAAACTCATAGACTATATATATACTTAATGACTGTTGATACAGATGATTGATGATAACAAAGCATAATATTTCCTCTCTATTTGAGTTTGTAAAAAATCAAAAAAAATCAAATAATTTAGGAGTTTGTTTAATTAACAAATCGTTTGTCCTTAGTCAACATTCTAAAATAGCTGATATTTCAATAAACAAATATAAAGTTGTATTTAATTGTAAAATTGAAAAAAAGATTGAAGAAATCGGCCAAATATTATTGCCTATCTTAATGTTAAAAAAAAAATTTTATATTGGACAAATAGGCCAAAGCTTAGATGGTAAGATTGCTCTTTTAAATGGTAATTCTCATTATATAAACGATAAAAATAGTATTTCTTATCTTCATAGTCTTCGTTCAATATGTGATGCTGTGGTGGTGGGGGTTAACACTATCAGAAAAGATGACCCTTTATTAACTACAAGAGCTATTAAGGGTCCAAACCCTCAACGAATAATTATTGATCCCTCATTAAAATTAACAAATAAATATCAAGTGTTTAAAGATGGTATGCCTAATATTATTTTTACTCATTCTAAAATAAATAAAAAATTTAATAACACTCAAATATACAAATTACCTGAAAGAAATTTTACCAATCTTATTTATCAAAATATTAATAGATTAGGATATAAATTAGTATTAGTTGAGGGTGGTTCTAAAACTATATCTAAGTTTCTAGAAAATAAATTATTAAATATTATGCAATTTATTATTGCACCAACTATTATCGGCTCTGGTATTAATTCTATAAATATTGAGCCTATAACTAATTTAAAAAATGTTATAAGGACCAAAAACAATATTTATAAGTTTGGAAAAGAGATTATTGTAAGCTTAGAGTTTTAAAGCTAAAAAATCCTTATTTCTTAATAATAATTTAGATTTATTAAGTCTGATATTTTCCCTTCTAAATTTTATCCACAGTTCTAGGGAAATTTTATTTTTTTTAATAACGTTTTCGCAAAAGTTTATAAACATGTCTTGAAAGATCTTATTTTTGGACACGTTCCAATTTGAATTAAGAACAAAAGTTTTATGAGTTTTTGTGAAAACTTTATTTATTATTTGACTACAATTTTTGCCAACAGCTTTTTTTCCAATTCCTTTATCAGACTCCTGATCTTTATTAAATAGTTTTAGAACATATTCATCATCTTTGTGTTTTGGGTAAAATTTAAAATATCCATCATAATTGATTGAAAAATATATTACTTTTGTGTTTAAGTTCTTTTTTTTAAATTCATAAAACCACTCTTTAGGCATTATATCTAAATATGCTGATCCAGTGATAAGATCGTAATTTTCAAATTTAAATTTTTTTATATCTTTAATTAAATCAAATTTTTTATAATTGATATTAATAATTTTATTATTTTTAGCTGTAATTTTTTTGAACTCTTTGATTGATTCAAAAGATATATCAATCATATCCCATTTTTGCTTAACCTTTATCTTTGGATACATATATCTATAGTTTGATCCTGTACCACATCCTAAATCTGCTATAGTCAATATTTTATAATCTTCAAAATATCTGTTTATTTTTTCGATTATTTTTTTATTTCTTGAAATTGAATCAATTTTTTCTCTATAAAATAACCAATCATTATTAAATTTATGCATTTTTAATTTCCTTTATGAATAAGTCTGCTGACTGTATAGGTGTTAGAAACTTTCTTTGATTTTTTCTGATTTTGTTTTGAATTTTAATATTATTAAAATTTCTTAATATTAATTTTGACAAACTTTTTTCTTTAAAATCATTTAAGTATATAATGCCATCTTTTTTAAGTGTGTTCATTAAAGTTAAAGTTTTAAATGTGATTATCATTTTTTTTTGTTGTAAGGCATTTGCAAGGGACATCCCAAATCCTTCATATTTACTAACAGATATATAAAAATCACACTGTGAATATAACTGTGAAAGAAGTCTTATTGAGATATTGCTATAAAAACTTATTTTTTCTTCTAACCCATAATTACTAATTATGTTTTGTAATTTTTTAAAATATTCGCTCTCTCTGGTTGTATCTCCAACAATTTTTAATTTTACATTATCTATAAATCTTAATTCCTTAATGAGATATTGGTAATTTTTTCTCTCAATAATACTCCCAACTGATAGCAAATTTATGTTTTTATCTCTTGCCACTTTATATTTTTTTAATTTTTCAATCCCAGGCTCCACTATTTGAATTTTTTGTTTATCTATTTTAAATTTTTGAGCTATTAAATTTTTTGTCTCATTTGAAGTAACAATAATTTTGTTAGCTTTTGGATATAATTGCATTGCTTGCTTAACAAAATATTTACTTCTTTTACTTTTAAATTCTAAATAAAGAGGGTGATGTATTAATGCTATTATTTTGAACCTTTTAAAATTATCTATGATTTTATCAATAGTTTCAAAGACTAGTCCATCAAAAACTAAAACTGAGTTATTTGATAATTTATTAATAATATTTTTAAGAGTGCTGATATTATTTTTTTTTGGAAAAGGATAATTTTTACATAGTTGAATAGCGTTTAAATTAAAATTTAGTGCCTTAGCTCTTTGTAAAATATTTTTTTCATATATATATCCTCCTGTTTTAGTATTAATGTTTCCAGGATAGAAAAAATAGTAGGTTTTATTTAATTTCTTTGATTTTTTGTTCATAAGAAGCCCAAGCTACATTTGACTCGGTTAGAATAATTTTAATTTTATGTAACTTGTAATAATCTTCTGAGTATTCTTTTTGTAATTTAGAACTAATTTTATCAAATATATTTTTAGCTAGGAATTCAGTAGACGTTATTGTGTTTTTAAATTCCTCAATTTCATCTAAATTTTTGTAACTATAAAATTTAAGTACATCAGATAGAATTTCTGTTACTACTCCTAAATCCATAATAATATTATATTTATTAACTTCTTTTGAATAAAACTCTGCATCAACTATGTATGTAGCACCATGCATATTCTGGGCTGGACCGAAGACCTCTCCAGGTAAGGTATGTGCTATTAAAATATTGTTTCGAACTGTTATTGAATACATATCAATACTTTATAGCATGCATTATGCTGTCTGGATTATTTATTAATGAAATATAATCCTTATCTAAATGGTGAAAGTTACTTTCAGTATTGACAAGTTTTAGAAGTTTATCGCTAGACAATGCATTGATTGCCATATTCAATCTAGTTTTATAATTAAATCTTTTTGATATGTATTTAGGTATTTTTGAAACTTGAGAACCAATTATTTTAAGTCTTTTAGAGTGAAAATTCCCTCCTAATTTGATCTGCCCTTTTTTATCTCCATACCAACTTGCTTCAATAAATTTTCCCTCTAATGTTAATTTATCAAGAGATTTATTTAATACTTCATAATCAGATGTAGTGTTAATTATAACATCAGCATTTTTAATTTTTTTAAAATTAATGAATTTTAATCCTAATATCTTTGAAAACTTCTTCTTTTTGATATTATTATCATTGATATATACATTGTTAAATTTTTGTAATTTATAATAGTAAGCAGTTAATATGCCTACTGAGCCCATTCCTAAAACCACTATTTTGTCATCTTTATGAGCTTGAGCATCCCAAAAGATATTTATTGCCGTTTCCATGTTTGCTGTAAGCAAATACTTTCTTAAATCATTATTGCTTTTCAATATATGCAAATTATTTATATCCATCTCAAACAAGGACTGATGGGGAAAGAGACAAAAAGTTTTTTTGTTTAAATATTTTTTTGGACCTTTGATAATTTCACCTACATTTATATATCCATACTTAATCGGATACGAAAATGTTCCTTCTTGAAAAGGAGATTTCATGATTTCAAATTGATCTTTATCAATTTTACCTGATGCAACTAATTTCTCTGTTCCTTTACTGATACCAGAATAGAGTGTCTTGATTAGAACGGTTTTAGAATTTATTTTATAATTTAAAGATTTTTTCTTGATTATTGGTTTGTTTTTATTTTCAAGCCATAGAGAATAAGTTTCCATAATAATTATATAAATGTTAAATATCAGTTATGCTATCAAAGTTTTGGATTGATTTAACTTCAGACGACATAAAAAAATTAGGTAAAAATAAAGTACTTATTATGCCATTTTCATCTGTTGAGCAACATGGCGACCATCTACCTTCAGGTACTGATAAATTGATTTTAGATGGTATTTTAAATAATTTTATTAAAAACAATCCAAAATTAAATAAATTTTTAGTTTTACCAAATATCTCAATAGGATCAGCTAGTGAGCATAATAGCTTTGACGGCACTATCTCAACAAGCTCTACAAATTATATTGATTACATTATCAGTGTAGTAGAGGAGTTATGTATTCGTAAATATAAAAAATTTATCTTCTTAAATAGTCATGGAGGGCAAATCAGTCATTTAGATATAGCTGCTAAAGAAATTAAAAGTACATTCAAAAATGTTGATATAGTTAAGGCTCATTATTTTTTATTTAAAGGTTTTGAAAAAATTATTCCTAAAAAAGAATTGCTTTACGGTTATCATGGAGGTGAATTTGAAACCTCAATTATGCTTCATCTTCATCCAGAATTGACAAAGATTAATAAAATTAAAAAAAGTAAACTCTCATCTGATATTAATTCAAAAAAAATTATTTCTTATGAAAAAACAATAAAAAGAGCTTGGAATACAAAAGATTTGTCGGAAACTGGCATAATTGGTAATCCTACAAACTCCTCAGCAGATAAAGGAAAGAAAATCCTAGATCTTACATCAAGAACCTTAAAAAAAATAATTAATGAAATGAAATAGCTAAGATTTATTTTTGAAAAGAGTTAAATGATGCGAAGATATGCCTATGTTTATAAAATACTTTTTATTTGTGTTAAGTATCTAACTACATTTATAATTAACATATGAGAATAGCAAACAGAGGTAATTGGATATCTATTCCAAAAAATTTAGATAAATTTTGGCGAGAGATAGATATTAGACTTATAAATCAGAAGCACTACCTTGATCAAGTTTATACAAAAGAAATTAAGCAAAATGATGCATTATTTTTCTCAGAGTCAGATGTATTCCATATTGATTATACGTTAAGTGGCTCACATGTTGATTTATGCATAGATAATTTAATTAAACTTCTCTATTTAAATCAAAAACTCTCTAAATCTTTAAAAGCAAATATTAGTGACGCCTTAAAGGGAATATTGGCAAATGCACTTTTATCTTATCATAAATTTGGTGGCTCTGGTTTTGTCAGAATAAAAAGTAGTAATGATGAATATTATAAAAACAGATATAACCCCTTGATTATTAAAAAAAGTACTTTAGATGTCCTAGACAAATTATCTAAAGTTGGACTAATTGAATATTACTCTGTTAAGTTTTTGGAAAAGAGATATAAGAATAAGATAAAAAAAAACTCCCTAAGATATAGATTCAAATGGGAAATTTTTACGAAATTTATTGAGTATGAAATAGGATACAAAGATTTATATCGAGTAAGTGATTTTATCATGCTCAAAGGCTCTAAAAGTAAATCATTAATAAAAGAAACTTTTAACAACTATAAAGATACAGATAAAACGAAAAAGATGAGAAAAGATTTAGAGAAATATAATGATCTTTTACGAAGAAATCATATGAATATTAGTGGAAATTTGATTGATCAAGAAGGTAAGGACTTTCAGTTTCAGAATTATGGTAAAAGATTTTATTATCGTGTATTTACTAAAAATAATTTTAATTGCGGTGGTAGATTTTATGGTCATTGGGTATTAGAAATACCAGCCTTAGCTAGACAGTTTCTTAACATGAATGGAAGGCCAACTAGGCAAATTGATTATTCAGCATGTTTACTGCATATAATGTATTCGATGCTTAACATTGTTCAACATACTGGAAAAGATTTATATGCAATGGTTGATGAAGATAGGTCATGGGTAAAGGCCTTTTGTATTACAGCACCTAACACAATTAAATTAAGAGATGCATGTGAGCAGACAGTTCAAGAATTAGGACTCAAATGGAATAAAAAGAATGAAAAAAGAGTATACAAACTTGCCAATTTGATTTCTAAAGCTCATGGTGAAATTTATAATGCTTATTTTTTTAAGGGCAATGAAATTGGACAAAAATTAATAAATCATGAGTCAAATATAGCTAATGAAATAATCATGCACTTTGTAAATAAAGAAATATTAATTCTATCTGTAAATGATGGTTTTATTATTGAGAATAGATACAAGAGAGAATTAGTTGAAATTATGGAAGATAAGTGGGTTAAACATTGGAAATCAAGAGGATTAAATTCATCTAAACCATTGATCAGAGAAACTAAACATTTAACTGCTTACAATAGTCCAATCGAAGATATTTTCGAAAATTATGTTCCTATATAAAGATTGTTGGAGGCCCACCCCGGAATCGAACCGAGCTACAAGGATTTGCAGTCCTCTGCATAACCAATCTGCCAGCGGGCCTAAAATTTAACATAACACTTTTATTGATATTTGTAATCGGGATTAGTGCCAGACGTATATTCTATACCGTCTATTATTACTTTTGGCCAAGTCCCAATATCAATTAATTTAGGTCTTGAATAAAGATATTCGGAAATACCTTTAATTTTTTCAAAATCACTCATGAACTTTTTTAAATTTGTATAATTATCTAATATATTTTGATCAAGTATTAAAGCTAAGGAAATGTGATGATAAACATTATAGTCACAATAAAAAACTCTATCACCTAAGAAAAATTTTCCCTTATATTTATTAAGTAACTTTTCAAAATTATTGAATGCTTTAGGTAAAATTTTTTCAATTAAATCTTTTTTATTCTTTAAATGCATATCTCCAACCCATACATTTATTGTTGGATTAAGAGGAAAAAATAGATCATGAGCTGACTCAAATATTGAGTCCGCATAAGCAACCATTTCATCATTGTCAGGTAAATTATTAGAAATTTTAGCGATGTATCTTGAAATTGTGTTACTTTGCCATATTTCTATTTTTTCATCTATTACAAGCAACGGTAATTTATGAAAAATAACATCTTTCTTAATTTCAGACCAAGGTTTTTTAAAATAATTCCATGCCATTTCATAAGAATATTCGATTTCAGCATTGTGTAACATCATTCTTGGTGCTTCACACAAGGCTCTTAAGTTGAAATAAATTAACTGAAGTTTTCGCATATAGTCTTAAATTGTATTATATTACTTCTTTAAAAAATGCAAAATATATACACACCTTTAAAATATTTTTTTATCAAATTATGAAAAAAAATTCTTATATATTAGAGGCTCAAAATTTTCTTAAAAAAAACCCAGATATAAAATCATTTGATATTGTTATGCATGATTGTAATGGTATTGGTAGAGGAAAAATAATACGTCGAAACGAATTAATTAAAATTTATAAATCTGGAAGACAATTTCCTCTATCTTTAATGGGTATGGATATAACAGGGGAGGACGTTCCAGAAACAGGATTAATATTTAATCAAGGAGATGGCGATATCAAAGCCTGGCCTATCCCCTCATCACTTAAACCTATTCATAAATCCAAACCCGCCAGGGGAGAATTATTTATGAACATGCATGATATTAAAGGGAATAAACTATCTACAGATCCGCGCAATCAATTAGAAAAAAAAATTGGTGAGTTTAAAAAAAAAGGAATTTCTTTTCGTGCAGCTTTTGAACTTGAATTTTTTTTAGTTTCAAATGAATTAGATGAATATGGAAAATTGAAGCCAGCAAAATCAGTAATAGAAAAAAAATCATCTAAACGTAAAACCGATGTTTATTCAGTAGATAATCTCCACGGAATGCTACCTTTGTTTGATGATATTTATGAGGCCTCAGTATTAGCAAATATCGATGCTGAAACAATCATATCAGAATATGCTCCTGGTCAATATGAACTAACACTAAAACATCAAAATTCTATTCTAAAAGCTGCTGATGATATTCTAAGATTAAAAAGAATAATAAGAGCTCAGGCCAGATTATATGGTGTCACTGCCTGCTTTATGGCCAAACCTATGGAGGATGTTTCTGGTTCTGGGATGCATTTTCATATTTCTCTTTATAATAAAAATAATAAAAATCTTTTTGCTGAAAAAAATCAAAAAAAAATAAATAAATATTTATCCTATGCTTTAGGTGGATTATCAAAAACTATGGGAGAGAGTATGTTGATCTTTGCACCTAATGCAAATAGTTGGAGAAGGTTTATAAAAGGCTCATATGCTCCTATAAGTCCAAACTGGGGAATTGATAATAGGTCTGTAGCTTTTCGAATACCAAGCAGTGATGCTCAAAATACAAGAATCGAACATAGAGTTTCAGGTGTAGATGCAAATCCTTATTTAGTTGCACTGACAGTTGTTTCAGCTATTGAAAAAGGATTTAAAAATAAAATTAATCCTGAAAGGCAGACAACTGGTAATTCTTATTTAAAAAAATCTTCAAGCAAAAATAAAACACCCACAGATTGGAATTCTTCGATTAATTTATCAAAAAAATCTTTATTTTTAAAAGAGACCCTAGGACCAGAACTTCATAAAGCCTTCATAGCTATAAAAGAAATGGAGTACAATAAAGTAGCTAGTACAGTTTCAGAACTAGATATAGATTTATATTTGGACTCGATTTAATTTATATTTTAAATAACTTTTCAGAATAATTTTTAATATCTTGATCCCAAAACACATCCCTTTTAATTTTTCCAAATTCGGTGTCAAAGACACTCGACATAGCAGACGCATAGATAGATCTTGAGTCAATAGTACTATTAAGATCTCTCCCTTCAAATAAACTACTTTTCTTCAAACCTGGCCAATCAGTAAATACTTGAGATCTTTTCAATAATCCTCCCGCCATCAGGATAGCACCTCCATAGCCATGTTCAGTTCCATTCCCACCATTTTGTTCAATAGTCCTTCCAAATTCTGTTAAAGTTATTACAAGAGTGTTGTTAAAAGACTCTCCCATGTCCTGATAAAGATTTTTTACAATTAGATCGATATCTTGTAAGTTATCTGCATGCTCTCCATTTTCATTCCCCTGAGCTGTATGTGTGTCAAAGCCTTCTAGATCAAATACAGCAACTCTTGGACCAAGTGGGTCATTCAAAATTTTTGCAGCTCTTTTTGACAAACTATCTAGTGAGTCATTTCCACCTTCCATAGTTAATGGTCTATTTAATATGACATCATATACATTTCCTAAGTCGTCTTTTTTGACATCGCCATATGCCTCTGTAACTATTTTAATCAATTCTCTATTTGGTAATTGGAGATGTGTTGGAAAATAATTATTGTTATCAATAGCACCTCTTAGTAAAAGGGGCATTGGTAAGCTTAACGCTAAACTTGTTTCATATAACCCTGCTGATTTCATCCCTCTACCAAGCCATCCTGTTTTTTCGATATATGGTTTAAGAGCTCCTGTCTCCATCATATTTTGGCCATCAAAATGTGATCTTTTGGTATATGGAATATTTGTAGCATGAACCACTGATGCTAAGTCCTTGCTCCATAAATCGTAAAATGTTTTTAATTTAGGATGAAGTGAAAAATCACTATTTAAATTTAGTTTTTTATTAAGAACTAAATCAGATCTGTATTTTGATATCATTTGATCAGTAACAGGAACAGCTGTTAAACCATCCATTCCTCCCCTTAAACTTATAACAACAATATTTTTTTTAGGATTTTGTATTGATCCGTATAGCGGAATATTAAAATTAGAAAAAAATATTGTAGCCAGACTACCTTTTAAAAAACTCCTTCTAGTACAGTTCATGATCTCATTACTTCTGGACTATTAGCAAACAATACAAACTGATCAGAATAGCTTAACGAATTACTTAATAAACTTAATAAATTATCTGGTTTATCAAAATTATTTAAGATAACTCTCTCAAAAAACTCACTGTCGTAGGTTATATTTGTATTCGCTATGTCAGTAAATTTTTTTGCAACTGCTAATCTACGTATAATTAATTCTGGTGACAACCATTCACTTTCTAAGTCTACGTACCCATTTGGTTGTTTTGCCCTATATATGCTATGCCCTAAATCATAAAGCATATTCTTTAATCTTTTTTGAGATCGATTAGGGTTACCACCGTTAAATTCAAATCCATCTGGATAATTATCTATGTATCTCAAGTCTAGCATTTTAGCATTTTGTAATACCCATAGTTCTGGCATGGAGAATTTCTGATAATTTTCACTAAAATCGAAAATAATATCTAATACAGTTTTATGAATTTCTATAAGATTACCATCATTTTTATTCCAAGTTTGTATAATAGGTTCAATCATGTCATTGGTTGGTTCATCGCATATGAAATGTTGACAAAGCTTTTTTGATATATGTTTTATAGTTGAAGGG
>CABXXO010000020.1 GCA_902516235.1 uncultured Alphaproteobacteria bacterium
TAAGAAAAGAGCTCAAAAACTTTTAAAGGGTTCGAAGGGCTTTATTTATTATATATCAGCAACAGGAATTACTGGCTCAAACAAATTAGATTATAAAGAGATCAATAAAAATGTTAAATCTCTAAAAAAGATGTCAAAAATTCCAGTTTTAGTTGGGTTTGGTATAAAATCTAAAAAGGATGTACTCGAAATATCAAAAAAAACTAATGCTGATGGTGTTATAATTGGCTCTGCTCTTATACAAAAATATTTTGATCTGAAAATGGATATTAACAAGTATCTTATTGGTCTGAAAAAATTTATTCAAGAAGTGAAGATTTAAATGAACTGGCTTACAGATTTTGTTAAACCTAAGCTAAGCTCTCTGGTCACAAAAAAGGACTCACCCTCAGATCTTTGGACAAACTGTAATAAATGTAACTTAATGTTATATAAATCTGATCTTGAAGAAAACTTATTCGTTTGTTCTCATTGTGATAATCACATGAACATAGATGTTAATACTAGACTTTTTAATTTATTTAATAATGATGCCTACGAAATGATTGATATTCCTTTTGAGAATAATGACCCTTTAAAATTCAAAGATCTTAAGAAGTACTCTGATAGAATGAAAGATGCCCAAAAAAAAACAAATAGAAAAGATGCAGCCGTTGTTGCTAAAGGTGAGATTGAAAACTCTCAAGTGATAATTTTTATTTTAGATTTTAATTTTATGGGTGGTTCAATGGGCCAGTTTGTTGGGGAAGCTTTTAAGATTGGTTGTATGAAAGCTGTTGAATTGAACTGTCCATTTATTTCTGTTGCTTCTTCAGGTGGTGCTAGAATGCAAGAAGGTATCGTAAGTTTGATGCAACTTCCTAAAACAGTTGCTGCTGTAAATATGTTAGATCAAAATAAAATTCCATATGTCAGTATTTTAACTCATCCTACCACAGGTGGTGTAAGCGCATCATTTGCTATGCTTGGGGATATTATTATTGCAGAAAAAGGAAGTATGATTGGTTTTGCTGGCAAACGTGTTATTGAAGAAACAATTAAAGAACAGTTACCTGAAGATTTTCAAACAGCTGAATATCTATTAGAGCATGGAATGATTGATATGGTTGTTCATCGTAAAGAATTAAATCAAACTCTCTCAAAAGTTTTATCTTTTGTAAAAAAATAAGTTCTTGCAAGATCCCATTTTTCAAAGACTACTGAAACTTCACCCTAAGTTTTCTGACTTATCTTTAGGAAGAATTAAAAAGCTTCTTAAAAAAATAGATTTTAATGAAAGTTTATTACCAAAAGTTATTCATATAGCCGGTACTAATGGTAAGGGTTCAACAGCAGCAATATTAAAGTCAATACTCAACCATCATGGATATTCAACGCATGTTTATTCTACGCCACACTTAGTAAAGTTTAATGAAAGAATACAATTAAGATCAAAAGATATTTCCAATCAAAAGTTATTAAAATATTTAAGATATTGTGAAAATATTAATGAAGGAAATTTAATTACTTTTTTTGAAATAACTACAGCGGCAGCTTTTAAAGCTTTTCAAGATTGTAAAGCTGATTATTTAATTTTAGAGGTGGGACTCGGTGGAAGGTTTGACGCTACAAATATAATCAAAAAATCAAAATTTGCGGCTATTACTCCAATTTCCTTAGATCATCAAGATTATCTTGGTGCTTCCTTGAATCAAATCGCATTCGAAAAATTAGGTATTTTGAATTCAAAAAGCACAATTGTTGTTAATAAGCAAAAGTTAGGGGTAATGAATTATATTAAGTCACAACTAAAGAAAAGAAAATTGAAAGCAGATATTTATAATGATGAATGGAAGATAAGATCTAAACATTATATATCCGGTAAAGCAAAGATAGATATATCAAAATTAAATTTATTAGGTGCACATCAATTAGTTAATGCTGGATTAGGAATACATTTAGCAAAAAATATTTTAAAAGATGCGTTTGATACGGAATTGACGCAAAAAGCATTAACAAATTGTCAATGGCCAGGAAGATTACAAAAAATTAAAAGTGGTGTGTTAACAATTAAGATTAAAAAATTCAAAGATATTTATTTAGATGGATTCCACAATATAGATGGAATGAAAGCCTTGATTACGTCATTACCTAAAAATAAAAAAATATTAATATGCTCTTTTTTAAATAATAAAAAGTATTTGCAAATGCTGACTAGTTTGTCAAAACACTTTAAAAAAATTGTGGTAGTTAAGATGGATGAAGAAAACTCTATCACCAAAGAACTATTGCCCAAAAATCTCTCTTTATGTTATGCAAAGTCTTTAGAGCAGTCTTTTAAAACTATTAATAAATTATCTTCAAAACAGACTTCAGTTTATTTTGGAGGTTCTTTGTATTTTATTGGTGAAGTTATAAAAAAAAACCAATCTCGAAAATTAAGTTAGTTAATATTATTTTTTAAAGGCAATCTATTTGATCCATTTTTATGAGATTAGGGTAGGTATTGATGATTAACCTTAAACCTCCAAAAACCATTCTTGTGGTTTGACTGCAAGAATGGTTCTCCTCAGATCTTAGATTTATTCTTATAATATAATAACAAAGCCAATGTTTCGTATGCGATTTTCCATAATTGCTTAAAAATTGGTAACTTTAAAAATGATGACAAGTATTTCCATCTGGGCATGGTATCCCACAAAATTAAAAATGACTCTGATCCGGAAATCAGCCTACCCTGATGGTAAACGTGCATTCTTCTGAATAAATCTTTTTTTGAGAGGTGGTTTATATGTTCATCTCTATCTTTGGAGATATCAACGTAGTTTATATCGCATGTTTTTTTTTTGTAATGACTTATTTCAGCATTACAAATATTACATGAACCATTGAAATATACTTTCATTTTAATTTACACTTGGTGGCACTGTGCCATCTTTCAATAAATCATAACCCTTTATAACAGCAGGTCTAAGTGCAATTTTATTATACCATCTGGTCAAATTTAAATATTTATTTAAACCAATATGGTGGATTGGATGTCTTGCAATCCAAGGGAACGTTGCAATATCGGCAATTGAATATTCTCTTGCTAAATATTCATTGTTAGATAAATGATCATCCAAATTTTTGTAAATAGTTTCTGCTATTTTAAAATATCGTTGTTCTCCAAACTCACTTTTACCTGGGTTGTAATGATGAAATTGATGATGTTGACCTAACATTGGTCCAATATAACCCATCTGTGCCATCAGCCATTGAGTCGTTAAATTTTGATTTATGCCATAAAACTCTCCAGAGAAGTTTGCTAGATATATTAATATCGCGCCAGATTCAAAGATAGTCTGGTTTTCATGTCTGAGCACTGGAATTTTTGAGAAAGGAGAGATTTTTTTAAAATCTTCGTGGAACTGTTCTCCTTTGTTTAAGTTAATAAATGTAACTAAGTACTTTTCGTTGATCTCCTCTAACATTATTGAAATTTTTCTAGCATTTGGAGTTGAGTCTGCGAATAACTCAAACATCTAAATAAGGCTCATAATGTATTTATGAACAAAATATCCGATCACTAGCAAAGTTAATCCGATCAAGTAAATTAACCAAAAATTCATATTAAGATTTTTTGCGAAAAAGAAGGGTAAGAAAAATAAATATGAGATAGGTACCCCAATTAGAATACTTTTAGCAAAAATTACAGTATTTTCAGTATTTTTATGCTCTAAGAAAGAGAAGGCAATGGCGATAATACTCGCGATTGGAAGAGCGATAATAAATCCAGATAACTCTGGTTTTTTACCAGAAAGCCAGCTTGCAAATGCGATTACAAGGGCTGCTAATATTACTTTTAGAGCAAAAATCATATTCAATATTTTATACTAATAAATAAAAATTAAAGATTATTTTCAGGAACAAAGAACGTTGTAGAAGCCCAGTCACTATGCCAGATTGGTTCTTGTTCATCAGGTTTTGATTTTAATGGATAAATGACAACTGAGTCTAATAGATACTCCTTACCTTGTTCTGTTTCAAAAGTAAATTTACCCTTGTTATCTGTTTTGATATTTGAAACAGATAATTTAGAGTTTTTATATTTTGAGAAAATTGTAACAAGGTTATTTGGAAGGGGTTTTTTTTTATAATATAAAGTTGCACTTATCTGATTAGAGTTAAAATTTGTATAAGGGTTTTGATCTAAAACAAATTCAAATAAAAGTCCTGTTTTTTTATCTTTTCCTTTACTAGCACTACTTGTAGAAATTAAAGATTTTGCATAACGCCGATAACTTTCAATAAAATTACTTTGGGGGAAGTCTTTATCTAAATGAGTTTGAATTAATTGTTCATAACCCTTCTCAGAAACAAAATCCTTAAATTTTTGAAATTTTTTATAATTTACAAATTTATCAGTAGTTTCGTGATAAATAATTAATAAGTCTTCCAACTTTGTCTTTGTGTTTAATGCTGGTACATCTCCAAGTATACCTTTGACTTTTTCTTTTTTATTTTTTGATCCAGATAAAATTTTAAAGGTTTTAAAATCTTGCGGATTATACATTAAGGCCATGCCTTGAAATTCTTGCCCCACTCTTAAGTGAGCATTTATGATGTTATCATTAAGCTGGTATTTGGTTGGCTCAATCCAAAATTCGTGAGCGCTTGCCTGAACAAAGCAAGCAATGAGGAATGAAAAAACATAAAGAATTCTTAGGTGAACTTTGGTAAACATGACTAAATGATTAAGTACTTATTTATTTTAATTCTTCTATTAAACCCTCCTCTGCATACACATGAAATTAAACCTGCGATAGTAGATATTACCATTATAGAGGAAAATGCTTCAATTGAATTTAAATTGAATGCTGAAACTGTGTTGTCTGAAATTGATGCCTCCATTTATGTTGATACAAATAATTCTCCTCAATCTCAAAAATATGATGAATTTAGGGCCTTTTCTGTTCAAGAAATAGAAAAGTTAGTATTAAAAAATAAGTTTAAATTTATTAATAAGATCCAAATCAAAAACGAGAGTGAAATCATACCTCTCTTACTAAATAAAGTAGAGACATTTGATGAGACAAACGAAGAGCTGCCGAGAGATACTGTTTTATATCTCAATTTCGATCTTAAAGACTCTTCTTCATTTACAGTTCAATTTGATAAAAAGATAGGACCTGTTGTAATTAGAAAATTTGAAGATTTATCAAAAGAGTCTGTCTTGTTTACAAGTTATTTACAGCCGGCTGAAAAATCACCCCTTTTGTCCCAACAGTCACAATCCTCAGTAGGAAAAACAATAATTGAATATTTAATTCTAGGAATAGAGCACATTGTTCCTAAAGGGCTAGATCATATATTATTTATTATAGGTATCTTTTTTTATGCAATTAAATTTAAACCTCTATTACTTCAAGTTACAATGTTTACGCTCGCACATTCCATTACACTAATTCTTGCTAGTTTTAATTTAATCTTTATCCCTGCAGTAATTGTAGAACCCTTGATAGCTCTATCTATCAGTTATGTCGCAATAGAAAATATTTTTCAAAGACGTTTGATTATTCCTCGTTATGTCATAATTTTTATCTTTGGATTAATTCATGGTTTAGGTTTTGCTTTTGTACTTGGAGATATCGGTTTGAATACAAGTCAACTGGTAATAAGTCTGATTTCATTTAATCTTGGAGTTGAAGTAGCTCAAATAGCAATCATTATTCTTGCATCAATTATTTTTATTCTACCCTCACGCCAAAGTTGGTATCGAGCGTTTTTGCAAATTCCTATTTCTGTTATAATCTCCTTAATAGGTTTATATTGGTTTATTGAAAGGGTATTCTTTTAGAAGTCTACTTTTATAGTTCCTAAAATTGATAAAGATTTATCTGCAATCACAATTTCTCCAGAGTTTGGATAATAATCAAGAAAGCCGCCGACTATCACATAATGAGTGACGAAAATTAGGTTCCCCCCACTATCGTCCCATCTATTGATAAATTCACTCAATTCTAACATTTGTTTTGAGTGATTTTTTTGGTACTTCCCAGAAAACGTAGAGTTTAATGCACTAAAATTTTCATAATCTCCAAACGCATACCGAGCTGTATCTCGGCAACGGCACCACTGACTAGAATAGACAAAGTCTACCGGTATAGAATATTCAATAAATAATTGACCTATTGTTTGGGATTGACGAACTCCTTGTTGATTTAAATTTCTTTGTGTTGAACAGTCTTCTAGTTCAAAGTTATCAGGATCCCCGCCCCCTGGAGCGTAAGCATGACGAATAAAAACTACTTTACCGCCATCTTTTAACAAATTCCAACTAGTCTCTTTAGAAAAAGAATGGGGGGCAAATAAAAAGTAAAAAAGTAGAAAAAAATTAATAACTCTCATTGTTGAGAGTGATACTGATGATAAGCTTGTTTTTTAACATCATTCCAATACTGATCTGCATCTTCCGCTGTATACTTCCCATGAAGTTGCATCCAAAGTTCAGTGGTTACTAAAGTTAAGGCCTCGTCTTTCTCTTTCCATTCATCATAAAACCAAGGATCCATCGAGGGCTCGACTCCTTTTTGAGAGAAATATTTTGCCTCTGAGTGTTTTCCATCAGTCTCAACGTACATTATTTTAGGAGCAAATTCGACATCTTCAAAAAAACGTATGCGTGCAATATCATCTTCAGTTAAGCCTTTCACTAATATCCCATCAACGCCCGAGTAGTTGTCACCAAAAATTATAACTGGGAAATTCTCATCAATGACAAGGCGTAGTTCGCTTTTAGGTGCAAAAGCAGGAATTATATCTAAATGGTTAGATTTCTTTCCAATAACTTTTTCTAAAACTGAAATAGAACGAAGTGTGCCGTAAAAAAAATAATTTCCCATAATAGTTTTAAAAAAATTCTGGAAGTGTTACTTGCTTTATCTTCATTTCTTCAAGGAGTATGCAAATTTGTTCAGATATTTCAATACTATTTGGTGTGTCGCTATGCACACAGATTGAATGTATATCTGTTTTTAAAGTATCTCCGGCACGAGAAATAATTCCCTTTTGTATGAGCATTGCTCGAACGTGTTCGCTGGCACTTTTAGGATCTGTGATTAAAGAGCCGCTGACAGAACGGGGTGTGAGTGTGCCATTACTCTCGTAGGTACGATCTGCAAAAACCTCAAGAGCTGTAGCTGTGTCACTCTTCAAGCTCACTTTTGCAAGTTCACTTAAAGCTGGTGCAAGTAATATCAAAGAAGGGTAATTTTTTTTTAAATAGCCTACTATTTCAGCAGAGAGATCTTGGTCGACACAAGCCATATTACTGAGAGCTCCGTGAAGTTTAATATGAGTCACTGTAGCGCTCATTTCCAATGCAAGGTTATGAATAAAAAGTAATTGATCGTTGAGAATTTCATGGATGAGTTGCTTGTTCCAATTAATTTGTGCCCGTCCAAAGTTATCTCTGTCAAAAAACGAGACATGAGCTCCAATTGAAACATTTTTTGTATCACAATAACTAACTGCTTTAGAAACAACTTCTTTTGAGCCCCCATGAAATAAACATGAAATATTGGCAGAACTAATTCTGTCTATTAGTTGCATATCAACAGACTCATAAAAACTATGATCTTTTTCTGCTATATCAGAATTAAAATTAATTTTATTCAAATGCACCAAAGTTACATTAAGATATTAGTGTGTATTTCAAAGGAATAAATTCTTATGGAGACCGAGGGATGCTCCTAGATTTTGGAGATGACTCCTCAAAACCTATATCGCTAGAGGTGAATAAAGCATTTTCCACTATTTCAAATCTTGGACTGCCTTTACTTAATATAATTCCCTCATTTAATAAAATTGTGATCATTTTTGAAAATTCTGAAATACGCGATCAAAATAAAGAAAAAATTACTTTAGAAATGAATGAGATAAAACCTCAATCCCATAAAAGTACCAATAAAACATGGAAAATACCTGCCTGTTATGATGAAAGTTTCGCTTTGGATTTAAAGTTAATTCAAAGACTTCATCAGATAACAAAAGAAGAGATAATAAATCTCCATACCTCTGAGAATTACTATACTTATTATATAGGCTTCATGCCGGGATTTCCGTATCTGGGCGATATCCCCTCTCAATTAATTACACCACGATTAGCTACTCCAAGAATTAAAATTCCTGCTCGTTCCATTGGAATAGCTAAAAACCACACTTGCATATATCCAAAAATATCACCGGGTGGTTGGAATATTATCGGACAAATACCCTTCGATATATTTGATCTTCAAAACCCAAACCCCTCTCTTTTTTTACCTGGAGACAAGGTAAGTTTTTACTCTGTGAGCAACAAAGAGTTTCAGCAAATCCAAAAGAAACATTTTTCAATTAATGAATTAATCAAGGAGTACTCCTCATGAACTCACTTGTAATCAGCCGTACAGGTACTCATTTAACTGTTCAGGATTTTGGAAGATTTCATTATCAACACCTAGGTGTTTCCCCCAGTGGAGCTATGGACCAAAGAATTATTAAAGAATTAGAAAAAATTATACCACTACATCATAATCAATTTATTGAATTTGCCTATGTAGGACCCTCAATAAAAATAAAGGAAGGTTCTGTAAAGGTTTGTGTTGGTGGAAATTGTAATATGAATATACAAAAAAATAATGGTACTCAAATTATATGCCATCCCTATAAGAGTATAAATTTATTTGCAGGAGATGAGTTGAATATTCATAATACAATTGACTCTGTCTATGGTTACATCGCAGTTGAACATGGGCTTGGGTTAGATCCTTGTTTAAAAAGTTTTTCTACAGATACAAAGGCAGGAATTGGATCTATCAATAGGTCATTGGAAGTTGATGATACCTTTGAAATTCAGGGAGATGTGAGTTCTTGGGATCATCTATCCATACCAAACCCTGATTACAAAAAAGAGACAAATTTTAAAGTTTATCCTGGTCCTCAACTTCAATTTTTCACAGATCAGGCTCTACAATCGTTTATTGGCAGTGCTTTTACAGTATCGGCCCAAAGTGATCGGATGGGTATCAGGCTCAAAGGAGAGGCCATCCTTAGCAACGAGTCACACGATATTTTGTCAGAAGGTATTTTACCTGGGTCTATTCAAGTGCCAAGTGATGGACAGCCTATTGTATTAATGCGAGATATTCCCTGCACTGGTGGATATCCAAAGATTGCAATTTTAAAAGAGGAAGATATTTCCAAAATCTCTCAACTTCCTCCTGGAAGCCAAATTACGTTTGATTTACAAACAATCTATTAGCCAAATTTGTATGTATAATTAGAAATGAAAATTTCAAATATTCAAGATCTCATCCCCTCATCGACTAAATCAAATCGTTACGTCGCCTCAAGGCAAGATGCTTTAGAAAAATTTAACTCTTTTAATCCTAAACTCTATGCAAAGACCAGAAACTTTCTCAATGGACAAATTTCAAAATTATCAACACACATCAAATATGGAATTATTTTAAATAAAGAGATCTATGAACATATTCGAGATAAATATGCTTTTAATGAGAGCGAAAAATTTATCCAAGAATTAGCATGGAGAGATTTTTGGAGAAGTTACGCCTATCATCATCCCGATCAGCTATGGACAGATGTGGAAGAATATAAAACAGGATTTAAAACGCACGAGTATCAAGATGACTTACCTGAAGACATAATATCTGCAAAAACTCCAACACAGGTAATCAATGTTTTTATCGATCAGCTTCTTACTACTGGATATCTCCATAACCACTCACGAATGTATTTGGCCTCTTATATTGTCCATTTTAGAAGAGTGAAGTGGCAGGCAGGAGCAAAGTTTTTTTTAAGCCATTTACTAGATGGTGATATTGCGAGTAATAACTTTTCTTGGCAATGGATAGCGAGCACCTTTGCAGGGAAACCCTATATTTTTAATCTAGAAAATGTCCATAAATACTGTCACCGCTCGATTGAGATTATAACAGAGAAAAACCAAGAAATAGATGGAAGCTATGAGGAGATTAGTGCAAGGCTCTTCCCCAATTTATGAACCTAATCTTTTTATATGATGAGTTCATGAGAGTGCCTCTTGGTATTGAGGGAAATCCCATATACATCTTTGACAATACCTTAAGTGAGGGCTACGAGCTCAGTGAAAAAATCATTGAAAATAGATACTTTTTGGCCAAAGAGGCAGGAGCTGAGATATATCAAGGAAACACATATGAAATATTGCAAGAAATTCATAGTCAAAATCCCATATCAAAAATCACAACCAAAGCTACTTTTAGGCCAGTGTACCAAGAGTTATTTCAAAAGCTCAGTGATGCATATGACGTGGAGCAATTGCCCGATTACTTCTTGCTACAGGATAATTATCTTCATCCTGCAAAAAGATTTTTTCAGTATTGGAACAAAATCAAGAAAAATTTAAAATACTAGAAATGGCAGAAAAATGTAAATACTGCGAGGGAGAATTATCCGTCATGGATAGCGTCTACATTGAGTCTGAAATTCGAACAGCCCCAAAGAAAGTACAAAACCTCATTAAAAGTCATCACAATCTTGTCTGCTATATGTGTTACAAAAAGCTAAAAGCTATCAAAGTTATCAATACTGAAGATAAAAATAAAAAAGTAAATTAAAGTTTTTTAATTGTTTCTCTTAGTTCGTACTTTTGAATTTTACCAGTTGACGTTTTTGGCAAGACTTGGAAAACAAAAGTTTTTGGCATTTTAAAACCTGCTAAATGCTCTCGACAAAATTTCTTGAGCTCATCTTCCTCAACTGTTTGACCTTCGATTAATTCTATAAAAGCACAGGGCGTCTCCCCCCACTTTTCGTCAGGCCTCGCGACAACCGCTGCAAGTGATACGGCAGGATGCCTTGTGATAATATTTTCGATTTCTACCGAGGAGATATTTTCACCCCCACTAATGATGATATCCTTTGATCGATCTTTAACTTGGATATATCCACTGGGGTGCATTACTGCCAAGTCCCCGGAGTGAAACCATCCACTTTTCATAGACTCTTGTGAGGCCTCTTCATTTTTATAATATCCCATCATCACAGTGTTTCCTCGGATCATAATCTCACCCATGGTTTCTCCATCAGATGGAACGGGTTCAAGGGTGTCTGGATTCATAACCGATACCATTTCAGTGTGGGGATAGCGAACTCCTTGATAAGCTTTTAACTCAGAGCGTTTATCTTCCGTTAAACTATTCCAGTCCTTATTCCAAGCACAGTGAACAACGTGGCCATAAGTTTCTGTTAGCCCGTAAACATGCATAACCTCAAAGCCCAAGGACTCCATTTTTTGAAGAATTGAACTAGGTGGCGGAGCTCCCGCAGTCATAACATAAACCTTATTTTTCAATGCTTTTTGATCATCGGCAGAAGCATTGGCGATCATGTTTAGAACAATCGGCGCTCCTCCAAAATGCGTTACATTATATTCATCGATTAATTCAAAAATTTCTTTAACGACAATATTTCTAATAAATATCACACGGGCATGGAGCATAGCCAAAGTCCAAGGATATCCCCAGCCGTTACAGTGAAACATAGGAACGGTATATAAGTACGTCAGGCGGTTAGGCATGTTCCAGGCGCTAATACTACCCATCGACATTAGATAAGATCCTCGATGATGATAAACGACACCTTTAGGATTTCCTGTTGTACCCGAAGTATAGCTCAGTGAAATTGCTTGCCACTCATCATCCGGTCTAATCCATTCAAATACTTCATCGCCCGTTTCTAAAAAACTCTCGTATTCTAATTTACCTATCGCAGGTATATCTCCAAGTCCCGCTTGTTTGTCATCAATGTCAATGACCATGATCTCCCGGTTAACTTGTGCTAGGGCATCAACAACCACATTGTGAAACTGTCGGTCTACGATGAAAACTTTACAGTCACTATGATCTAGGATGTAAGCTACAGTTCTTGTGTCGAGACGAGTATTGATTGTATTCACAACACCACCCGTCATAGGCACAGAATAGTGTGCTTCAAACATTTCAGGTGTATTGGCTGCCATGATAGAGACAACATCCCCCTTACCAATTCCTACTTTTGTTAAAGCGCTCGCAAATCGAGTACATCGATCATAAACCTGTCTCCAAGAATATTTTCTCTCTTTGTATACTAAAGCTTCGTAGTCGGGATAGACGTCTTTGATACGATCAAGGAAACTGATAGGAGTTAAGGGAACAAAGTTTGCATCATTTTTATGCATTCCTTGTTCAAAATTATTCATTAGTTTTTTAGTCTTCTTCCTGTAGACAACATTGCATGGATCCTATCCCTCGTCTTATTGGATTGTATTAAATTTATCAGAGACTGTCGCTCTAAATTATATAAGTCTGCTTCGCTCAATTCGTTTGATTTGGTTGTATCTCCACCACTAAGGACGTCCGCTAAATGAAGACCAATATCCACATCATAGCCAAAAATAATGTTTTTTTGCTCCAAACCTAACAATACTTGGTGCATTTTCTCTTTTACTTCAGGGCCGCTAAGAGAAAACTTTGGCTTTTCTGGAGCTGAATAACCCTCTTTTAAGACAGATACTTGTTTAAATGCTTCGACTAAAAGATTATCTCGGTTCAAAACAAAAATATCATTATCTAAGAAAAATTTGTGTTTTTTGGCTTGGAGCGGAGAGTGTGCCATCAGCCCATACCCTATGATATCAAATACTTGAAGGGCTGCTTGATCGTGATCGCTAGTATATTTGTCGTCTTGCACCCATCGCCATAATAATTCTTTACATCCGCCGCCGCCAGGTACCAGACCAACACCTGTCTCAACTAGACCTAAAGTACTATTCATGTGAGCAACCATTTTAGAAGTTTGGCATGCTACTTCAAACCCTCCTCCAATAGCGAGTCCTGCGACAGCACTGACTGTGGGCTTGGTTGCATATTTCATTTTCTTACATGTAGATTGGAAATCAGATAGGTATTTATCAATCCCTTTCCAGTCTTTCACGTCCGCTAGACCAATCATGGTATTTAAATCAGCACCAGCGGAGAAATTCATTGCCTCATTATAGACGATAAGGCCTTGATAATTATCTTGCTCAAGGCGATCAACTGACTCCGCTAAAATTTTCATTGCATCTGCATTAAGAGCATTAGCCTTAGTGTGAAATTCACAACACAGTATTTTTTGTTCACGCGGCTCATCACTAAACTGCCATATAGTAGCTGCGAAATTTCTAGATAAATGATTAGCGTATTTTTTGTGATCACCTAATCGGCGAACACCCTCTCCTCGAGAAATAAACTTCATACCAGCCTCATGATCATAAGCTCGTGAGGAGGCAGAGTCATAAGGCTCTTGCTTTAATCTGATCATGGTTTTTAATAATTCAGGGACTTCTTGTTGTTCATCTTGCAAGCGTTGAACAAAATTAGTGATTCCATATTCATATAGCAGTTCAAAAGGTCCCTCATTCCAATTGAAGCCCATTCGAAGTGCATCATCAATGTCAGTTACTTTTGATGAAACTTCAGGTATACAAAAAGCGCTATAATTAACGATTTTAGCGAGTACTGCAAAGGCATATCGGCCGTAATCACTGTCATCATCAAGAAGCGCTTTAATCCCCTCTTTCTCAACCCTTCGAGCAATTTCTAAATCGACTTTATCAAAATCATAATAACTCATATCTGAGGTATTCATCGCCTTGACGATTTCATCATCATCAACGATTATGGTTTGGTAAAAACCACCAGGACCCTTATTTCCATTAAACCCTTTTTCTAGCAATTTCTCGACTAAAGGATGAGGTGCGACCACATCCATAAAGGGATCATTTTCTTGTAATTCTTTTTTAAAGCTTGCAAGCACATCTTTCATCAGATCAATTCCAATGAGATCGTACAATCCAAAGACACCTGTTTTAGGAATTCCTAAAGGTCGACCAAATAATGCATCCGCGATTTCTATAGGAAGGCCTCGCTCTAACGCTTCATACATCGCGACCTGCATCGCGTACACGCCAATACGATTACCAATAAAGCCTGGGGTATCATTACAGTTTACAATTCCTTTACCCAATTCATTTTGACAAAAGTCACGAAGGCCACTCATCTTATCTTTGTTCATCGTCGGTGTCTCAACAATCTCTAATAATCTCATAAATCGAACGGGATTGAAAAAGTGGGTAATACAAAAATCAGCTTTCATGGTATCTGACATTTCTTGAGTTAAGATTGAAAGAGGAATAGTAGAGGTGTTAGATGAAATAATAGAGTTGGGGCTACGAACTTTATCTATTTGAGAGTAAAGCTTATGCTTAATGTCTATCCGCTCAACAACTGCCTCAATCACCCAGTCTGCATCTTTGATTTCATCAAAATCATCTTCGAGGTTACCAGGTTTAATGTGTTCCAGACGAGAGCGCTCAACTAAAAGGGGTGGATCTGACTTTTTGATTATATCAATGGCGTTTTCTGAGATTTGATTGGCTGAGTCCTTGCCCTTTAGATCAAGTAAGATAACTTCGCGATTGGAGTTAGCTAAATGAGCGGCGATACCAGAGCCCATTGTCCCAGCTCCTATTACAACAATTTTTTTAAAATAAGCCATGATTAAGCACGAGATAATAGCAAAAAGAGTCCTCGTGTTAAGGAGTAATCGACCTCAATTCCTACATATTTTGACACAACCAAAAAATACCTATAAATAATGATTTTTTGTAATATTCATAGGTTTTGGACTTTCTTTTGGTCTTGGAGACAAACTCGAAGAGATCAATCCAGCGCCCAAACGTAAGAGAAGGAGGTGTGTCTTTGGAAGCAATGACTATCCACCACTATCCACCGAATTTCAAATTGCTTATAGATGCAATTAATAAATTAGCGGGTACTAACTTAGCTTATGATTAGGAGGATTATGGATAAATTCATAAATACTTGATAAAAAAAACTAAGACATCTAAAAAACTATTTGAATGAAAACGGACTTATGTTTCAGATTAATGAAGAAAAGGTGTAATCTTATTTTTTTTACCTAACAAACAATCATTTAAAAATCATCAACTCCATCGATAGCTGTAACCACCATTAATGAATCAATATAGCGCTTTTTACTACAATCGTAGCAAATCGTAATCATTTCATCATTGAATTTATTGATATATTTCTTTGAAACTTCCTTAAGGTCTCCACATTCTGAGCACTTATTATATGGTGTCTGATCTTTTTCAATTAATTCCTCTTTACCGTTCCACCAACCCATACCTATTACTATCATAATTCAAATATGCTTTGGTAATACATGCGCAAAAAAGCAATAAAGTTGTTTATAACTTTACCTAAATTGAATTATTAAAATATTGCAAATTGTAAGTTGAAATATTACATTTTATTAGCACTTGAAAGATCGCTCAAAGGAGGATGAAGTGGCAGATATAAAAATTGATAATATAAATAAGTTTTATGGTGACGTTCAAGTTATTGAAGACGTCTCTTTAGAAATAAAAAGTGAGTCATTCGCAGTTTTAGTTGGTCCCTCTGGTTGTGGAAAATCAACTATGCTAAGAATGATTGCAGGTTTAGAGGATATAAATTCAGGAACAATTTCGATAGATGGTACGGTTGTTAATGACCTCCCTCCAAAAGAAAGAAATATTGCAATGGTGTTTCAATCTTATGCCTTATATCCCCACATGACTGTATTTGACAATATGGCATTTGGATTAAAATTAGAGAAAAGATCAAAAGAAGAAATTGATGAACGTGTTCAAGAAGCTGCAAAAATTTTGCAAATTGAGGAATATCTTAGCAGAAAACCAAAGCAATTATCTGGTGGTCAAAGACAAAGAGTGGCCATAGGAAGAGCTATTACTCGTAAACCAAAAGTATTTCTATTTGACGAACCATTATCAAATTTAGATGCTGCTCTTCGTGTTCAAATGCGCGTTGAATTAGCAAAATTACACGACAGGCTAAACGCTACAATGATTTATGTAACACATGATCAAACTGAAGCTATGACAATGGCAGATGATATTGTCGTTCTAAATAACGGTGTGGTTTCTCAAAAAGGATCACCATTAGATCTTTATAATAACCCAAATAATTTGTTTGTAGGAGGTTTTATTGGATCTCCTAAAATGAATTTTATTTCTTCTAAAATAATTAGTAATAGTAGTGATAAAACAGAACTAGATTTAATGGGTTCATCAAAGATAACTGTACCAAAAAGTTTGGACAGTGCCGCTGAGGGCGACTCTGTGATGCTCGGTATTCGACCTGAACATCTAACAGTCAATGAAGAAAGCGATGGTAGTTGGGAGAGTAAAGTTTTTGTTGTTGAAAAATTAGGCTCAGGAACTTTTCTTTATCTTGAAAAAGAGGGTGAGCCTCTTGTTGTTCAAACTGAGGGTGACTCTAATGTCAAGGTTGGTGATACAGTTAAGGTAGGTTTCTCTTCATCTCGCTGTCATATATTTAATAGTTCAGGTGAAGCTTTTAAATAATAAATTTTTCCAAAAAAATATTTATTTAAGCCAAGACATTTATCTTAAAATTAATCACCTTGTTGTGTAACCGCCGTCCACTACTAGTACTTCTCCAGTAACATAGCTTGATGCGGGACTACATAAAAAGAGTGCAGCGGAGGCAATCTCATCGGGCTCTCCCATTCTATTCATTGGTGTTAATTCATTCCAAGTAGGATACCAGTGCTCATTTTCTTTTGGTAAATTAGTCATTTCTGTTTTCACATACCCTGGAGCAATTGCATTAACTCTAATATTTTCTGTAGCATAGTCACTTGCTAAACTTTTTGTCATCATATGCACTGCAGCTTTTGATGCGTTATAAGCTGTTTGAGGTTGAGGAATATTTGAAACTAAACCTGAAATAGAGCCAATATTTAAAATAACTCCTTCACCTTGTTTTTTCATTGGTGGAATTACAGAGCGACACATACGAAATACTGCGTCAACATTGAGATCCATAATTTTATCGAGTAAATCATCATTAAATTTTTCTGTGTCTCCATGCTGAGCCACACCAGCATTATTGACAAGAATATCGACTGTGCCGTGTTTATCTAAAGTGTAGTCAATAGCCTTTTGAGGAACTGATCTATCAATTAAGTCTCCCTCATAAAAAGAAACATCATAATTTGCTTTTTTTAATTCTTCTATCCCTCCTAATGGATCTGTTCTGTTAATTAAAACTAATTTTGCACCAGCTTCACCGAGAGCATGAGCAATAGACAAACCTATTCCTCTTGTGCCTCCTGTTATTGCGGCAATCTTTCCATCAAGCTTGTATTTATCTAAAAACATTTATATTAAAACTTTAATATTTCTATCATATTTAACAATGTAATAACAGATTAGCAAATAAAAGAATGAAACTATTGCTATATTGATAGCAGCATAATGTTTACAATGTGACCATTTGTAATATAATTGAGACGTTTTTATATCTTGAAATTAGTTCTATCTAATTTCAAAATAAAATCATTCTTATAGGAGGAAATACATATGAGAAAAATACTATTTGCCTTAGTGGCATCTATCTTCTCTTTTTCAGCAATGGCTGGTGGTCATGCTGATTGGTTTAAAGAAGCTGGAGCTCCTTACAAAGGTACAGTACTTCAAGGTGTAGCTGAAAATACACCTCCAGGACAATTTGCAGGCGAAGTTTTAGCAAAAGAATTTGAAAAACTTACTGGCATCAAAGTCCAATTAGAAAATACATCATGGGATCAGATGTATGATAAAGCAATTAAGGATATGGAAGCTAACTCAGGTATCTATGACTTTGTCTATATTGAACAAGACATTGTTTATGATTACTTAAATAGAGATTTCTTAGTAAATATTACTAAAGGTCTAGCTGATAATCCTGATCTTCAAGCACCTGGTGTAAGCCTAGATGACTTTACAACTTTCATCGATTATTTCAAAGATGGTTCAGGTGATGTATTTGGTGTACCAATGGAAGCATTCATTAAAGTATACCTTTACAGAAAAGATCTTTTCGGGAGAGCTGATGCAAAAGCTCAATTTAGAGCACAATATGGTTATGGCTTAACTCCAGCCACATCTTTTGATCAATACAGAGACAATGCTGAGTTCTTTACTCACTTCTGTGCTGAACAAGGTATGGAGTGTTGGGGAACAACAGTTCAAGGACACACTGGTCACCCAGCGTCAACTTATGAGTTCTTAGAGTCAATCGCACCCTCTTTTGGTTTATATAACTGGGGTGTAAATATGGACACTTATCAATCATGTGTTGAAAATGGTGGACAGTTAAACGGTGGAAGAGCTAAAGCTGCTCTTAACTTCTGGACACAATTGTTACCATTTGCTCCACCTGAAGCTCTTCAGAGTACTTGGAGTGAAGTTGGATCATCTTTTGCTGCAGGAAGAGCTGCTCAAGGATGGGTATATGGTGAAAACGCTGCATGGATTGCAACTGATGCTGAAAAATCAGCTGTTGTTGGAAATGTTGGTGTGATGTTACCTCCTACTGCACCAGGTGTTATGACACAAGCTGCATCAGGAGAAGGTTACATTGGTTACTATGATGGAGGTGCCTATGGTATTCCTCACTCATCTAAAAACAAAGAGGCAACTATGCTTTGGTTGCAGTATGTTGCTTTAAATGAGCACCAAGCTGATTGGGCTATTGCTGGCGGACGTATCACACACAAAGATACATATGCTGACCCTAAAGTTATGGCTGTTGACGAGCAAGCAGATGGTTACTTTACTCTTATGAGAGATACTGGCTATTTATACGCTGGTGCTCCTCCTTACCCATTCCATGGTGCGGGAAGAGGTGCGATTGACCCATTCATTTACAGCGCTTTAGCAGGTGAAATGACACCTGAAGAAGCTCTTGATGGTGCGTGTCAAGCTTTAGACACAGTAATGGCTGACCTCGGTTACCAAAACTAATCAATACTTTTTTTAAGGGAGGCGCTAACGCCTCCCTTTTACTTTTAATGCTTTCTAAAAATAAAACCGGCTGGCTACTTTTATCTCCAACAATATTGATTTTGGCTCTAGCAGGCTTACTTCCATTCATCTATGTCTTATATGTTGGTTTTTTTCAATGGAACCCTCTCGCCGTTGACCCCTCTCTTCAATTTGAAGGCTTTGCTTCAAATTATAGGAGACTTATATTTGATGAAGTATTTCTAGAGTCAATATGGCGTTCGATTAAATTTTCAGTGGTCACATTGACTATAGAGCTTAGTCTTGGTTTTATACTCGCCCTCTCTTTATTAAGTTCATTTCCTCTCAAGTCATTTTTTAGAAGTGTTCACACACTCCCTTTAGTTATTGCCCCTATTGTCGTTGGATCAATTTTTAAATTATTTACAGTGCAAGGATTGGGGCCACTTCCTCATATTTTAAAAGATTATTTTGGTTATACCCTAAATTACGGATTGAATGCTGATCAAGCATTTTGGATGATAGTAATAATGGATGTATGGCATTGGACACCATTTGTAACTTTAACATTGCTTGCAGGTTTAAGTGCACTGCCCCAGGACCCCTATGAATCTGCAAAAATAGATGGGGCGAATAATTTTCAAATTTTTACATATATAACTATTCCTATGATGGTTCCTGTTTTGATTGTGGTTATTTTTATTAGATTAATGGACTCA
>CABXXO010000021.1 GCA_902516235.1 uncultured Alphaproteobacteria bacterium
GGGATCAAAAAATATGAAACAGGCAGATGTTACTATTTTGAAATTAGAAAATTAAAAATTTACCTAATGCTTCTTCCACCATCTACTGGTATCGTTAAACCTGTCATAAAGGACGATGCCTCACTTGCTAAAAAGTAAATTACACTTGCCACCTCTTCCGGTTTACCAATCCTGCCAATAGGGTGGTTATCACGCATTCTTTTTTGATACTCTTTTAATGTTAGGTCTTTTTTAAAAGATGCGAGCATTGGGGTATCGATGGCACCAGGAGCAACAGCATTAACTCTTATATTATGTTTGGATAAATCTAAAGCTAAAGAAGCAGTAAAAGATACTATTGCACTCTTTGAGGTTGCATATGCCAACATATTTTTAACTCCTCTGATACTGTTTATGGAAGCTAAATTTATGATGGAGGATTTATTACTTTTTTTGAGCAATGGTAAGATATATTTACAAGCCAGAAATGTGCCCGTTACATTATTATTAAAGTGATAGGACCAATCATTCATAGAGGTTGTCTCTAAATTTCCACTTAATCTAACGCCGGCACTGTTAACTAAAACATCGATTTTGCTATATTTTTTGCGGATAATAGAAGCTAGTTCTCTCCACTCTGTGTTATTAGTGATATCTATCTGATAATTATCAAAATCTTTGATGTATTTATCTTTGTTCTTTTTAAGACTCGTTCCTATAACTCTGAAGTTGTTATTTAGGAATATTTTAGATGTACTTTTTCCAATACCAGACTCAGCACCTGTTATGAGGGCAATTTTTTTTTTAAAAGTCAAAAATTATACGCCTTTGCGTTGTTTGCTCTTTCCAGTCTCAAAATCATCTAAGGCTTTTTTGTTATCCTCAGTGATTGGATCTTGAAGAGTTGGGCTCTCCCAAAAAGCTGTTCCCTCTAACCATTCATAGCCATGAGTTTTTATTGCTATGACATATGTCTTATCTGAATCTTTAGCTCTTTTGAATGCTGCTTCTAACTCAGATGTAGAACTTACTGTCTCTGCATTGGCTCCCATACTTTTTGCATGACTTTCAAAATTTACAAATTGGAGATTGGTAGCTCCAGCAGCGCGAAGATTGCAAATATATTCTTTTCCACCTTTTGCTAGTTGAAGTCTATTGATAACCATGTGCCCCCCATTATCACAAACAATGATAATTAATTTTTGGTCATATAGAACTGAGCTATATATGTCACTATTATTTAGTAAATAAGAACCGTCTCCAACAAAGACTACTACGTCTTGATCAGGTTTAGCCATTTTAATTCCAAGTGCTCCAGATATTTCATATCCCATACAACTAAAACCCCATTCAGTCTCAAAGGTGTTAAGCTGTTTTGGTTTCCAAACTTGAACAACCTCTCCTACAAGTCCTCCTGCTGCTGTAACAACGATATCACTAGGATCTGAATTTCTATAAATTGCTCCCACAGCATGAGCATACGAAGGCTCTTCTTGATTTGTAGGACCACTTTGTTTTTCAACATACGCCTCCCATTTATCTCTTTCTTTAATTGCTCTTTGATACCAGGGGTCAGGGGCTTTCCAGTCACCAAGAGCTTCAGATATTTGTTGAAGACCTACTTTTGCATCACTTATAACAGGGGTGGCTAAATGCTTGGTCGTATCATAACGAGTAGTATTAACTGATACTAATTTAAAATTAGGATTTTCAAAATTTGCCCATGAGCCAGTTGTAAAATCTGCAAGTTTAGTTCCTACTGCAAGAGCAAGGTCAGTATCTTTAGATAAATTATTTGAGGACCCCTCTCCTAGCGCGCCCACAGTACTAATATAATATGGGTCATCTTTTGTCATACATCCAATACCCATTACTGTTGAAGTTACAGGGATATTATGTTTTTTTGCAAAATTAGAGAGCTCTTGTTCTGCCTCAGAATAAAGAACACCCCCCCCTGAAATAATAATAGGTTGTTTAGAATTTTTTAATTTTTCAGCTGCTTGTATAACTTGACTTGGATCAGGGTGTACTCTTCTAATCTGATGAATACTTTCTTCAAAAAAAACCTCAGGATAATCAAATGACTCTCCTTGGACATCTTGTGAAATAGCGATTGTAGCAGGTCCGCAATCAGATGGGTCGAGCATAACCTGAATTGCCTGGGGTAGTGAAGCAAGAATTTGCTCCGGTCTTGTAATTCTGTCAAAATATTTAGAAACAGGTTTGAAGGCATCATTTGCCGTTTCGATAGGTGAATTGAAATTTTCGACTTGTTGTAATACGGGGTCAGGAAAACGGCTAGCGAATGTATCTCCTGGAAGGAGTAAAATTGGAAGACGATTACTCATAGCAACTGCTGCTGCAGTAACCATATTTGTGGCACCAGGTCCAACTGATGAGGTAGCGATGAAAATTTGTTTTCTTCTCATTGCTCTTGCATAACCAATTCCTGTTAAAGCCATAGCTTGTTCGTGATGACCTCTGTATCCTGGAAGATCAGACTGGAATTCTTCCATTGCTTGACCCAAACAGGCAACATTACCATGACCATAGATTGCGAATGCTCCAGGAAACAAAGGGGCTTTCTTACCGTCAATAATAGTTTTTTGTGCAATTAAATATTTAAAAAGTGCGTGGGCACATGATAATTTGATGGTTTTCATTATTCCTCCAAAAAACTTAACTATAAAGATACTACATGATCGAGAGATAATTTGAATGAAAAACCTTTTAAAATTGATACTTATTTGACATAACTTTTAATCAAGAGATAAAATGAAAGTTGCAATATTAGGGACTGTTCACCCAAAAGGCTTAGAATTTTTGAGAGAAAACGATCTTGAAGTTATTGAGGTAAAAAATTTTGAAAATCAAATCCTAAAGAAGGAGTTAAAATTTGTTGATGCGATTTTATTAAGAACATCAATACTGGATAAAAATATTTTACAACATTGTAATAATTTAAAAATTATTTCAAGGCATGGTGTTGGTTACGATAATGTGGATTTAGATTACCTTAATGAGAGGAAGATTGCTCTTGGAATAACATCAACATCTAATGCGGTTAGTGTCTCTGAGCATGTGATGTCTTTCTTTATGTATTTAACAAAAAACCTGTCTTTATCAGATAGCTATGTGAAGCAAGGAAATTTTGATAAAAGGTCTGAGTTGCCTGACATTTTCGAATTATATAAAAAAAAAGTGCTGATTATGGGTTTTGGTAGAATAGGAAAAGAAGTTGCTAAAAGGTGTCTGGGGTTTGACATGGATATATATGTCTATGATCCATTTTTAGATGGTGAATTCATAAAGGAGAAAAACTGTGTACCCATCGAAAAGGAAGATGGTCTAGGTATAGCAGATTTTGTTAGCATCCACTTACCATTAAATAAGAATACAAAAAACTTTATATCTCAAACAGAACTTAAACTTATGAAGAAAAACTCCGTTCTGGTAAATACATCAAGAGGTGGAATAGTAAATGAAAATGACTTGTATCAAGCTTTGAAGTCAAAAAAAATTCGAGGTGCCGGAATTGATGTATTTATTTCTGAACCACCTGAATCCAATCATCCTTTTTTTCAACTAGATAATATTTTGTTAACACCTCACAATGCTGCATTAACCCTAGAATGTAGAGCGAGAATGTCTTTAGAAGCGTCGGAAAATATATTTTATTTTTTAAAAAATATGCCAGAACTAAATGAAAAGAATTTAGTTAATAAAAAATTTTTGTAGTATCAAATATCAGCTAGAAGTTGTTCAAAGCCCCTAGTATCTGTTTCAATTCTGTGCAAATTTCCACCCTCATTGTCGTTTGTTGGATCAGCTCTTAAAGAGGTAACATAAAGGCTGGATAAATTATTGCCCCCAAATGTAACACACGTGGGTGTGTTAGTTGGCAGATTAATTTTCTCCAAAATTTTCTCCCTTTTTGTGTCTATGGAAATAATACATTTTCCCCTGACCCTTGCAGACCAATAATTATTATTAATATCTACAGTGGCCCCATCTGGCTCTCCAACATCTTTGAAAATAATATTTGAGTCTAATTCATTGAACTTATTAAAATCTTGTGTGTATTTAAATTTTTGTATTCGACCTGTTGGGGTATCGGCAAAGTACATAATATTTTCATTTTGAGAAAAGGCTATTCCATTGGAAACTGTAATGTTAGATAAAAGATTTGTTAAAGACAAATCTGGAGCCAGTCTATAAAGATTGGCAATTGGTTTTTTATTTATTTTATCTGGATCCTCATTATATGTGCCAAACACAATGCCACCATAAGGATCTACTTTAGCATCATTAATTCGAGTTTCATTTATAGTGCTCTCGACATCACATATTTTTTCAAAAGAAGAAAAACTTTGGTCAGAAATAGCAATAAAATTGGGAAAACCAATAATAAATCCCTCTTTTTTTCTGGGGAGAATAAAACCTGCCCTGTCTGGAAGATTAAATTCGAGACTTTGATTGCTATCATCAAGCTTCCAGGCTTTCTTTCCTTGTATATCTGTCCAAACTAAACAGTCATACCTTGGATCCCAAAAACAGCTTTCACCAAGTAAGTTTTCACATTTAAGAACTGTTGAAACTTTGAATTTGTTCATTTTAATTAAGTATAATACTTTTTGAAATATTGGTGACCAAATATGAATTAGAACAACTTTTTAAAATTTTTTCTGTGATATCATTTCTTTGATTATTTGATGTCAAAACTACAGCACAACCCCCAAATCCTGCACCTGTAAGTCTAGCCCCTAAAGCGCCATATGACTGAGCAATTTTAACAATATGATTTAATTCAGAGCTAGAAATTTCATAATCTTTATCCATAGAAAAATGACTTTCATTCATTAAATTTCCAAATGCCTCTGCACTGTTTTGTTTTAAATATTGAACAGCTTTTTGTACTCGATTATTTTCAGAAATAACGTGTCTAGCTCTTTTTAAAATTTTAGGGTCTTTGATTAATTTTAAATCAGTAATTTCAGCATGGCGCAATGAAGTAATATTAAGATCTTTAGCTGCAATTTCTGTTTCTCTTTTTCTTTCGTTGTATAATCCTTCTGAAAGTTTACGTGTGCTACCAGAGTGGATTATAATAAAAGTATAGTCAGTAAAGATAGGAATTATTTCAGTATTTAAATTTTCACAGTCCAAGTAAAGTGCCTGACCAAATTCAGCTTTTGATGATGTCATTTGATCCATTATCCCACAATAAGTTCCGATAAAATTATGTTCTATCAATTGTCCTATTTGGGCAATTTTAATAGATGATAATTCTATCTCTAGCATTTGGCACAGTGCCCTTAACAATGCTATTTCAAATGCAGCTGATGAGGATAAACCTGACCCTGTCGGAATACTAGACGTCACTGATATATCAAGGCCTGAAATTGTTTGACCTTCCTCAGTCATGTAATGCAAAGCCCCTCTCACAAAATCGATCCATGTTCCATCAGTTTTAGAGTCTGATAAAATAGTCTTTTCGCCAAATTCTTCAGAAATACCAACGATTTGAGTGTCTGATCGAGGGCCAAGGCTGACTTGGATTTTTTGCTCAATTAAGGTTGGAAGAACAAAACCATTATTATAATCCGTGTGTTCACCAATTAAATTTACTCTTCCATGTGCCTCTGATGATGAAATTGGAGGGTATTGAAAATGCCTCTTAAATAAAGACTGACTACTCATCTGGTTTTTCCTCGCCTCTCAAAATACGAGCGGAGCGCTCTGGTGGAAGATCCACTAAAAAAAATCCTGTAATCTGCTCAACTCCAGCTAAATATTTTAACTTTGTTTTTGACCTACGAATTGGTTGAAAACATACATGAAAATGGTGGGAGTCTTCAAAGCCTTTTGGTGACAGTTGCCATGCGAGAGTATAAGGCATTGAGGAGTTAAAGACTCCATCTAATTTTTTGGAAGCTTCTAGCATCAGTTCTGCAAGATCATGTTGCTCAGTATCTGAAAGTTCAAATATATTAGACACTCTTCGTAATGGAACTACCCAGATCTCAAAAGGGTATCTTGCCCAACGAGGGACAAAAGATATGGCGGAAGAATTTTTTTTAAGAATTAACTCTTTTGGTATATTCCCTAGATATTTTTTTAAATGATTTGATTGTTGAACTATAGCTTGTTTTTTAATTATTTCTGGGATATGTCCAAAGCTATATATCTGTCCATGTGGGTGATCTAATGTAACTCCAATTTCTTTTCCTTTATTCTCAAAGGGCAGAATATATTCAATTTTGGAATTGCTATATAGTTCTCTGGTACGATTGGATAGTGCTTGAATAATTAATTCGACTCTTTCTAAAGATAATTTAGAAAATTCATCATTATGATTATCACTGTATGAGATTACATCACAAGTCCCTGTTGCTTGATTGGTTTCTATCTCCAAAGAGGGTGCTTTATTTTCAGATAATTGAAAAGAGCTAAACCGATTTGTAAATATAGCTACTTCATATTGATCGACTGGAATATCACTAGGCTCCTTATTATTTTTCATGGGGCACAGTGGGCAATCATGAGCGTCTGGAAGGAAGGTTCTATTTTGTCTTGTTGTTGAATACCCAACCCACTCAAAGCGAGTTGGGTGTAACCTAAGGTGAGTTTGGTTACCAGACACAGATGGTAAACCTTCAAAAACCTTATAATCATTATCTTTTTGGCTATATAAAATTAGTTCTTTGCCCTCTCCCCGATTAAGTCTTTTTATAAAAAGATCTGGCATTATTTAAAATTAGGTAACATTGGGCCATGAGCATCAATTAACTCATCAACCATTTTCCAAATTTGATCTAAGTTTAGCTCTCCAGCTGTATGTGGATCTAGCATTGCAGCATGATAAACTGTTTCTTTCTTAAGAGTCTTAAGAGCTTCAACGGTTAATTGTTGAACATTAATATTAGTTTGAATTAGATTGGCCAAATGCATAGGCAAGGGAGGTACAGCTTGAGGGGTCAACTCATTTTTTTGAGTTATGCAGGGCACTTCGACACAACTGTTATGAGGTAAATTAGGTATAAAATTTTTGTTAAGCACATTACCATAAATGGTATCCTTAACTCCGGTTACCATAGATAGAATTATTCTAGATGCATACTCCATAGATTTGTTAAATTCTGTTTGAGGATTACTTAGTAATTCCTTTTCTTGATTTTCCCATTCTTGAATTTGTTTTTCACAACGTCGGATATATTCATTAATTGGTATATCATATTTTGAAATTAAATCTTTTTGCTGATTTTTAATAAACCAAGGTGTGTATTCAGCAAAATGTTCTGACGACTCTGTAACAAAATAACCAAGTTTTTTTAATACGTCATATCTAACATAGTTTGAACAGCCATCCCCATTGGTGCCAAAATTTCCTGCCTCCCCTGCCCGATAAATTTTAGGATAAAGATCTTTCTTTGAACCATTATCTAATTTTTTTTCAAATTTTGTAAAAAATGACATGTGATTGATGCCAGAACATTCATATTCAATTTTGCTGAGGTCTTCTCCTATATCTCTAGCAAGATCAGCTACTGTACCTTGAACAGAATGGCAAAGCCCAACATAGCGAAGCTCAGGAACAAAGTGAGATAAGCTAAGACAGTTAATTGCCATAGGATTTACGTATTGAAGCATCAATGCCCTTGGACATAACTCGATGATATCTTGGGCAATTTCAACTAGAACAGGAACTGTTCTTAGCCCACGCATGATCCCCCCAATACCTAATGTATCTGCGATTGTTTGTTGAAGACCATACTTAGCTGGAATTTCAAAATCAATTACAGTAGAGGGTTTATAGCCACCGACTTGTATCATAACAATAACAAAATCAGCATTTTTTAGTGCTTCTCTTCGATCTGATGTAGCTGTGATTGATGCTAGGGATCCAAGAGATCTAGAAATATTGTCTGCTACGATTTTAGATGTTTTTAATCTTTCCAAGTCAATATCATGAAGAAAAATTTCAGAAGAATTTAATTCTGACTCTAATAAAATGTCTGTCAAAATACTTTTCATAAAGACAGTGCTCCCCGCGCCTATAAAAGAAATTTTAGGCAATTCTATCCCTTACTTGCACCCAAGGTAAGACCAGCTATGAAATGTTTTTGCATTAAAAAAAACATAATCACAGGAGGCACAGCTGCCATAATAGATCCAGCAGATAGAAGGTGATAGACAGTTACCCATTGACCATTTAAAGATTTTAAACCTGCTGTAATTGGCATCGCATGCTGACCTTGTATTAATACAGTTGCCCAAAAAAAATCATTCCAAATAAAGGTAAAGATTAAAACTGATAAAGCAGCAATAGCTGGTCTTGTTAGAGGAACGACTATCTTTAAAAATATATTAAACTCTGATGTGCCATCTATTCTTGCAGCTTCAAATAGCTCATTTGGCAAAGCTTTTATAAAGTTTCTCATAAATAAAGTACAAAAGCCTGTTTGAAAGGCAACATGAAATAAAACTAATCCAGTTACTGTATCATATAAACCCATTTGGAAAGTGAGGTCCCTTACTGGTATCATTAAAATTTGAAAGGGAACAAAATTGCCGGCAATAAATGTAAAAAATATAAATAGGTTTGCTTTAAATTTATACGACGCCAAAGCAAACCCTGTCATGCAACTTATAGTTACTGCACCTATAACTGTCGGAATAGTTATTTTGAAACTGTTGATTATATAAGTCAACATCGGTGTATTTTGAAACACTTCTTTGATATTAGTAAACAACAAAAATTCACTTGGCATGCCCCAATAGTTTCCTGCTGTGATATCTCCCAGACCTCTAATAGAGGTGAGCATTATGCCTAATAGTGGGATCAACCAAATAAATAAAGATACTGGAACTAGTAATTTGTAAGAAACTCTATTGATTAATGGTCTTTTTTGAATAGGAATTGGAAACATTTATAGCCCTTTTTTCTCACTTTGGTACATTCGATATATAAAAAATAATATGTAGAACATCATTATAGTAAATAAAACTGCAGCAATTGCAGAGCCATATCCCATCCTATACCCATACTCGCTTAAAGCAGTCTCAAACATATAATAAGCTAAAACATTACTAGAACCGTAAGGGCCACCTTGAGTCATAATTGCAACCATGTCAAAACTTCTTAAAGATCCAATCACAGTTACGACAATTGCAAGAAAAGTAGCTGGCTTCAATTGAGGCAAAATAATATTTTTGAATAGAGAAAGGCCTTTAGCACCATCCATTCTCCCTGCCTCAATTTGATCAGTATTGAGATTGTTTAATCCTGTTAAATACAAAATCATACAATATGCAATTTGTGGATAAATTCCTGCAAAGATAATTCCATAGGTAGCAAAATTCTCATCTGCTAAGATAGCATAGTTACTAAGACCAATTTTATCAAGGAAGGGTCCTATAACACCACGCGGATTGTAAAACCAAGAAAATATGATTCCAATTACTACTTGAGAGATCACAAAAGGAAAAAAGAAAAGAGATTTAATTAATCTTATCCCAAAAATAGTTTGATTTAAAAATATAGCTAAACCTAATCCAATAGGAACAGCTAACATAAAAAAGATTAGCCACTTTAGATTATTCATTAATGAAATATAAAAATACTCATCATCTAATAATTCTATATAATTTGAAATTCCTACATAAATTGCAGGAGATAAACCGTCCCATTGTAATAAAGAAATATATAAAGAGTTAAAAATTGGCCAGATTACATAGACTAAAAAGAGCAATAGACCTGGAAATAAAAAAATCCATGGTGTTAGTCTTTGCTGATTACGCTTCCACCATGAAGACCTTCTGTAAGTAAATTGGTTTGAGTTCGGCACTGAAAGAAATGGGGTGGTAATCTAGACCACCCCTATTTAGGTTGATTATTTATAAACTCTTTGGCGTACTTTTTCTAAGCGCTCAAGAATTTTATCTCTTCTATCTGGATTAACCATATATTCTTGAAAACCCTTCATGCCTTCAGATGCCATCTCTGCCGGTGCATCTCTATCATAAAATTGGGCCATAGCGTATGCGTTATTAAGCATTTCTAAACCAGCCTCAAGAAATGGATCTCTGTTAACTTTTGAGCCACTATTAACCGGCAATTGTCCAAGTGTTTTATTCATTTCCTCTTGAACATCTGCTCTACTTAAAAAGATCAAAAATCTCTTAGCATCGATCTTATTTTTTGCGCCTGAGGCAATGTGCATTGTATCAGTAGGCGCCTCTTCTGCCATTGGAAGACCAGATGTTATTTCTGGAAACTGGAAGAAACCAAGATTAGAGTCTGATAAACCACCCTCTTTAAATAAAGCAACTGAGAAGTTACCCATCACATACATAGCGGCTTCACCATTTACCATCGGTGCTATAGCTTCCTGCCAAGCTAAAGAAGCATGGTTTTCTAGAAAGTATCCGGGTTTTACTAATTCATCCCATTTATCAAATACTGCATGAACTCTAGGGTCAGTATATGGAATCTCTCCTTTAGTTAGTGCCATATGAAACTCATATCCATTAGTTCTTAGATTTAAGTAGTCAAATACACCAGCGGTTGTCCAAAGATATTTTGATCCAATGGTAATTGGAGTGATACCTGCTTCTTTTAATGTTGCGCAAGCAGCGACAAACTCATCCCATGTAGTTGGAACAGAAATACCGTTCATTGTGAAAAGATCTTTTCTATAATAGACTCCCCACTGATAATATGTGTATGGGATACCCCATTGCTTTCCACCAATTGTCATTGGTTTTTTGGCGTGAGACATTCCTTCTGTCAAATTCCCATCAACCCATCCTGAATCTGACCATATATCTGACACATCCTCTACAAGTCCTGCTCGAACAAATGGCAACATCCTGTTTCCTGCATACCAATTAAATACGTCAGGTGGGCTAGTGGTTAAAAAATTTCTGATTGCTTGCTTGTAACCCTCGTGGTCAAAATTATTTACCTCGATAGTCACATCAGGATTTTCTTCTTGAAACTTTTTAAAGGCCCATTCAAATGCGGCCTTTGGAGCTGGATCAGTTAAGTCTGTGTTAATTACCAGCGTGCCTGCAAAAGCAGAAGAATAACCCAAGCTGGTTACAGCAATTAATATAGCTAAGATTTTTCTCATTTTTATTCCTCCTACAATTACCAATTTGAGATATCAAAGGTAATGTTGTTATAAATGCAATATACTAGTAATTACCTACTAATAAAAATTAAAAATATAGGGTTTAATTAGATTTAGAGAGGTGTTTTTCCCACTTCCAAGCAGTTTTTATAATGGTATTTAAATCTGAGTAATTGGCAGACCAATTAAGTTTTTCAGTAATTATTTTATTATCAGCTATTAATTGTGCGGGATCACCTTTCCTTCTACCTGCAATTTCATAAGGTATTTTTGTATTAGTAACAGTCTCAGCTATTTTAATTATTTCTTTCACACTAAAACCTTTGTTATTGCCAATATTGTAAATTTCAGAATTTTGAGTTTTAATTAAATCCTCCAATGATAAAAGGTGAGCTTCAGCTAGATCCATTACATGAATATAATCACGAATACACGTTCCATCTTTTGTGTCATAATCATCTCCATGAATAGTAAAATTTTTTTTTCGACCGGAAGCTGCTTGTAAAATTAGAGGGATTAGATGCGTTTCAGGGTTATGTCTTTCTCCAATTGTTCCATCTATGTGAGCTCCACAAGCGTTAAAATATCTCAATGCAATATATTTAAGTCCATAGGCCTCGTCATAATCTTTTAAAATTTTTTCTACAATTGCTTTTGTATTTCCGTATGGATTTACAGGAGATATCTTTTGAGCCTCCGTAATTGGTATGTTTTGTGGTTCACCATATACAGCAGCAGTAGAGGAAAATATAAAATTCAAAATTTTTAGATCTATCATACAGTCAAGAAGATTGAGAGTGTTTGTTACATTATTTTTATAATATTTTTCAGGCTGAGAATAAGACTCTCCAACATTTATGTAAGAGGCAAAATGCATTACTACTTCATATTTATTTTCTTTAAGAATTTGGTAAACAAGATCTTTGTTAGATAAATCACAGATATGTAATTTGTAATTTTGAGCGTTTAATTCGAAGCCTGTTGACAAGTTATCAAGTATTTCGACTTCGTGATCAGTATCTTGAAATCGTTTGACCATATGAGAACCAATATATCCTGCTCCGCCAACAACTAAGATTTTCATGAGTTAACCTTATAATGGCTCCATAAAAATTTCATAGAAATAATTTTTATTTTCAAATAGTTTACAAATATGGCTAAATTAAATTGTTCAAAATACTTTAAAGTGCCATAATTTTTGAGTTTTATGATTATTAAAGATAATGATTTTCCAGCAAAAGAATATGAACTTTTTCTCAAATACTCCGAAGCTATAGGTCTAGATCGAACTATGGTTCAAGCAGCTGGTGGAAATACCTCGCTCAAAGAGGGTGATACAATGTGGATAAAAGCATCTGGTAAATGGCTTGTTGATGCGCGCTCCTCAGAGTTGATGGTTCCAGTAAGTATTTCTAAAATTAAGGATGCCCTTAAAGACAATAACTGTTCTTATGACGATATTTTAAAATCAATTGACTTAAAAATTTCACCAGAGGGTCTTCGTCCATCGGTTGAGGCGCCTATGCATGCTGCTCTTGATTTCAAATTTATTTTTCACACACATGATATAAATGTTAATGCATTAGCCGTACAAAAAAATTCTCAAATGAAATTTGAAGAAATACTCTCAGATCTTAATTGGAAATTTATACCTTATGTTACGCCTGGTGTTGAACTAAGTTATAAATTAATGCAGATTAAATCTGCAAAAGACAATGTATTTATACTTGAAAATCATGGTCTCATAGTTTGTGGCAACGATTTAGAGGAGATACGACATTTGTATCAGGATATTCGAGTTCGCCTAAAAAATTTACATAAAAAAACCTTCGTTAAAAGTTATATTAAATCAAGTGATAAAGTTGTTGATCTAAAAAAAACTGGATTTAAGTTTTGTGAAGATGAGTTAATTAATAATCTCGCTTTTCATCAGCCGTGGATTGATAAGCTCACAAACGGGGTCCTTCTTCCTGATTTTTTAGTTTTTCTTGGACCAAAACTTCTAGTTCTTAATCCAAATGAAGATGATTTAATTGAAAAACTTAATAAAATTTCCATGGCCCCTCTACCATTTAATTCATGTGTGGTTTTAGCTGGGCAGGGGGTCATCATTCGTAACGATGCCTTAAGAGGAACTTTAGAAATAATTCGCTGTGTACATGATTTGTTATGTTTAATTCCAGAAAATGCAGATCTTCAATATTTAAATGATAATGAAACTAGCTTTCTTTTGAATTGGGAAGCGGAACATTATCGACAAAAACAGAATAAAAAAATTCCATGAAAAAATCTCATATCAGAAACAATATAGCCGTATTAGATATAGGCAAGACACACGCCAAAGTCATCCTATTTGACTCTCATAAGTTAAAAGAGCTAGAAGTTTTCCAAACAGAAAATATTATTTTGACTGACTCTTTGTATCCTCATTTTGACATAGAATCCTTAAAAGAATTTATTATTAACTCTTTGAGCAACCTTGCAAAAAAATACATAGTTGACTCAATATTTACATCAACACATGGTGCATGTATGGCATTGATGACAAAAGGAGAATTAGCTCTTCCTGTTCTTGATTATGAATTTGAAGGACCGGATCACCTCAGAGCAGAGTACGATCAAGTTCGACCAACATTTAATCAAACTGGAAGTCCTCGTATGGGTGTAGGTCTCAATCTTGGTGCTCAATTGTATTGGCAGAGAAAATATTTTCCTAAAGAGTTTGCAAAAGTTGATCAAATTTTATTTTGGCCACAATTTTGGAGCTATTGGTTATCTGGTGTTGCCGTAAGTGAGATTAGCTATGCGAGCTGTCATTCAGATTTGTGGAAAATTAGAGAAAAAGAATTTGTTGGTCTAGAAGCTTTTGGTGTTGAATCGCATGTACAATATCCACCAATTAGATCTGCGGCAAGTGTGATTGGAACTTTGCGAAAAGACATATCACAAAAAACTGGCTTAGCTCAAAATATATCAGTTTATTGTGGTGCCCATGACTCAAGCTTAGCTCTAGTATCAGCATATTTAAATCAAGAATTGCCTTGTTCAATATTATCAACGGGCACTTGGGTTACAATTTTTGCTTTAGGCTCAAACAATGTAAATATTTCCGAACAAACAGGTTTAATGATTAGCAATGATTGTTTTGGAAATTTAGTACCCAACTACAGATTTCCTGCAGGCAAGATTTATGAGAGACAGATTCAACAAAAGAATGGATCTTCAATTAATCATAGAGAGCTCAATGCATCAGATATTATTATTAAAAATTTTGAAAATATTGAAAAAGCAAGTTTTGTTTATAAAGACTCTGAAAAAGAAGTTGATTTTCAAGATATTGAGCTCCTTAGAACAGAGTCTTTAATTTCTGAAATACTAGCTAATCAAACATTGATTGGATTGCAAGCAATAAGATCAAGTGGACCAATCATTTGCTCAGGTCCTTTTGCTAATAATAAGAAATTTTTAAAAACGATTGAAAAAAACTGGGCTTATCCTGTTATCGTGGAGGACGATCACCTAGGTATATGTAAAGGTATTGCAAACTTAGTCACAAAAAGAGAACGAGGCTAAGGTTTTAAAAGGAATAGATTTGAATCTGTCTCATCAGCAATAATATAAATATTACCAGATTGATCTATTTCAATATCTCTCACTCTTCCAATTTCATCTTTAAATATAACTTCCTCTTTTACGAATTTGTTATCTTTTCTGTGCAACACAGACAGATATTGAAATTTGAGAGAAGATACCAAGAGTGAATTTTGCCACTCTGGGAATGCCTCTCCTTGATAAAATTTTATACCACTGACTGCTATTGAAGGCACCCAGATAAAATCAGGTTTTATAAAACCAGGCTCCCATGCATTACCATCGCCTATTTTAGTCCCAGAATAATTGGTTCCGCCCCATCCAATTTTTTTCCATCCAAAATTGGAACCGCCTACGACCTTTCCAATGAAGTCCCCCCCTTTAGGACCATGATTAGATATATAAATAGAATTTGTTTGGGGGTCTAATGTCATCCCTTGTGGGTTTCTAACACCGATTTGAAATAACTCTGGCAACCATTCATTCTTTGTTAAAAAAGGATTATCTTCAGGATATTCCCCATTTTTATGAATTCTAATTATTGAACCAATAGGATTTGAAGGGTCTTGGGCGATCATTCCTTTTCCTCTTTCACCAATGCTAACAAATAGATAGTCATCAAGAATTTCTATTCTCGATCCAAAATGCTTTCCGTTATCAAAATAGGGAAGAGCTTCATATATAAGTTCTTCGTTAACAAGCTTATTATTTTTAAGTTCAGCGCGATAAACTGCAGTTGTATATTTTCTTCCTTTTTTAATCGAACAGGTTATCCATACAACGTTATTTTCAGTTACAATGTCAAGCAATCCCCCTTGACCAAAAAAAGTTGAGGGAATTTCATGTGTTATTTCACTTTGAGATAAATTTTTTGTGTTAACTTTATAAATTTCTCCTGTTTTTTGTGTAATTAATAGCTCCTCAGAATTTAGCCAGCTCATACCCCATGGAGAATTTAATTTAATAGGAGTCTTTTCTAAGACAATTGAATTTGCTCTAAAGGTAAATAGAAAAAATATTATGAAAAAAAATAAAACTTTATTTTTAAACAATGAGAATAAAATTACTTAACTCCAAGTTTTTTTTGGAGATCGCTTGAGGAGGTAGTGTACCTAAAAACATACTTTTTATCACTATGGCAGTACTCAAACATTTTTTTTGCAGCAAGTGCAGCTTCATGAAAACCACTTAATATCAATTTTAACTTACCAGGGTAAATACAAATATCTCCTACAGCAAAAATTTTTGGCACTGAAGTTTCGAAGTTTTCTGTGTTAACAGAAATATGATTCTTTTCTAAGTTTAATCCCCACTCTGCGATTGGGCCTAATTCTATTTTTAAACCAAAAAATGGAAATATTGCATCAATGTCGTCAATTATTTCATCATCATCAAGAGTCGCTGTTACCTTCCCGTTTTCATTGAGAGTAACTTTTTTAAGACTTCCCATGTTGAAGTTTACCTCTCCCTTATCGACCAATGACATAACTTTATTTACTGAGTCTTGAACACCTTTAAATTCTTTTCTTCTATGGACCAATGATACTTTTTTAGCAATGCCCTGAAATCCCATAACATAATCCAAAGCAGAGTCGCCACCGCCAATAATTAAAATATTCTTGTCTTGAAAGTCTGTTCTTTTTTTGACTGAGTAAAAGATATTCTTATTTTCTAATTGATCAGCACCCTCTGCTGGAAGTTTCCTTGGAACAAAGCTTCCTGCCCCGGCAGCAATAACTACAGACTTACACTTAATAGAGGAACCTTTGTCTGTTTCTACTAAAATATAATTTTCATTAATTTCAATTTTTGAGGTTAATTGGTTTAGGTGATAAGTAGGGTTAAAGGGTTCAGCTTGTTTAATTAAATCATCAGTTAACTCTTGGCCCGTGATAGCCGGTCTACTTGGAATATCATATAAGTTTTTATCAGGATAAAGCTCAGCACATTGTCCGCCAATCTTGTCTAAATTGTCAATTAGATGAGATTTCATATCTAAAAGACCCAGCTCAAATACTTGGAAAAGACCACAAGGTCCAGCACCAATTATAACTACATCTGTTTCGTGACTAGATCCTGGATTTACAATATTATTCATGTCTTATATTATAGTAATATATTAAATTTAAGATCAAACAGTTATATATTATCAATAGTTATTAAGGAGAAATGAATAAATGAAGACCTTTCCAGAGCTTTTAGAAGAAGCAAATGCTGAAATCAAATCAGTGAGCCCAGAAGAATTAAAACAGCAATTAGATAATGAAGAAATTATCCTTGTTGATGTTCGCTCAAAAGAAGCCATCGAGGCTGAAGGTCAAATAGAGGGATCAGTTCATGTACCAAGAGATATGCTAGAATTTCACGCTGATCAAAGACCAGACAACCCTCTTAGAAAAGAAGAGCTTGATCCTGAGAAAAAAATTGTCGTTTATTGTGGAGTGGGTGGTCAAGGAACTTTATCAACTAAAACTCTTCAAGATATGGGTTATAGTGATGTGTCTAATCTCACAGGTGGAACGAAAGCTTGGGTTGAAGCAGGATTTAATTTAAAAAAATAAATTGTTGTAGTTTTTGGAATGTAAAAATTAACTTAAGTAATTTTTATAACAATCTTACCTATAAATTTTTTTTCTAAAAATTTTTTTTGAGCTTTTTGAATATCTATTAAAGGAAAAGATTTTGCTACTAAAGGCTTAATTTGACCCTCCTCTATGTAACGAATAATGTTCTCAAAAACATATGGATCATTTACTGTAGCACCATAAAAAGTGAGGTCTTTTAAATAAAGACTTCTTAAATCTAGATCTACAACGGGGCCTGCTATAGCGCCAGAGACGATATACTTTCCTCCAGGTTTTAAGATATCCAATAGTTGGGGCCAACAACTGCCTCCTACTAAGTCGAGTACAGCATCCACAGAATTTTTTCCAAGCACTTTCAATAAGTCATCATCTCGGTTTACTGTATGATTGGCACCTAGGGTTTTAAGATCTGAGGCTTTGTGAGGTGAGCATTGAGCTATAATGCTGGCACCTCGAATTTTTGCTAGTTGGATAGCAGCAGAGCCCACTCCGCCTGAAGCACCTGTAATTAAAATCTTTTCATTTTTAATATTGGCACGACATAGCATTCCCTCAGCAGTAGAATAAGAAATAGGTATTGAAGCTAATTCAATATCTGACCAGTTGCAATTAACAGGATACGCCTCTTTAGCTAATGTAACACAATACTGAGCAAACCCCCCGTCTATCTCTGAGCCTACTGTCTGCATTGCAAATGGGTTATTAGAGTTTGGAGAGTTTTGCATGGACCGAACTATTACTCTACTGCCAATACATTTGGGCTCAACACCTTCACCAACTTTTACTATACGACCACAAATATCACCTCCTTGAATTCTAGGAAATTGCAAGGGGGCCCCTGTCCATGACGCATCTTCACCGTTAAATTCAACTAAGCCCTCATCTCCAGTTGAGTTAGTATCACTTGTAACCCTTTTAGAATACCAACCTAAACGAGTATTGATATCAGTGTTATTAACACCTGCACCATTAACTTTAATAAGCACCTCTCCGGACTTAGGCGTAGGTACTGGAATGTCTTCTTTGTACACAAGTTTTTCTAAACCTCCGTGTCCTGTTAAATAGACACCGGACATTTTTTTAGGTATATCGCTCATCAATTATATCGCGCTTAGTATTTTTTTAGCATACCAATCGTGAAAGACATGAGTGGGTTCATCCATTACTGGTGAAAACCTCCCACCATCAAAACCTTTAGCGTAACGTCCTCTTTGCATTCCCTCTACCACAAAAATATCCTCCTCAAATACAGTCTTCCAGAGATTTGCATTTTCTTTTCGAGTTTGTTGATATTCATCCCCTAACATAGATGGATCAGAATAATATAGTTCAATATGCTCTTTAATTCTATTTGGAGCCAAGGGTTCTATAATTAGGTTGAAAACATGATCTTTTTGAACACCTAAAATTAAGTTTGGAAACAAAACTATATATTCTCCTTTATTCTTCCACTCAGATCCTAGGTTTTTAAATTCTTTAAAATATTTTCCAGTTGTATATCGAGGAATATATTTATTACTAATTTGTCCTGCGTAATGGCCATACTCAACGATATTTT
>CABXXO010000022.1 GCA_902516235.1 uncultured Alphaproteobacteria bacterium
TTTGTTACTTTTCAGTCCGATAATATTCATACCAGAAATGAGTTTTATGCCTCTTTAAATCTTGAGTGTAATTTTGATTTATTTGGTATGAATATTAATAACTACGGAGTAAATGATAATTATTCATTTATCCAGCACCTAAAGCCCTCCTCATCAAGTAGAGAGATTTTTAAATCCATAGTTGAGAAAGGTGCGATAACAAATTTTCAAGGTAAGATATATGTCGACTCTATAGCTCAGAAAACTGATGGATATCAAATGAGTAGATCTTTACTTTTAGACGATATTTCTAAGGCTAATAATAAGCCAGAACTTGAAATTTATGCTGATGATGTAAAATGTAGCCATGGCTCTACTGTCTCTAAATTAGATGAAGATCAAATTTATTATTTTAAATCTAGAGGTATTGACAGTGAAATGGCTAAAAAAATACTAAAAAAGGCATTTATTTTAGAAATTATTGAGTCTATTAAAGACGATAATTTACGAGATTATTCCAATAAAATAATTGAAAGTTTATTAACATGAATAATGTAAAATCAGATTTTCCAATCTTAGATAAAAAGATAAGAGATAAAACCATTACTTATCTTGACTCTGCTGCAAGCACCCAAAAACCAAAACAAGTTATTCATTCAATTTCTGAGTTTCTTGAAAACTCATATGAAAACGTCCACAGAGGGATGAATTCCCTTAGTATTGATGCTACAGATTTATATGAAAAATCTAGAGAAGTAGCCAAATTGTTTATTAATGCAAATTCTACTAACGAAATAGTTTTTACAAGAGGAGCTACCGACTCTATAAACATTATTGCTAATTCACTGGTAGAGCACTTAAATAAGGGCGATAAGATTGTTGTGACAGAATTAGAACATCACTCTAATTACCTACCATGGATGCATTTATGTAAAAAATTAGAATTAGAATTAAAAATAATCCCAATTTCTAAAGAAGGTATTCTATCCGAAGATGAAATTATAAATAATTGTGATGATACCACTAAGGTTCTTTCTTTAACACACATGTCAAATGTTACCGGACAAATACTTGATATAAAAAAAATTAAACAAGAAATTAATAAGGATATTTATGTAGCTGTTGATGGATGTCAATCAATTGCACACCTTAATATTGATGTCAAAGATTTAAACTGCGATTTTTACTCTTTCTCCTCTCACAAACTTTACGGTCCATCTGGTATTGGAATTATGTATGGTAAAGAAGATATTCTTAACCAACTTAATCCTCCAACTTTAGGAGGGGGAATGATCAATGAGGTATCCTCAAACGATTTTTCTTATGCCATGTTGCCAAATAAATTCGAACCGGGTACACCCTCTATTGAGGCCGCCATCGGTTTTAAAGCTGCCATGGAGTATCTAAATAGTATTAATTACCAAGATTATTTTTTAAAAGAAAAAAAACTCAGATCCACACTAATTTCAGCTCTTAATGACTTTGAAGAAATAGAAATATATGGCTCAAACGACAATGGAAATGCCACTTCAATTGTTTCCTTTAATATCAAAAACCAAAATTTTAATGATATTGCCACTTTTCTTGACCAATATGGAATAATGATCAGAGGAGGTCACCATTGTTGTCAACCTTTAATGAAAAAATTAGGTATACCAGGCTCCTGCCGAGTTTCTTTTGGGATTTATAATGACATTAATGATATAGACCACTTTGTTGACTCTATGAAAAAAACTTTAAAATTATTACAATAAGACATGGACGATAAGACACTCTCTGACTTTTTGCCTAAAGTTAATTCTGAAGGAGATATTTCCTTTGGAAATGTATCAACTTCAGAGTCAGTAAACTTGACAAATGATAAAATCATAGAGGTTCTTACAAAAATAAAAGATCCAGAACTTGGTATTAATATATATGATCTTGGATTAATTTATGACCTATCAATTGATAAATTTAACAATATTAAAATTATAATGACGCTAACGACTGTTAATTGTCCTGTAGCGGATAGTTTTCCATTAGATGTCGCAAAAAAAGTTCATGAACTTCCAAATACAGGGCAAATTATTGTTAATCTTACCTTTCAACCCCCTTGGAATAAAGATATGATGAGTGAAGACGCAAAGTTAGCTTTAGGTTTTTAAAATGTCTAATCCCTTATTTACATTATCTAAAATGGCTCAAGAACAAATTTCTAAATTGTTAGTTGATAACAATAACGCAATTGGTTTGAAAATAGGTTTAAGTACAAAAGGTTGCGCTGGTCTTAGCTATACTATGGAATATGTCAATGAAAGTAACATACAAGGATGTGAACTAGTTAATGATTATAAATTTCCACTTTATATTGATAATAAAGCTGTAATGTATGTTATTGGTACAGAAATGGACTTTATAAAAGAGGAGTATGGAGAAAGATTTGTTTTCAAAAATCCCAATCAAACTAGTGAGTGCGGTTGCGGCGAAAGTTTTCACGTTTAGTTTTTAATAAATTCATGGCTATTCTTTTAGGTATTCTCTCAGCGTTTAGCTTTGGTGTAGGTGATTTTTTAGCAAGATTTTCATCACAAGAAGTTGGTTTCAAGAACTCTCTTTTTTGGATGTTAGTCGTTGGCTCAATTTTTTATTTATTTTTATTTTATTTCTTTGGAAGTGGATTATCTCCAAATGCCATAGGTCTGAGCAATAGCTTTCTATCTGGTATTTTAATAATGTTTGGACTCTTATGCTTATATAAGGGTCTTCAAATGGGACCTGTATCAATCGTTGCCTCTATAGCAGCAACAAACCCTTTTTTTGTCTTTGTCATAAGATTTTTTTTAGGTAGTGAACCAACAATTACTCAATGGATTGCCACTTTGATAGTTATTTCAGGTGCTGTATTTGTATCAATTAGTGCAGATAGTTTCAAAAAAAGCCTTGGTTTATCAAAAAAACAAATAAAAGAAGCTTTAATCGTATCGTTTATGGCAAGTGGTATGTTGGCTTTGGGTCTTATTTTTTCTCAAGAGGCCTCTAACTCTCTGGACCCAATCGAAGCAGTTGTGTACGTAAGATTTTTTAGTTTGTTGGGTATAGCAACCTTATTGTTATTTACAAAGTCTAAGATAACAATGACAAAAAAAGCAGCTCCTATTTTGTTTTTTCAGGGAATATTAGAAACAACCGGTTATTTCTGTTTAGTTTCAGCATACACCTTTGATAAAGTGAGTATAGCAGTGGTGATTTCCTCAGGTTTTGGTCTTGTAACGGTTTTACTAGCAAGAATGGTCCTTAAAGAAAAAATATCTAAAATTCAAACTTTAGGTATCTCTTTAACTTTTATAGGGGTTATTGGACTAACTATCTAATTAAATTTTGAAGTCTTTTTTTATCAAAACGATATGAATTCATTGCAATAGCTAAGCAAATAACCACACCACCTACTATTGTATTAACGCTAGGAATTTCATTGATACCAAGTATCGGCAGCCAAGCCCAAAAAATTCCTCCAACTACTTCTAATAAAGATAACATTGTCAACTCACCTGAGAGAAGGTGTTTTGATCCAATACTAAAAAGGATTAACCCACTTGCAACAAGTAAGCCATGCGTAATACTTAATAAAATATTTTTTAAAGGTAAATAAATTTCCTGATTATTTATTATCATCAAACAGCAAGATATAGTTGCACAAAATATTCCTGCATAAATCAAAATATAAAATTTTTTAAAATCGCTTTTACTTCTTAGGGCAACGGTAAATGCTGCAAATCCTAGGCTTGATATAAAACCCATTATTAATCCATATAATGAACCACTAAAAGCGCTGGCATATATCATTATTAAAGCACCTATAAAGGCAATAATCATACTGATAAAATTTTGTATCGAAATTTTTTCATTAATAAATACTAATGCAATTAATGAAGCCAAAAAGGGCATTAAAGCTAACATAAAAAGAGTGACAGCAGCTGTTGTGTTACTTATGGAATAAATAAAACCAATCATAGCTGTGGTTAAACAAAGACCACCGATTACAGAAACTTTATCAATTTTTATAATGTTCAGAATAAAATTTTTTTGCTCTTTAATAATAAGATAGGCAGCTATGATCACTGTTACTGTCAGTCCTCTAATAATGAGATAGGGGAGTTGATAGATTTGTGGATCTATCATATTTTTTACAACAAGCGGACCAAAACTCCATATTAAACCACTTAAAACAACTATTAATACTGCCTTAATATGTTCACTCATTTACGAGATTAACATATTTTATAAATGCTATTATTAATAGTTAATTGCTTATAAAAAAATTTGATAACAATTTAATGTCATCAAATGAAGTATTTTTACCCTCATTACTTCTCAGAGTGAATGAATTTGATACAATTTCTTTTTCACCCATTACTAGTGAGTAAGGAATTTTTTTAGAAACAGAGTTTCTTATCTTATATCCTAATTTATTATCTGAGCTGTCAACAATTGTTCTTACACCAAGTTGTTGAAGCTTTTCTTTTATTTGATTGCTATGGTCTACAAATTTTTCAGATACTGGTAATATTGCTAGTTGAATAGGTGTAACAAATAAAGGAAGCCAGCCATTTGTATTTTCTAAGATGATTGCAATAAACCTCTCCAAAGAACCAACTACAGCACGATGTATCATTATAGGAACTTGATTTTTGTCATCCTTGTCTTTGTACTTAGCTCCCAATCTATCTGGTAGATTAAAATCAATTTGAATTGTGCCACATTGCCATTCACGTCCAAGGGAGTCCTCTAATGTATACTCTATTTTTGGTCCGTAGAATGCACCTTCTCCCTCTAGTATATTAAATTCTTTGTTATTATCTTTTAAAACTTTTTTTAATTGATTTTCTGCATTATCCCAATTTTCTTGAGTGCCAATACTCTTTTCTGGACGAGTAGAAATATTATATTTAATCTTTTCAAATCCAAACTTCTTATAAACTCTTTCAATTAATTGAGTTGTCTCATTGCACACGTCATAAATTTGATCACCAGAGCAAAAGATATGTGCATCATCTTGAGTAAATCCTCTCACTCTAAATAATCCATTCAAAGCACCAGAGGGCTCATATCTGTGACACTTACCAAATTCAGAATATCTTAGAGGCAAATCTTTATATGTTATAAGTTGTGAATTAAACAACACAATATGACAGGGACAATTCATGGGCTTCAATGCAAATGTCTTGTTATCTGTTTCTGACGTGAACATATTTTCTTTAAAATTGTCCCAGTGGCCAGATTTTATCCATAGTTCATTTGAAACTAACTCAGGTGTTTTTACCTCAAAATAATTTAATTTTTGTTGCTCGGAGCGTATGTATTTCTCTATGTTTTGATACAAAGTTAATCCTTTATCTTTCCAAAATACATTTCCTGCGGATAAATCAGTGAGGAGGAATAAACCCATATCTGTTCCCAATCTTCTATGATTTCTTTCTTTGGCTTCTTCTAAATTTTTTAAATATACTCGAAGCTCTTTTTCTGAATACCAAGCAGTTGCGTAAATTCTTTGAAGCATTTTATTGGTGCTAATGCCTCTCCAATAAGCTCCTGAAACACTGGTTATTTTAAAGCTAGCATTATAATCCTTTGTGCTTTTATGATGAGGTCCTTTGCAAAGATCTGTAAAATTATCTTGTTCATAAAGAGTTATTTCATCAGAGTAATCCAAATTATTAATAAGTTCTAACTTATATTTATTATCTTGAAAAATTTCTAAGGCTTCTTTTTTAGAAACAGCTCTTTTTAAAAAATCTCTTCCTTCTATGAGTATTTCTTTCATTTTTTTTTCAATATTTTCTAAATCATCATCTGATAACGTACTCTCCATATCAAAATCATAATAAAAACCATTTTTTATAAAAGGACCTATAGTTGGTTTGGCATTCGGGAAAAGAGATATTACAGCTTCTGCTAAAATATGAGCCATATCGTGACGCATAATGTTTAAAGCATCTTCAGATTTATGTTTTATAGGAGTACTATTTTCGACTTCGGTATCCCAATAATTATTATTTAAGTCTTTATATGCTACTACTTCACTCATAATTCTAACTTTTTATAGAAACAACTTTTTGAACCAGTATGACAGGCACCGTCTCCTTCAAGCTCTACTTCAAAAATTAGAGTATCGCTATCACAATCTGTATAAATATTAATTATATTGAGTTTGTTACCGGAGGTTTCTCCTTTTTGCCATAATTTTCTTTTACTTCTGCTCCAAAAGTGAGCTTTTTTAGTTTCAATTGTCATTTCAATTGAATTTTGATTTGAATAAGCCAACATAAGAATTTCATTTGTCGATTTCTCTTGAGCTATTGTAGGTATTAGCCCATCAGAATTAAAAACTAGTTGATTTATGTTGAAATTTTCCAATGTCTTGATTTTTAATGATTTTTACTTTTATTAAAGTATTTTTCAATGAATAAAAGAAATTTTTCTATGAATTATTATTTAGCACCAATGATGGGATACACAGACTGCTATTTCAGAAGTTTAATAGAAAATATTTATGGAAATCGTGTTCTTACTTTCTCTGAAATGATTGTTGATAAAGCAATTATTCATAATGAGATTAAAACAATTAGTAAGCATTTTTTAGAAAATAATAAAAGCGCAATACAAATTGCTGGTTCAGATCCTCAAGAAATTAAAAGAGCAATAAATATTTTAAGTAGGATAGATATCATAAAACACGTCAATTTCAATTTAGGGTGCCCAAGTTCAAGAGTACAAGAAAATATGCTAGGTCTTGCATTAACTCAAAATTATGACTTGGTAAAAAAATGCTTATTTGAATTAATCAACTACAAACATGAAGTGTCAGTAAAATGTAGATTGGGATTAGGAATGAATGAAGATAAGAATTATATTTTTAGTTATCTAAATCTTTTTAATGAAATAGGAATTAAAAAAGTTTTTATTCATTGTAGGAATGGTGTTTTAAATTTAGATACAAAAAAAAATAGAACAATTCCAAAAATTAACTATGAATTATTTTTAGAGTGTTCAAAAAAATTTCCTAAAATGGAGCTTATTCCTAATGGCGAGATAAACGATTTAGAAACTTTTAATTCTTTCAAATCAAAAAATATAAATAAATGTATGATTGGTAGACAGTTTACTAAAGATGCACTTTTTCTAGAAAAGTTAAATCTTGAAAATATCAATGATAAGACCTCTTTAATATTTAATTCAATTAAAGAATTAGATAACTATAAGTATTTAAATATAAATTTACTTAAAAAAAGTTTGTACACATTAATTAATAACATATCAAATTCTAAAGGCATAAAAAAAGATATTTCCATAATTGATAATACAAAAGATTTACTAAATTACATTGAAAGGAAAATTTTTTGGACTTAGAGAATTTATACAAATACTCTTCTTTTTTATCTAAATACAAATATCTAAATAAATCTTATGATGTTAATAATATTGACTTACAACAAATTTTAAATCATTACAAAAATAATATTCAAAAATATTATATTTCTCAATCCGCTTACTCACTTAATATAAATATTTTAAAAAATGAATTAATATATTTAATCTTTATATCTATTCACTTTGATCTAATCTCCCAATCAGTTGGTTCAAGATTATGGTCAATATTATGTAAAAATATTTTAAGTAGAATTATTAATTCTCACATCTCAAAATCCTTTAATGTAAGTTTAAAAAAATATTATTTTATTTTAGGAATGGGTAAAATAGGAGTAAAAGATTTAAACTTTGCCTCTGATATTGATTTAATTATATTTTATGACTCTAAAAATAGTCCGGTTACAATAGAAGAATTTAATAAGTCTATTAAGAGATTAATTAGTGATATTTCAAATGTATCAGAAAATTTTTTCCATAAAATTGACCTGAGATTGAGACCAGATTTTGGTAATTCCATGATTGTTTCTGATATAGATCAGGCAATTGATTATTATACTTCTGTTGGTAGAAATTGGGAAAGACTTGCTTTTCATAGATCAAATTTTTTATGCGGTGATATACAAAAATATTCTTTATTTAAAGAAGATATAAAAAGTTTTTTATTTCGTAGATCTTTTGATTACTATGCCATAGATGAAATTAAGAAACTTTTTGCTTCTTCCAATGACCAAAAGAAACTCGACATAAAAAATTCTTATGGATTTATAAGATCATGTGAAAATATTATCCATTTCAATCAACTTATATGGTCAGGTAAGATAAATTCTTTAAAAGAAAGCAATATACACAAATTATTTATTAATCTTCAATCTCATGAGAATATAATCTCCTTTGATGATTTAAAAAGTATCAGTGACGCTTATTATTACTTTCGTAAGATTGAGAATTATCTTCATATTAAACAAAATACATTTCAAAATTTGTTAGGTACTGAAGAGGTCTATTTAAAGGCAATTTTAGGTAATTATTCAACAATATTAGAGAGACATAAGCTAAATATTCAAAGTATTTATCAACGTTTATTTTTTCCAAAAATTGATGTAGAAAAATTCAATCCTGATAAATTTAGTATATCAAGCCAAAAAACAATCACAAACCTCATCAAGCGTGCTGAAAAGATTAATAGTTCTGAAACTGTAAAAAATGATTATTTAGAGTTCATTTCAAGACTTATAAATATTTTGTCAAAACACAATAAGCGCGATGATTTGATTTTAAAATTTGATTACTTAATTAATTATTATAAATCAGGAGTTCATCTAACTGCTTTATATAAATACAATAATAAGTTATTTCCAGAATTAATTTTTATTTTTGAAAATTCTCCAAAATTAACAAATCTAATTTACAAAAATAATTTTTTAATAGAATCCTTAGTATATTTTTTTAATTATGGTATACCCAAATTTAAATTAAAAGAGTACTCAGATAATTTTGATTTAGATTTAAAAAAATCAATACAAGATATTTATGAAATTATATTTCTTTTAGATTATTTGTTACTTTCAAAGAAAATTTCAAATAGTGATTTTCTTAATAAAAGAAATATAGCTGTAAGAAAGTTTATTTTTTATATATTTGAACTTGTAAAAAATGATTACTTATCTAATAGAGGCAATATTATCTCAGATTTAATACCAATTTTATTTGGAAGTTATGGTATCAAAAAAGCCACTAATTTTTCAGATTTAGACATTTTTTTTATATATCAATCAAAGAAAAATAATCATTTAGATAATATAAAAATAGTTAGAAGATTTTACTCTATTATTAGGCAATATATCGACTCAAATATATTAATTATAGATGACAGGAATAAACCTTTTGACAGAGACTCAGATCAGGTCACTAATATAGACAGTTTCTTTTCTTTTTATGAGTCTACTACCGAGCCTTTTCATAAATTATCTTTTTTAAAAATCTATCCATTAACAAATAATCTTTCATTGGCTAAATATTTCAATAGAATTAAAAAAAAAATAATTACTAGTTTCTCAACGATAAATGAAGATTATCTTTTAAAAATTGTAGATATCAAAAATCCCTTAGAAAGTACTAAAGATCTGTATCAAATTTATAAAATCTTTGAGGACATATGTTTTGTTAATAAAAAAAAATTTTTATATATTAACAAGATAATCAAACTTAGAGAATCACTTATGATTAATGAATTAACAGGTAGCCCATCAAATATTAATAATAAGAAATATTTAGACGAGCTACTTTTAAAATTAAATTAATAATCGTAATACATATCAAACTCTGCAGGTGTAACTAGCAATTTATTTGGTTCGATTTCTTCTTCTCTCTTATATTCTATATATGACTCAAGTAAATCTTTAGTAAATACATTACCTTCAAGTAAGAAGTCATGATTAGCTTCAAGATTATTTATTGCCTCTTCAAGTGTACCTGGTACTTCTTTTACCTTTGACTGTTCTTCAGGAGGTAAATCATAAAGATTTTTATCCATAGGCTCACCAGGGTCAATTCTATTTTTAATTCCATCAAGTCCTGCCATAAGCATTGCTGAAAATGCCAAATAACCATTAGCAGTTGCATCTGGGCATCTAAACTCAACTCTTTTTGCCTTTGGAGATGGTGAATATGCAGGTATTCTACATATGGCACTTCTATTTCTATTTGAGTATGCAAGTTTTACTGGTGCTTCATAACCAGGAACTAATCTCTTATAAGAGTTAATAGTTGGATTTGTAAATGCTAATAAAGATGGAGCATGCTTAAGCAAACCACCAATATAAAATTTTGCTTCATCACTCAGATTTGCGTACCCACCTTCACCATAAAATATCGGTTTACCGTTTGACCAAATACTTTGATGACAATGCATTCCAGAGCCATTATCATTTGAAAGTGGTTTTGGCATAAAAGTAGCACTCAAACCATTACTTTTTGCTGTATTTCTTACAACATATTTATATTTTTGAAGATCATCAGCCATTTTAACCAAAGTGTCGAATTTTAAATCAATTTCACATTGACCAGCTGTAGCAACTTCGTGATGCTGAGCTTCCACACTCATACCTATGGCAACCATGTGATTTACCATTTCCGATCTAACATCTTGCATAGTGTCATGAGGCGGACATGGAAAGTAGCCACCTTTATTTCTAACTTTGTAACCTAAATTTGGACCTTCATCCGTGCCCGTATTCCAAACAGCCTCACCTGAGTCGACAGAAAAAGAAGAGTGATGTGGGTGTGTGTTAATTTGAACGTTATTAAAAAGAAAAAATTCTGCTTCTGGTCCAAAGAAAATACTATCACCAATACCAGATGACTTTACGTATTCTTCTGCTTTCTTTGCAACATACCTAGGATCTTTATCATATTTTTGACCTGTAATTGGATCTTGTATATCACATATTAGAACTAGAGTAGGATCTGTAAAAAAAGGATCTACAAATGCAGTTTCCATATCAGGTATTAATATCATGTCACTTGCTTCAATTGACTGAAAACATCTAATTGAAGAACCGTCGAAGCCAATTCCTTCTTCAAAAACATCCATTTCAAAGGTATTTATATGATTTGAAAAGTGCTGCCATGTCCCTAGGGGATCGGTAAATCTGAAATCAATATATTTAATTCCATTCTCATCGATCATTTTTTGTAATGATTTTTTGTCCATGTAATATCCTCCTAAATTGTTAACTTGGTAAAATAAAAATTATATAGCGTCTTTACCTTTTTCTCCTGTGCGAATTCTGATAGCATCTGAAACTTCGTATACAAAGATTTTTCCATCACCAATTTTTCCTGTATTAGAGTGTTTAATAATAACTTCGATAGCTTCTTTATATTTTTTGTCATCAACTACTAATTCAATTTTAACCTTTGGTAGAAAGTCTACTATGTACTCAGCACCTCTATAAAGCTCAGTATGACCTTTTTGTCTACCAAACCCTTTTACTTCAGAAACGGTTAATCCACTTAGACCTATTTCGCCAAGAGCATCTTTAACATCCTCTAATTTAAAAGGTTTGATTATTGCTTCAATTTTTTTCATATATTGCGATCCAAATATAATGTTTAATTTGCATAATATCTATACTATAAATTAATTCAATTTTTGGCGGGTGTAGCTCAGTTGGTTAGAGCGCCGGTTTGTGGTACCGGAGGTCGGGGGTTCAAGTCCCCTTACTCGCCCCAATTTGTGCGCCAGTGGCGGAATGGTAGACGCGCTGGTCTTAGGAACCAGTGGGCAACCGTGGGGGTTCGAGTCCCTCCTGGCGCACCAAGAAAAGAACTTATGGATTACAAAAATATAGAAAAAAATAAATTCAAATCCTCTTTTGAGGTGTCTTTAGATCAAGTAGCTATAAACAAAATTATCGATCAAAAGCTTTTAGATAAACAACCCTCTTTTGAAATCGCAGGTTTTAGAAAGGGTAAGGTGCCCGTAAATATAATAAAATCAAAAATAGGTCCTCAAATTGAAAATGAAGTATTAAATGAAGAAATTTCAAAAAATATAAAAACGATTAGTGAAAAAGAAAAAATTCATTCTTTAGTTCAGCCAGAAGTAAATTTCAAAGACTCATATAATCTCTCCTTAGCTTTCTATTTGAAACCTGAAATTAAATTAGATGAACTAAAAACAAGCGAAATAGAAAAAATAATATCAGAGGTAACTAATAAAGATATAGATGACTTCAGAGAAAAGATCAGAAAAGAATATTATTCTTTAAAGAGCATTGAAATATCAGATGAAAATTCTGTTATAGATTTTGAAATATTAAACTATGAAGAAAAACAGAAGAAATTATTTACCCAAAAAGAGGTTAGAGTAGATTTAAATACCCAAACAAAAGAAGAAATATTCTTAGATTTAAAGAAAGCTCTACTAAAAATTAAAAACAAATCTGATTTTAGTTTTACTGCAAATGGAACAAAAATAGAGGCAAAAATAAAAGATATTAATAAAAAGATCTATCCCAAAAATGACGAAGAATTAATAAAAATTTTAAAGTTAAATTCCATTAAAGAATTAAATGATAAAATAGTTAATAAATTAAAAGAGGACGTAAACTATTTACAAAAAGAATTTTTCATTGAAGATCTCATAAAAGTTCTATCTGATAAAAAGAAAATTGAAATCAATGAAGAAGTTATAAATTTAGAGCTCAAAAGAAAATATCAAATTGATCTATCTTCAATGAAAGACGAACACAAAGAGAGAATTGATAGTTTAAAAAAACTTACCAGTGAGAATATACAAAAAGACGTAATTTTTTCAGAATTAGTGAAGTTCTTAAATGTGAAAGTTGAACAAAAAGAATTGCAAGAATATATTCAAAAATATTATGGTGAAAAAATTGATCAGAGAACAGCTGAGACTGCTTATGGAACTTTATTAAGAAATAAAATAGCAGATGAGTCTATGAAAACTTTCAAAATTAAAGAAACTAAGTTAAGCTTAGAAGAGTTAATGAAAAAAGGAGCACGCAATAATGAATCTGGTACCCATAGTCATTGAACAATCTGGCAAAGGAGAAAGATCATTTGATATTTTCTCTAGATTGCTCAGAGAAAGAATAATCTTTCTTACTGGTTCAATTAACGATGAAACTGCTTCATTAATATGTGCTCAACTGTTATTTCTAGAGTCCGAAAATCCAGAAGAGCCTATTAACTTGTATATCAATTCACCTGGTGGCTTGGTTACTGCCGGCTTAGCCATGTATGATACAATGCAATATATAAAATGCCCTGTTCATACAGTGTGTATCGGACAAGCTGCCTCCGCAGGATCATTGATACTCGCTGCTGGTAAAGAGGGAAATAGATATGCCTTACCTCATGCTAAAATTATGATTCATCAACCATCTGGTGGTTTTTCTGGACAAGCTAGTGATATTAAAATTCATGCCGAAGAAATTTTAAAAACAAAAAAAAGACTAAATGAAATATATCAAAAACACACTAATATAAGTATAAATGAAATCGAAAAAGCAATGGAAAGAGATAGATTCTTTGACCCAGAGGAAGCTCAAAAATTTGGTTTGATCGATAAAGTTATAACAACTAGAATTGAAAAATAAATATGTCTGATGAAAAAATAACTTCTGCTAACAGTTCTGATAAAAAAATATCTTGTTCTTTTTGTGGTAAAAGCCAAGAAGAAGTAAAAAAACTAATAGCTGGACCCAATGTTTATATTTGTAATGAGTGTGTAGTTCTATGTAAGGACATACTTGTAGAAGACGATAAAATCGATACAAAGAAAAAATTTGAAATACCAAAACCTAGTGAGATTTATGATTACCTTGATGATCATATAATTGGTCAAGATCATGCAAAGAAAATATTGTCTGTCTCTGTATACAATCACTACAAAAGAGTTCAAAATCCCTCAAAGGATATTGAAATATCTAAATCAAACATTTTATTAATTGGACCTACAGGATGCGGTAAAACACTTCTGGCACAAACTTTAGCAAAATTTTTAAATGTTCCTTTCACAATTGCAGATGCAACTACCCTTACTGAGGCTGGATATGTTGGTGAAGATGTTGAAAATATTATTTTAAGATTACTTCAACAATGTGATTATGATGTGTCTTTAGCACAAAAAGGTATCGTCTACATTGACGAAATTGATAAAGTTGGAAGAAAAAGTGAGAATCCCTCAATAACCAGAGATGTTTCTGGAGAGGGTGTTCAACAAGCACTTTTAAAAATTATTGAAGGTACCACGGCAAGTGTACCTCCTCAAGGTGGGAGGAAACACCCCCAACAAGAGTTTCTTCAAGTTGATACTAAAAACATTTTGTTTGTTTGCGGTGGCGCTTTTGAGGGCGTTGATAAAATTATTAAAAATCGCGTGAATAAAAAGTCCATTGGCTTTAATAAATCAGTTAATCAGGACCAGCCTATGACCTCGCAGCTAGAAAATGATGATTTAATTAAATTTGGACTCATTCCTGAACTAGTTGGTAGACTTCCTGTAAGCGCAAGTCTTAACGAGTTATCTTTAGAGGATTTAAAAGAAATACTTACCAAACCAAAAAATGCAATTTCTAAGCAATACAAAGCACTTTTTTCCTTTGAAGGTGTTGAGTTTGAAATAACTGATGATGGAAGAGAGCAAATAGCCCAATTGGCAGTTGAAAAAAAAATTGGAGCTAGAGGACTTAGATCAATAATGGAAAAGTTACTTCTAGATTGTATGTTTGATATTCCTGATAAAGACTCTGTGGATAAGGTTGTTTTGAGCAAAGAGTCAGTAATCTCAAATAATCCAATAATCGTATATAAAGAGAAAACAAAAATAAAAAAAAAAGTGGGTGAAAATTAAAATTTCCTCACTATCTTATTAGTATGGAAAATCAAATCATCGGACCAATCTTACCCTTAAGGGATTTAGTTGTTTATCCCTCAATAACATCACCTTTGTTTGTAGGCCGAGCCAAATCGATAGATGCAATTAATTTTGCAATGAATAATAACAACAAGATTATTTACCTATTCACACAAAAAGAGCCAACCACCGATGATCCCCAAGTAAAAGATGTTTATTCCTTTGGAGTAAAATCTAAAATTATTCAATTCCTTAAGTTACCTGACAATACTTATAAAGTTCTTACTGAAGGTTTAGAAATTGTAAAAATAAAATCAGCTGTGAAAGCCAGTAATAACTTTCTTACTGCTAAGCTTGAGCCAGTAGTTGTTAATAAAAAAAACTCAGCTGAGTTAAAAGCTTCATTAAGAGTTTTAAAAAATGAATTTCAAAATTACATACAAAATATTGGCAATAATAATGATATTCTAGAAGGTCTCTTAAATATAGAAGATCCGTATCAATTTATTGATAACATTTATTATAATCTTAACGTAGGTATCGATGACAAACAAAAAAACCTAGAAATTATTGACATCGATAAAAAAATTCAAAACTTACTAAATTTCTTTTCAAAAGAATTAAATTTTTCTGCTCTTGAGAAAAAAATCAAAAATAGAGTTAAAAGACAAATGGAAAAAACTCAAAGAGAATATTACTTAAACGAACAAATGAAAGCCATTCAAAAAGAACTCGGTGATGGTGAGGACGGTTCTAACGAGTATTCTGAAATTGAGAAAAAAATTCATGAAGTAAAATTATCTAAAGAGGCAAAAGAAAAAGCCTTAAATGAATTTAAAAAGTTAAAGTCTATGAGCCCCATGTCTGCTGAGGCCTCTGTTATTCGAAACTATCTAGAGTGGATTTTAGATATTCCATGGGAAAAATACAGTAAAGAAGTTATTGATATTAATGGGTCTGAGAAAATATTAAATGATGATCACTACGGTCTCGAAAAAGTCAAAGAAAGAATTCTCGAGTTTTTGGCAGTTAAAAAAAGATCAAAAAAAGCATCTGGAACAATTCTTTGTTTTGTAGGACCTCCTGGTGTTGGAAAAACTTCTTTAGGTAAATCTATTGCAAGAGCTACTGGCAGGGAATTTGCTAAAATTTCTCTTGGGGGAATACGAGATGAGGCAGAGATAAGAGGTCATAGGAGAACTTATATAGGTTCAATGCCAGGTCGTTTTATTCAGGCTATGAAAAAAACTAAAACATCAAATCCAATTATCTTACTTGATGAAATAGATAAAGTGGGCAGTGATTGGAGAGGTGATCCGTCTTCAGCTCTGTTAGAGGTTCTTGATCCTGAGCAAAACAATCAATTTAACGATCACTATTTAGAGGTTGATTATGACCTTTCAAATGTAATGTTTATTTGTACTGGAAATACTTATAACATCCCTGGTCCTTTGCTCGATAGGTTAGAAGTAATCGAAGTCTCTGGTTACACAGAAAAAGAAAAAGTTGAAATTGCAAGGAAATATTTAATCCCAAGAAAAATGAATAAAAATATTTTGAAAAATAATGAATTTAAACTCGATAAATCCTCTATCACTAAAATAGTCAGACACTATACTAGAGAGTCAGGAGTTAGAGGTTTGGAAAAAGTTTTCGATAAGCTTTTTAGAAAACTTGTTTTTCAATTAGAAAAAAATAAATCTAGATCAAAAAAACCTTTTATTTTTGACGACAAAGCTATCAAGAATTTCTTAGGTGCAGAGAAATTTAAAGATAGTGTTCTTGAAAAGAAAAACTTAGTAGGTATTACTAATGGATTAGCATGGACACAGGTTGGCGGTGATATCTTAAATATTGAAGTCAACTTATCTTCAGGAAAGGGAATGATTAATGCCACTGGTAAACTTGGTGATGTCATGAAAGAGTCTATTACTGCAGCACTTGGTTATATTAAATCTAATTCTGTTGAATTTGGTGTTAACCCAAAGGTTTTTGATAAAGTAGATATACATCTTCATGTTCCAGAGGGAGCCATATCAAAAGATGGTCCGAGTGCTGGAATAACAATATTTACATCACTAATTTCATCACTTACTGAAATTAAAATCAAAAGAGATATAGCGATGACCGGTGAAATTACCTTAAAGGGTAGAGTACTTCCAATTGGCGGTTTAAAAGAAAAACTTCTTGCTGCTATTAGGTACGGTATAAAAACTGTTATCATTCCAAAAGAGAATGAGAAGGACTTGGCTGAAATACAAAAGGACATTCAAAACAAACTAGTAATAAAAAAAGTTGAGTTTGCTAAAGAGGTGCTGGACCTAGCTCTTGATGGAAAAATTAGTAAAATCAACAAAAAACTAGACTGGAGACACATAGTTACTGAGTCTATGAAGCCTAAAAACCAACAAAATCAAGAAAAAACCTTTGTTAACTAGTATATTGTTGTTGATTTTCTTACCTTTTTCTTACTACAATTAACAAACAGAATCACTAAGGAGGTTCGGTATGAATAAAAATGAACTCATTGCTGAATACAGTACGAAAAATGGTGTAGGAAAATCAGATGCAACTAAGGCTGTAGAAAGTTTATTTGACATTATCACATCTACTTTAAAGGCCGGAGGAGATGTAAAAATTGCTGGTTTTGGAACATTTAAGGTGGCAGATACTAAAGCTAAAACTGGTAGAAACCCAAGAACGGGTGAGTCTATCCAAATTCCTGCATCAAAAAAGCCAAAATTTCTTGCTGGAAAACAATTAAAAGAACTAATAAAGTCCACAGTCTAATTTTGATAATTAGATAGGGCGATTAGCTCAGTTGGTAGAGCATCTCGTTTACACCGAGAGGGTCGGCGGTTCGAGTCCGTCATCGCCCACCATACAGAGTAAGCTGGGGGTGTAGTTCAGTTTGGTTAGAACGCCTGCCTGTCACGCAGGAGGTCGCGGGTTCGAGTCCCGTCGCTCCCGCCACTTTTATAAGGGAGTGGGTTATATTTTTCCTAACTTTTTCAATAGTTATCTGTTCAACAAAAAAACATTGAATCATTAAATCATGTCGTCTAATTCTCTAAAATTTCATTCTAGTGGTGAACATATGGTGAGCAAAACCCCCCATGTACTTTTAGACAATAATAATATTAGTGATTTTTGAATTAGTACAATTTATTTTTTTTATTAGGACAAATTAGGGATATTGAATTAACTTTAATAAAATGAAAAACTTCTTGCTTTTAGTTGTGATAATTTTTTTATCATATAATTCGTTTGCTCTTACATTTGTTGATGGGAAAGCAGTCCCTGATGTTTCAGATGAAAAAAAAATTCAAAATTTAGAAGGATTGCTTGAAAGTCTTAAAAAAGCTGGTGAATTGGGACTAACTGTAGATTTTGAAAATACTGCTAAGACTTTCGGCTTTACGAGTTTTGAACAAGTAGTTAAATTTTATTCAAAGATTTATGACGCACCTCATATCGATGTACAAATGGCCAAAGAGGCTTTCATAGGTATTGATAAAACTATAAATATTACATATTCAAAAGAAAATT
>CABXXO010000023.1 GCA_902516235.1 uncultured Alphaproteobacteria bacterium
ACTCGCTCACTAGTTGGATATTCAAATACTGTTGCTGTCTCAAAGAAAGGTAATATTAATATATCAGGAGATGATGCAAGAGAGGGTATGACATGTGTATTATCTGTTAAAGTTCCCGATCCTAAATTTTCATCGCAAACAAAAGATAAACTAGTCTCATCAGAGGTTAGACCTGTTGTCGAGAAAATTATTTCAGAACAGTTAAGTGCTTGGCTTGAACAAACACCAGGAGAAGCAAATCTGCCAGTGTTACTCTAACGTTAGAATTCAGAAATGCTAATTGACGAACTCTATTTTCTAAAGTTTTAAGTATTAGAGTTGTGTTAGAAAAAATTTTTTTGGATGGCCAAAATTGAATAGTGGTGCCAGTTCTCTCAGTCTTATTCATAATACCCACCACTTTTAGTTTTTTTGCAGTAACACCATCCTTAAATTCCATAGTGTGGATTTTTCCACCTCTGCGGATTGTTAAAGAAAGCTTTTCAGATAAGGCATTTACAACAGAAACACCAACTCCATGAAGGCCCCCTGAAATCTTATAACTATTTTGGTCGAACTTACCTCCTGCGTGTAATTGAGTCATTATAACTTCTGCAGCAGGTACTTTTTCAGTTTTATGATTATCAACAGGTATTCCTCTACCATTATCAGAGATTGTAGCTGAACCATCTTTGTTAATAATTAATTTAATGTTGTCACAATAACCTCCAAGTGCCTCATCAATAGAATTATCAAGCACTTCATAAACCATATGATGCAGACCTGTACCATCATCAGTATCCCCGATATACATACCAGGTCTTTTTCTCACGGCCTCTAATCCTTTTAAGACCTTGATTGAGGATGCTGTATATTGATCTTTCATTAAAAAATTTCCTTTATTTCTAAGTTATCTATATTCCCTTGGAGCGTGAAGTTATCAGTTGTTGAAAAGAAAGTCTGAAATTTATTTTCTGCACAGTATTGGATAACTTTATTAGTATTTACAATATCAAAGTTATCAAATATTTCATCAATTAAAAAAATAGTAATTTTGTTGCGATTTAGAAACTTTGCACAACTAAGAAGTAGGCTCAGAATTAACATTTTAGACTGTGCGGAAGATAGTTGTGATATGTTTTTTAGATTGTGAGTAATGTCAAAAACTGATTTTTTTGGGTCATGTTGTGGTTGAAGTTTATGATCATTTGGCCATTTACTCTCATCTGAAAGCTCCCTTTGAAACTTCTCTAAAAAATTTTCTTTTTGAGACAAGCCGAAACTTGGCATGATTTCAAAATCGTAGAACTTTTTGCTATCGCCCAATAAGAAATTTTGAAATTCTTTAAGAAAACCTATTTTAATTTCAATAATGAATTTACCGATATTAAAAAGTTGTTTATCTATTGAAATTAGCCATGAATTATCTTTTGAAGATTGCAATATTCTTTTTTTTTCTCTCCTTAAGTTTGTATATTGACTCAATAAAGTAAATAATTTTGGGTCAAAATAACAAATAATTCTATTGATAGTGTTTCTTTGGTATTGATTATTTTTAATAAAATAAATTTTATCCGTCTCAGTAAACCAAAATAATTGAAAAATATCTAATAGTTTTTGTTGTTGTATTTTTTTATCATTTAAAAAATATTGTTTTGACCATCTTTCATCTTTGTTACTTAATTCAACAATTAGATGATTTTCTAAATCTTCATTTTTGAAATCAAATGCAATAGAACTTTTTAATTTTTCTTGTTTTTCAAAAATAAAATTTTGAATTACATCTTTTCTAAAGCCTGTGCCTGGACATAAAAAACTTATAGCCTCTAATATATTTGTCTTCCCAACAGCATTCTTTCCTTTAAATAAAGTGTGTTCAAAGTTAAAAATTTCTTTTTTATTTTTGAAATTTCTATAGTTAAATAACTGTAAACCCTTAAGTGGAGGGGGCAATTAAATTCTCATTGGCATTAAGATGTATAGGCTCGTTGTATCTTTTGGGTCCTTTACTATTACTGGTGATGATTGATTTAGTAGCTCTAAAATCATAGTATCTCCATCAATTACATCCTGTAAATCTAATATATATTTTGAGTTAAATAGTATTTCTAAACCCTCAGCAGCGTAGTTTGCAGTAACTTCCTCATCTCCCTTATTGCTATCAGTACTTGTAGCCATAATTTTGATACTATTATTTTCAAATTGCAATTTAACTGTTGGTGTTTTGTCTTGGTTTACCGTGGAGACTCTATCGATAGCGTTAAAAAATAGTTCAGCTTCAACTTGCAATAATTTATCATTGGACACTGGTATAACCTTTTCATAATCAGGAAAAGTTCCGTCAATGAGCTTGCTTATTATTATGAAATTGTCTACCTCTAAGCTTACTTGTGTATCAGTGCAAATTATTTTTACTTTACCTTCAAAATCTCCTAACATGCGGTCTAATTGCATTATAAATTTTCTTGGAAGAATGATACCTGATAAGTTAATGGAGTTATCAATATCTAATTCTGTTTTTGCTAATCTGTGGCCATCAGTAGCGACGCACATTAAGGTTGACTTTGGTCCATTAGTAACAGTATGCAAATAAATACCATTTAGATAATATCTTGTTTCTTCAGCAGATATTGCGAATTTAGTTTTATTAAAAAGTCTTTTCATCTCAGGGATAGATAACTCAAATGAGTTTGTTGGGTCTAATGGGACAAACTTTGGAAATTCATCAGCAGTTAAAGCATTTAATTCAAAAACAGAATTATCAGAATTTATAATTAATCTGTTTCCCTCTAACTTACATTTTACAATAGAGTTTTTTTTTGTTTTACGAATTATATCGGTTAGTATTCTAGAATTCACAGTTGCTTCACCATTTTTTGAAGAGTCGGTGGAAACAAATTCTCTAATTGAGATATCCATATCCGTTGATCTTATTTCAATTTGATTATTGTCACATTTTAAATAAATATTAGATAAAATCGGGATAGTAGATCTACTGTCAACGATAGAACTAACATGAGTTAGTACCCTTAAAAAAGCCTCTCGACTAACTCTAAAATCCATCTATGAAGTTTGCAATATTCTAGTCAGAAGTTCAATATCTTCTGCTAAATTTGGATCGTTTACCATAATTTCTTCTATAGTTTTAATAGCATGGATAACAGTAGTGTGATCTCTACCACCAAATTTTCTACCAATTTCAGGTAAAGATCTAGTTGTAATTGATTTTGATAAATACATAGCAACTTGTCTAGGACGTGCTACGGATCTCGATCTTCTTGGTGAGTGCATGTCGGAGAGTTTAATGTTGTAATGCTCGACAACTTTTTTTTGGATTTCGTCAATTGTAATTTTTTTTGAATTAGTTCTTAGTAGATCCTTTAAAACATCCTTAACTAGATCAACAGATATTTCAGAATTCTGAATGGATGCATGAACAGCCAATCTATTTAAAGCTCCTTCCATTTCTCTCACGTTATTAGTAATTTTATTAGCTAAAAACTCAATAACTTCTTGCTTTAATGTTAAAGATTTATGTTCCGCTTTAGCTTGGAGAATACCTAGTCGTAACTCGTAAGTTAAAGGGTGTATATCAGCAACTAATCCCCAACCTAATCTAGATTTTAATCTATCCTCTAAGCCGTCGAGATCTGCTGGTGACTTGTCAGCTGAAATAATAATTTGTCTTTTTTTATCAATTAAAGTATTGAATGTATGAAAGAATTCTTCCTGTGTATTATCTTTACCAATAATAAATTGAACATCATCAATCATAAGGACATCTACTGATCTGAACTGTTCTTTGAAACTCATAATATTTTTAAATCTCAGGGCTTTAATAAATTGATACATAAATTTTTCAGCAGTTAAATAGACAACATTTTTTTTTGGATTTCTTTTTTTAATGTTCCAGGCTACTGCGTGCATTAAATGTGTTTTACCTAAACCAACACCTCCATACAAAAATAACGGATTAAAACTTACTACCTCTGATTGTGCAACACGTTGCGAAGCTGCGTAAGCAAGTTCATTAGGTTTGCCGACTATAAAATTATCAAAGGTAAATTTTGGATCTAATGGTGCAGATATGTCATCATAATATGTATCTTCATCGTCTTCTTTGTCCTCATAAATTACTTCTGTACCGGGAATAATTCTATCGTTATTCTCTTTTACAAGGATAGCTAACTTGTCAATACCGTGACCTTGGTCCATATAAGCTTTTTTTATCACTGAAGCATAATTTTTTATTATCCAATCACGTAAAAATCTTGTTGGAACTGAAAGAGTAAGAGAAGTATCAATATGAGATTCGAAATAAATTGGTTTAATCCAGTTTTGGAAGGAATCTTTATCTAGAGATTTTTTAAGTTCAGATATAATCTTAGACCAAGAAACATCTATGCCACCTTGATGCAATTCGTCTTCCACTATGTATATTCCTTCCTCTAAAAGTACACATATTTAAACATGAAAAGTTAAAAAAGAAGAATAAAAAAAAATGTTTTTTTTTAAAAAAATATCTTGAAAAAAAGAATTATTTAGAAATTGCAGAAATATCTTTTTGTAGTTTAGAAATAGTTCTTGAGGCTTTATTTAGGTGCATGATTTTCTTCTTAGTAGACTTATGCAAAGCAGACATTACTGTTTTTAATTTTTCCATTGATTCCTCTACTCTTTTTTCCTTTATGAGTTTGTCAATTGCCTTAATTTGGGTTGATACATTAGATTTAACAGCTTTGTTTACAGTTTTTTTTCTGTCAGATTGACGAAGTCTTTTTTTTGCTGATTTGTGCTGTGGCATATAAAATATTGTTAACAGGTTGTTCGTCTAATAACGTTAGTAACTTATATAGATTTTTTTATTTTTGTAAAGCAGGTGAAAAAAAGGTCGAACGACCATTTTGAATGATTTTTTTTATTTTATAGGATTTTTTTTTATAAATTACATATTTCTTTTGGTAAACCTTAAATAAACTCTGGAAACTTCCAAGTGTTCCGTCTGGAGATTTGTAATCGTTTATAGAAGAGCCGCCATTCTTCAAAGATAATTTTAAAACAAATTTGCAAGAGCTTATTAACTGCGTCAGTTCTGTTAAATTAAGAGAACTTGTAAGTCTTAAAGGGCTTAATCTTGAGTGAAAAAGTGCCTCATTTGCATAAATATTTCCAATTCCTACTATCAAACTTTGATTAAGCAACGCTTGTTTCAAAGATACTTTTTTGCTATTAAATTTTTTATATATATCTTTAATCTTTATCTTGTTAACTAATAGATCAGCACCATAATTGTTAAAAAAAATTTTTACTTCTTTAATATCTTCGAGTCTAAAAAACATTCCAAACCTACGAGGATCATTGAAGACTATTTTAAATTTATCAAATTGAAGAACAACATGGTCATGTTTCTCTTTTTTATATATTTCGTTTAAATAAAACTTTAATCTTCCACTCATTCCAAGGTGAACAATCAAATAATTATCATTATCTAGTCTTATGACGATATATTTTGCAAAACGTTTTATAGTTATAATTTTTCTCTGAGATATAAACTCAAGATCTTTAAAATTTAAATTTTTTCTTAATTTTTTTCGTGACTTATTAATGGAAATAATTTTTTTTCCTTTAACTTTTGAGGTTAAATATCTTATTGTAGTTTCTACTTCAGGTAATTCAGGCATGGTGTCTAAAAATAGTTTAAATCAATATAATATTATAGATATTTTTGAAAATGTATCTCATGCAAAATATGACTTAATGAACGATTTTATGAGTCTAGGCATACACAGACTTTGGAAAAAATATTTTGTAGATATTGTTTTGTCGAAGCATAACGCTAATGAAAAAATTTTAGATATAGCAAGTGGTAGTGGGGATATCTTCAACTTACTACCTATAACAAAAAATCTTTATGCTATAGACCCTGTCTCTGAAATGCACAATATATCTCGAAAAAAAAATAAGTCTAAAAATATTTATTACCAAGAAGGATATGCAGAAAACCTACCATACAAAAAAAATTTTTTTCAAACTATAACTTGTACTTACGGTGTTAGAAATTTTAAAAATCGAAAAGATGGCTTTACTGAGATCCACAGATGCTTAAAAAAGAAAGGTTATTTTTTAATTATGGAATTTGGCATACCAAAAAGAAATTTACTTAAGAAACCATATAAAAACTTTTTAAAATATTTTTTGCCTTTTGCCGGTAGTATCGTCGCTAATGATAGACACAGTTATAAATACTTAGCTGAGAGTATTATTTCTTTTCCCTCTCAAATTAGTCTTGTTAACGAGCTGAAAAATATTGGTTTTTTTCATGTTAAAACTATTGATTTCATTTCTGGGGCGAACAGCATATATATATTGCAGAAAAAATGAAAATATTAATCATTATTACGGGAAGTGTTGGTTGCTACAAGTCTTTAGATTTAATTCGTGAATGCCAAAAAAAATCAATTGACTATGAAGTTATTGCAACAAAAAACACATTTGAATTTATTTCTAAATTATTACTTGAAACAATTTGTCATAAACAAGTTTATTCTGAACTTTTTGATTTAGATATGGAAAAAAAAATCGGACATATAAAATTAGCTCGAGATAATTCTCATATTATTGTTTACCCTGCAACAGCTAACATTATTTCTAAATTTGCAAAAGGTTTTTGTGATGACCTTGCGTTGACATGTATGACTGCAGCAAACAAACCTATATCTTTTGCTCCTGCTATGAACAAAGAAATGTGGGCTAATCCGATTATTCAAAATAATGTGGATTATTTAAAGAAAATTGGTCATCAGTTTATTGGGCCCGATGATGGATCTTTAGCCTGTGGTGAGTATGGAAGTGGTCGATTAGTTGACCCTGGCGAAATACTAAATCAACTTAAATAAGTGAAAAAAGCATTAATAACCATTGGGTCTACTCGAGAGTATATTGATCCGGTAAGATATATCTCTAATGAGTCATCGGGTCGGCAAGGTATGGCCTTAATAAAAAGTCTTTTAAAATCTAATTATAAAATTATTTGTTTACATGGATATATTCAAGTTAAACAAATAGTTTCAAAAAATGTTAAGTATATTTTTACTTCCAGTGCTAAAGATATGTTAAAAGAAGCAAAAAAATATAAGTCAGTAGATTTAGGAATTTTTAATGCAGCGGTTGGTGACTATAAAGTTGAAAAATATAGTAAAGTGAAAATAAAAAAAAATAATGGCTTATCTTTGAAGCTCATTAACAATCCTGATGTTTTAAAATCAATGTCGACTGGAAAAAATAAACCTAAAATTACTGTTGGATTTGCTTATGAAACTGACAATGTATTGCAGAATGCAAAAAAAAAGCTATTGAGCAAAAATTGTGATTTTATTGTTTTAAACTATCCAACACCTAAAAATAAAATTTTTAATACCAACTATAACAATGGTATTTTGATTGGGAAATCGGGTGCCTCATTAAACATAGGTAATGTTAGTAAAACAATTTTTGCTGATAAAATAGTTAAATATCTCAAAAATATTAAAGCTTAATATGATTGATATTAAAGTAAAAAAAATAGATGAAAGTGTTGATCTTCCAGCGTATGAGACATCGTCAAGCGCTGGAATGGATATTAGAGCATTCCTACCAAATGGAAATGTTGATATTGCTCCTCAACAAACAAAACTAATTGGGACAGGGTTAATTTTTGAAATACCTGATGGTCTCGAGGTTCAGATCAGACCTCGAAGTGGATTAGCGTTAAAAAACTCAATTACTATTTTAAATAGCCCAGGGACCATTGATGCAGATTATAGAGGTGAAATTAAAGTAATTTTAATTAATCATGGATCGAACAATTTTGAAGTTATCAATAAAATGAGAATTGCACAAATGGTTGTGTCAAAATATGAAAAGATTAATTTTAAATTAGTAAGCGATTTAAATAAAACAAAGAGAGGAAGTGGCGGTTTTGGGTCAACAGGAACAAAGTGATAAACTGATAGAGGAATTTGGAAGACAAATTCTAGTTCCTGGTATTGATGAGGCAGGGCAACTTAATATCTCAAAAAAAAAGGTTTGTATAATTGGGTTAGGTGCCTTGGGAACAGTTGCATCACAATATCTTGTTCGAGCTGGTGTTGGTGAAGTACATCTCATTGACTACGATAAAATAGAAAAGTCAAATTTACATCGTCAGATAAATTATGATCTAAATGATATTGGAAAGTCAAAATCAAAAATCTCAAAGCATAAACTTAAGAGTGTTAATAATACGACGATAATTAAAGAGCATTCATTAAATTTTAAGTCTTTTATTGAAGAAAATCCAAAAATTAAATTTGATTTAATATTTGATTGTGCTGATAACCATCAAAACAAAATTTTTTCATCAAAATTTTCCAAGATAAACAAGATATCTTTTGTATCTATCTCAATTAACTCATCAGAAGGCATTTATTTTGCACAAGACTATCAAGAAAATAACTCATCATGTTTTGAGTGTCTTTTTCCATATGCTGATCAGAGTCACCGCTGTTTGAACAGTGCTATGATTGGACCAGTTGCAGGCTTTGTTACTAGTTTTGCTTGTATGAAAATTGTATTTGCACTTGCAAAAAATAAAACTCAATTGGTGAATGAAATCAGCTTGATAGATCTTTTGACTTCAGACATAAACAAACTACAATTGGGTAACAAAGTTTGTCCTCACTAATATGAACACATTTACACCCCAATCTAGTTATAGTTATGAAGAGATTATTGAATGTGGGAAAGGGAATTTATTTGGAAAAGGGAATGCTCAACTACCCGCTCCACCCATGCTTATGTTTGACCGAATAACTAAAGTTAATAAGGATGGCGGTGTCCATGGAAAAGGTGAAATAACTGCTGAACTCGATATTAATGCTGATTTATGGTTCTTTAAGTGTCATTTTTTAGGTGATCCTATCATGCCAGGATGTTTGGGTCTTGACGCTTTATGGCAAATGTTAGGTTTTTATTTAGGTTGGCTTGGATACCCTGGAAAAGGTCGTGCTTTAGGAGTTGGAGAAATCAAATTTGTAGAAGAAATAAAACCAGATAAAGAATTAATTGAATATAAAGTTAGTCTAAAAAAATCTTTAAATAAAAAAGGGCTATCAATTGGTTATGGAGATGGACAAATAACACACAAAGAAAAAATAATATATCACGCTAATGATTTAAGAGTGGGTTTGTTTAATGAGTAACAAAAGAGTTGTCATTACAGGATACGGTATAGTTTCTTGTATAGGTGATAACAAAAAAGAGGTTTTGCAAAGTTTAAAAGATGTGAAATCTGGTATCAGTCATTGTGAAGAATATGAAGAGCTTGGGATGAGGAGTCACGTACATGGCAAACCTAAAATAAATATTGAAGAAAATGTAGATAGAAAAATCTTACGTTTTATGGGTGAAGGTGCTGCTTATAATTATATTGCAATGAAAGAGGCAATTGAACACTCAGGACTTGATGAAACTCTCATATCAAACGTTAATACCGGATTAGTAATGGGGTCTGGAGGTCCATCAACATTTCAACTACAACAAGCATTTGATATAGCAAGAGAAAAAGGTGTTAAAAAAATTGGACCATATATGGTTACAAGAACAATGGCATCAGGAAATTCTGCTACCTTGGCAACTCCTTTTAAAATTAAAGGTGTTAATTATTCTATCAGCTCAGCATGCTCGACAAGTTTGCATTGTATTGGCAACGCTTACGATCTTATTAGACATGGACAACAAGAGATTGTATTTGCTGGTGGTGGAGAAGAAACGCATTGGACAATGTCAATTTTATTTGACGCTATGGGAGCGCTTTCAAGCAAATATAATGAAACTCCCGAGGTTGCCTCCCGAGCGTATGACTCTTCTAGAGATGGCTTTGTCATTGGAGGAGGTGCAGGCGTTTTAGTAGTTGAAAGTCTTGATAGTGCTAAAATAAGAGGTGCGAATATTGTTGCGGAAATTGAAGGTTTTGGTCAAACATCAGATGGATATGACATGGTTCAACCTTCTGGAGAAGGTGCCGTGAGATGTATGCATATGGCAACACAGGGAAGGCCCGTTGATTATATTAATGCTCATGGAACCTCCACCCCTGTGGGAGACATGATTGAATTAAAAGGTATAAGAGAAGTTTTTGGTGATGATGTACCTCCAACAAGTTCCACAAAGTCCTTAACTGGTCACTCACTTGGTGCTACTGGCGTACAGGAAGCTGTTTACTCTCTTTTAATGATGGAAAATGATTTTATGGTTGAGTCCGCTAATATTTCAAACCTAGATGAAAAGGCTGAAGGAATGAATATTCTTCGAGAGAATAAAAATGATGTTAAAATTAATTCTATCCTATCAAATAGTTTTGGTTTTGGTGGAACCAATGCCTCTATCTATATAACTAGTTATAATGACTAAGATTTTAGAGGGTAAAAAGGGATTAGTTGTAGGCATCGCTAACGACCACTCTATTGCTTGGGGTATTGCAAAGTCATTAAGTGATGAGGGTGCAAGTATGTATTTAACTTATCAAAATGACTCTATAAAAAAAAGAGTTGAACCCCTGTCTGAGAAAATTAATTGCCTTGGAATTATGCCTTGCGATGTATCTGACACCTCCTCTCTTGAAAGTGTTCGTGATGGAATTAATGGAAATATTGATTTTTTTGTTCATGCTGTCGCCTATTCAGATAAAAATGAACTCTCTGGAAAATATTTAAATACTTCCAAAGAAAACTTTCTCAAAACTCTACATATTTCTGCATACTCTTTAACTGAGATGATAAGATTATTCTCCCCTAAAATGAATGACGGCGCTTCTATAATGGCACTAACTTATTATGGATCAACAAGATATATGCAAAGTTATAATGTAATGGGAGTTGCAAAGGCTGCGTTAGAAACTTCGATAAAGTATCTTTCTGTTGATATGGGTGACAGAGGAATAAGGGTTAATGCGATTTCAGCAGGTCCAATGAGAACTCTAGCGGGTGCTGTAATTAATAAATCAAGAAAGATATATAATTATACCATTGAAAACTCCCCTATAAAAAAACCATTATCATTAGAAGATATTGGTAAGTCATCAGTTTACTTGATGAGCGACCTCTCAAAAGGTGTTACGGGAGAAATACTTTACGTAGATAATGGCTATAATAATGTTGGGATGAGCATCCAAGAACTATAAAACTAATAGCGCAGATGGATTTAAATATCTGCGCTTGTAATAAATTTTAGACTTCTTTCATGCTGAGTTTTACCTTACCAGCACGATCAACGTCGAGTACTTTAACCTGCACTTCTTGGCCTTCTGATAAAACATCAGATACATTCTCTACCCTTTTTTGGGAGATTTGAGAGACGTGAAGTAATCCATCGCGAGCACCCATGAAATTGACAAAAGCTCCAAACTCAACAATTTTTACAACTTTACCATTATAGACTTTACCTATTTCAGGCTCAGCTACGATGTCCTCAACCATTTGTTTGGCAGTATTAATAGACTCTTCATTGCTAGATGCTATTTTGACAATACCATCATCGTTGACTTCAAGTTTTGCTCCAGAGACCTCCACAATATTTCTGATCACTTTTCCACCAGACCCAATAACATCTTTGATCTTAGCTTTATCGATAGAAATAGAAATTACCTGAGGTGCGTGCTTTGAAAACTTAGTACGGGCTTCTGGAAGAACTTCTGACATGATACCTATTATGTGTTTTCTTCCGCCTGATGCTTGATTTAAAGCAATCTCCATGATTTCTTTGGTTATACTTGTTATTTTAATATCCATTTGAAGTGAGGTAATACCGTCCATAGTACCTGCCACTTTAAAGTCCATATCACCCAAGTGATCTTCATCACCAAGGATATCGCTCAATACAACAAAATCATCACCTTCTTTGATTAATCCCATGGCAATTCCACCAATATGTTTTTTAATAGGAACACCTGCTGCCATTAAAGCAAGAGATGAGCCACACACTGTAGCCATAGAACTAGAGCCATTTGATTCTGTTATCTCAGAGACCAATCGAAGCGTATAAGGGAAATCCTCTTTTGTCGGTAACATCGGATGAACTGCTCTCCATGCTAGCTTACCATGACCTATCTCTCTTCTACCCGTTGAACCCATTCTTCCAACCTCTCCAACTGAATAAGGTGGAAAGTTGTAATGCAGCATGAAATGTTGTTTGTGCATAGGGTCAAGAGAGTCAATCATTTGTTCATCATCTCCTGTGCCAAGGGTTGTAACAACTATTGCTTGGGTTTCTCCTCTAGTAAATAAACAAGAGCCATGAGCTCTAGGAAGAAGGTCTAATTCGCATGTAATTTTTCTGACCTCATCAAGTTTTCTTCCATCTATTCGATTTTTATTTTTAATGATATCGCCACGTACAACATCTTTTTCAATATTTTTAATAATAGTAGTGGCGGCTAATACTTGATCATCCTCAGCGTTTTCTATAATTGAAGATCTGATTTCGTCTAACTTCTGACTTCTTTCTTGTTTATCAACAAGACCATAAGCCTCTTTAATAGGATCTGCAATTTTTGAGGCAATATCCTTTTGAAGACCCTCATAAAAGTCAGGTAATGAAGGGACATCAAATTTTTTGATCTCTGTCATTCCAGCAAATTCATGAACTTCTTTAATAAAAGTCTGATAAAAGTCGTGACCAAACATTACAGCTTCTAACATAGTGCTTTCTGGTAGTTCCTTTGCTTCGGATTCAACCATTAAAACACCCTCTTCTGTACCGGCTACAACTAAATCTAGAGCTGAATTTTCTAACTCTTCAATCGTTGGGTTAGCTACTAGCTTGCCATCAATATGACCAACTCGAGCGGCTCCAAGTGTTCCTGCTACGGGCAGACCAGATATTGCAAGTGCAGCACCAGTTGCGTACATTGCGATTACATCTGGGTCCACTGATCCATCATATGACAAAACTGTTAGTGTAACTTGAGTTTCATTTTTAAAATTTTTATGGAAAAGAGGTCTAATAGGTCTATCGATTAATCGACAGATTAATGTCTCTCTTTCTGTTGGCCTTGCTTCTCTTTTAAAAAAACCTCCTGGAATTTTTCCAGAGGCATAATATTTTTCCTGATAATTAACTGTTAAAGGAAAAAAATCGATATCAGGTTTTTGTGTTTTGGCAGCACATATGTTTGCCATAACCATGGTTTCGCCACAAGTTACAACAACAGATGCATCTGCTTGCTTTGCAATTCGATTAGTTTCTAAAGTGATTTGTTGGTTACCCAACGTAAAAGTATGTTCTATTTTCATCTTCCTCTTTTCTACTTATTACACTAATTAAAAATTTTTACTTTTTTCTTAGTTTTAGTTTATCTGCTACTTCTGAGTACTTTCCTACATTCCTCTTCTTTAAATACGCCATCAATCTATTTCTTTTACCAACCATCATCAGCAGACCTCTTCGAGAATGAAAATCTTTCTTATGTATTTTGATATGTTCTGTTAACAGATTAATTTTCTTTGTGAGAAAAAAAATTTGGGACTCTGGTGAACCAGTGTCATTATCAGCACGTGCTATATCGTTTATTTGTATTTCCGACATCAATACTCCTTTCAAAGTAAACATCATCTGACCAGGATGTCGCCCAGTTCAAATGGTAATAAGGTTGCTATGTAAATCATTTATGCTTGAGAAATCAAGAATTTTTTCATAGGGAATAGCTTGATTTAAAGAAAAAGTACCTATTTTCAGTCTTTTTATCATACTAGCGTATGCGATATCCCCTAAAGAATTTGCAAACTCTTCTGCAAATGCCCTCACATAAAATCCTGAATGACAATGCAACTCAACGTTCATTTTAGAGGTACTAGAAAGTAAAACTTTTAAACTCTGAACTGATACTTTTTTATAGCGTTCTTCAATTTTTTCATTTTTCCTAGCCAGCTCATAAAAATTCTTGCCCTTTAATTTGTGAGCCGAAAAGTCTGGTATTTTTTGTTGATATGCTCCTATGTATTTTTTTAAATGATTAATTCTATCTATAGTTTTATGACCAATAGGCTTCATTTTTAAAAATCTTCCCTCTGAGTCTAAAGTATTTGTTGAAGCACCAAATCGTATCTCAACTTCATAACTTTTTTGATATTGGTGTATATTTGGTATTTTTTTAGTTGCTTTGTTAATACCTATTAATAATAAACCAGAAGCAAGAGGGTCTAAGGTTCCTGCAAAACCAATTTTATTAAATGAATAACGAAATTTTAATTTTCTTATAACTCCAAAAGACTCAATGCCCACTGGTTTATCTATAAGTAACCATCCACTACTAGGAAAATTTTCTTTCATCAAAATTTATAATTTATCTAGCAGTGATTGTACTTTTAAAGACTCTTGGAAAGATTGGTCGAATATTAGAGATATCTTTGGAGTGTATTTACTTGTCAGAGTTCTTGCTATTAAGTTTTGTATTTCTCTGAGATAAAGTTTGTTAAATTCTTTAAATTCTGTCTCTGTAATATTATGAATAAGAAATATTTTTGCAAATCTTAAATCTTTACTAACTTTTACTTCGGTGATTTCAAAGCGAACAGTGGGAAATTTTATAAGATAATCTTTTTGGGTTACGAGATATTCGGAGACAAGCCTTTTAATTGAAAGTTCAACTTTTTTGGTTCGGAAACTTGGCTTATTGTCCACACTACAATTCTTTTTGAACTTCCTTAGTTATATAAAATTCAATTTCATCTTTTTCTAAAATATCTGAGTAATCTTTAAATGAGATACCGCACTCATAATTTTCTCTGACCTCTTTAACGTCATCTTTAAATCGTTTCAGGGTTCCAACTTCTCCCTCATGGATAATCTTCCCTTCTCTAACAAGCCTGATTTTGGCTGAGTTTTGAACTATTCCATCAGTAACAAAACAACCAGCTATGGTGCCAAACTTTGAAGATTTGAAAGTATCGCGAACCTCAGCGTGGCCAATAATCTCCTCTTTAGTGTCTGGGGTGAGAAGACCAGAGAGCATTTTTTTCATATCATCGATTAGTTCATAAATAATAGAATAATATCTGATATCTACCTTATCGCGTTTTGCAATTGTTCGGGCTTGAGGGATAGCTCTTATATTAAAACCAATTACTAATCCTTGAGCGGAACTCGCTAAGCTCACATCACTTTCATTAATTGCGCCAATTGAATTATGGACAACATTAATTTTAACTTCTTCATTGCCCACTTTTTCTAAGGAGGAAACTATTGCTTCAAGAGAGCCTTGAACGTCTGCTTTAACAATAATTGGAAGTTTTTTCATGTCTCCCTTCGATACATTCGCCATCATTTCTTCTAATGAAGATTTTTTTACTGACTCAGTGTTTTCTAGTTTTTTTTGTTCTTTTACTTTTTCTGTAATATCTTTTGCAATATCTTCATTAGGCATAACATAAACTGTGTCACCTGCTTGAGGGACTGAGTCAAAGCCCAACACTTCAATCGGCATGCCTGGATTTGCAGATTTAATTCTGCTTCCATTCTCATCGAGTAAGGCTCTCACTCTTCCAAAAGCTGAACCACAGGTAAAATGATCCCCTTCTTTGAATGTTCCATTTTTTACTATTACTGTTGCAACCGGTCCTTTACCTGTTTCAATTTTAGATTCAACAACTATTGCTTCAGCAAGTTTATTATGCTCGACGTTAAGGTCTAAAATTTCAACTTGTAATAAAATATTGTCTAGTAATTTTTCTAAGTTTGTTTTTTTGATGGCAGATATCTCTGTTTCTAATACATCACCGCTGTAACTTTCTACAACCACTTCGTGTGTTAACAAATCATTTCTAACAATGCTTGGATCGACATCTGGTAAGTCCATTTTATTAATGGCAAGAACGATAGGCACTTTAGCTGCTTTGGCATGTGAAATAGCCTCAATTGTTTGAGGTTTTACACTGTCGTTAGCAGCCACTACTAAAACAACAAGGTCCGTTAAATTAGCACCTCGCGAGCGGATATTTGAAAAGGCTGCGTGACCTGGTGTATCTAAAAATGTGATAGGATTGTTCTTATGTTGAATTTGATAGGCGCCAATATGTTGGGTAATACCACCTGACTCTTTTGATGTAACATTGGTATTTCTGAGTGCATCCAATAATGAAGTTTTGCCATGATCAACGTGGCCCATGACAGTTACGATTGGGGGCCTTGGTAAGATTTTAGAATTTTTAGTTTTTTGATGATTTGCAATTTCATCTTTTAGACTAATTGCCTCTGCTCTTTTAGGAGTGTGTCCTAATT
>CABXXO010000024.1 GCA_902516235.1 uncultured Alphaproteobacteria bacterium
TGCCAAAGTCTGTCTTTGACCACCAGACATTGTACCTACTAATTGAGTTGGGTCTGAAATATTAATTCCAATCTTTCCCATCTCAGCTATTGTTATTTCGTTCATATTTTTGAAATCTAGTATACCAAGTGGTCCTGGGCCTTTTTTTAATTCATTTCCAAGAAAAAAATTTCTAGTAACTGATGTAAGTGCATTTAAAGCTAAATCCTGATAGACGGTTCCAATACCTGCGCTAGTTGCTTCTCTAGGAGATCCAAATTTTACTTCAGTCCCAGCTACTTTAATTATTCCAGATGTGGGCTTATGAACACCTGAAAGAACTTTTATTAAAGTTGATTTACCTGCCCCATTATCTCCTAAAAGTGCATGTACCTCTCCAGGTAGAACATTTAAAGATACTCCATTAAGAGCTGTAAAAGTACCAAACTTTTTAATTAGATCTGTTATTTCAATAAAAGGTGCTTGATTATCTTGGCTCATTATATGCTTCCTATGATTCTTTTTCGAATATTTTCATTTGTTAATGCAGAGGCTATAATTACTAATCCTAAAAATACCCGGTAGAATGATCCATCAATACCGGGAATATAAAAGAATGCTTCCTTTGCAATTCCAAAAATAAAAGCCCCAACACATATTCCGAGAATTGTCCCAAAGCCGCCTGTAAGAACAACACCTCCGATTACCGCTGCAGCAATTGCCTCAAGCTCTTTTAAATTTCCTTTTGCAGCATCAGCTGTATTTACCTCAAAAACTTGGCATGTAGCAAATACTGTTGCACAAAAAGCAGAGAACATAAATAGGGATACCTTAACTTTGTCAGTGGGAACACCATTTGCTTTTGCAGCGCTTAAATTTCCTCCGGTAGAGTAAATCCAGTTTCCTGCTTGGGTTCTACTCAAAACAACATAACAAACTAATGCAATAATTAACCAGATCATCACACAAGAATACAATCCTGGTGCAAATTGATTTCCAAAATTATTCGTGTTCCAATCAATTGGGAAATAAAGCCAATCAAAAATTGGTTCAATAATATCGCCACCAAAAAAATTTGCTACTGGTTTGGAAGAATACAAAGAGTCTATATAGACTCTAGCGATGTCAACATCAGTGACAGTTTTAGGGACGACAGGATCAATTTGGAAATTTGCAATTTTTTCTTGTATCATTCCCACCATATAGTCATTGCCAGACTGTTCAGCGTTAGCTAAAGCTTGTTGAAGTGGTTTAGTTCCCTTATTAATTAAAATATCTGTTTTTGCGTCTGCTACTCTTTGATAAGTATACTCTAATCTTTCAGTGATTTTAGCAATTGTGTCTGCTGGAATAGTTTGAGCAATAGAAACTAGATCAGCTTCTGGAAGTGCCTTAGCTTTTTCACGAACCATTTCCCCATGCCCTGGAACATTAACAATATTTTTTATATCTGGAATTTCAGTAACTGTGGTTGCTCCTTTTGCTTGATCTGCTCTGTGATTAAAGGACCGAAGTGAAACTTCTGTCAAACCTCTTAGAAAAAATAAACCACCAAGAGTTACTATAAAGGAGGGTAAACCTGATTTAACAACGATGGTTCCCTGTATCCAACCAAAGAAAAGTGTGAAACATAAAGTAATAAATATTGCCACAATTGGAGTGACATTAGACAAATGAAATAGAGTATAAAACTCAATATGAAAACCACCATCAAATGAAAAGTAAGGAATAACTATGGAAAAACCCCATCTTAATATCATTGCCATACAAGCCCCAGCAAAACCAATCATTGAACCTATAGATAAGTCAAACTCTCCAGCGATAATTAATAAGCCTGCCCCAATTGCAATAATCCCCAATTGAGAAATAACTCTTAAAAAGTTTCTAATGCCAAGTGCATTAAATCCCTCACCAGTAAAAGGATTCCATGACATTTCACCTGCTGGAATGGAGAAATATCCAAGCATTCCAAAAAGAAGCAGCATCACCCCAATGGGGCCTACTTCAGGTCTAGAAATTAATGTTGAAAGCCATGTTTTTTTTTGATGTCTATCAGACTCTTGCCGTTTAGGAGTTGAGGAGATTGCCATAGCTAAGCTTTATAAAATCGTAATTAAAGTTTTAAAAGGAAGTGGGTAAGTTAATTACCCACTTCGATTATTAAATATTTATATTATCTATCAATACCTGCTAAAGCAGCAACTGAAGATGCATTTGACTTATCAACAAATCCTGGACCTGAAGGGATGTTTGCACCCGGTAAAAGTCCAGCACCATTGTTATATAAGTGCATCACGATGATAGGCATATAACCTTGTAAACGTTGTTGCTGATCAATAGTGAAAGCAACTTTACCCTCGTTGATTAAGTCCATAACTGGCGGGCTTAAATCAAAACAAGAGTGGTGTACTGACATACCTAACTCATCGATAGCTTGCTGAACACCTGTACATACGTGTGGTCCAACAGATAATACTGCATCAACATCTGGATTAGCTTGCAAACCAGCAGCGGCTCTTGTTGGAATAGTAGCTGGGTCATTTGAGCTATCTACTAATTCAGTAGGAATAGCTTCTGCATAACCACCACATCTGTCTGTTAAAGCAGTGTTGTAAGCTTCTTGAATCATACAAAGAGCTTTAGTAGCGCCCTCTGCTTTTGCTCTAGCACCTGCTGATTGACCAGCAAGATATTCAGGCTGACCAACATGCATTAATGCGCCCAAAGAAGCAGAAGACTCAAGACCTGAGTTCATAGTGATAACTGGAATACCAGCAGCAACCGCGTCTTTAATAGCTTGACCTAGAGCTTCAGGATCTGGAAGTGAAACTACCATACCATCAGGCTGAGTGGCAGCAGCAGCAGCAATTGACTTAGCCATGTCGCCCATGTCACCTGAAGGGTTGAAGATATATTCAAAATCTGCACCTACGTGTCTTGCAGCGTCTTCACCGCCTTTTTGCACAACAGGCCAGAAAGGGTCTTTACCCTCACCGTGTGTTACCATTACATACCTTTCAGCAAATGCAGAAAGGGATAGGAATGATACTAGAATTGTAAGAATTATTTTTCTCATAAATTCCTCCTTTAGTTATAACCCGAGCATAATATTCATTTTTTTGATGCAAATCCAAACAAATGTGAATAAAAACAAAAAAAATCACTCATTTGCGACAAAATTATTGTCAGTAAATATCCTTAAATCAGACATTCAGGCATTTAAAATTATTTATAGATAAAATTATTTAAATAATAGAAGATGTAATTATGAAAAAACAAGAGTTTGGAGCTGGTATCTGGCATTTTGCAACCTATCTTGATAGATATGCGACTGATGGCTATGGTGAACCACGAACCGTCATTGAAGCCATTGAGCTTGCAGGAAAAGTCGGGGATTTGTCTTATGTCGATATTAACTATCCATATTTTGGTGGAGAGTTTTCAAATGAAGAAATTAAAAAGTCACTCGATAAAGCAGGATTAAAAGTAATTGGAATAACACCTGAAATTTATACAAGAGAATTTTCAAAAGGTGCTTTTACTAATCCTGATCCCGGTGTGAGGAAAAGAGCACATGAATTAATTACTGAAGCTTGTGATGCAGTTCGTTTTTTTAATGCCTCTTATGTAAAACTTTGGCCAGGTCAAGATGGATGGGATTATCCTTTTCAAGTAGATCATAAAACAATTTGGAAAAACTCAATGGATGGAGTTGGTAACTTAGCAACTGAAAATTCTGATTTAAAATTTGTCATAGAATATAAACCCAGAGAACCTCGAGTCAAAATGATATACGACTCCATGACTAGAACATTGCTTGGGATTGAACAAATAGGCCTACCAAATGTAGGTGTGCTTTTAGACTTTGGTCATGCCATCTACGGTGGAGAGTCAGCTGCTGACTCTGCTCAATTAGCAATTGATCACGGAAGATTATTTGGAATGGATGTAAACGATAATTTTAGATCTTGGGATGATGATCTTTTAGCGGGGAGTCTTCACCCAATTGAGCTTTTTGAATTTTTTTATGTCCTAAGAAAAAATAATTGGCAGGGAGTTTGGCAGTTAGATCAATTCCCATTTCGTGAAGATAGTGTTGAAATGGCAAATACGGCTATAGACTTTCTAAAATCAGTTAATAGGGCACTAGATGACTTAGATTACGATGCTCTTTCTAAAGCACAAGCGAGTCATGATGCTATGGGTGCATTAAAAATTGCACAGAAAGCTCTTTATAAACATTTAGCTCGAGACTAAAAAATTAAAGTTATTATTTTTAATTGATAATCTTAAAATGATCATAAATCAAAAATTATTAGAAAAGAAATCCCTAGAATATAGAAAAACGATTATAAAAATTATTTATAACTCAAGGGCGGGACATACAGGAGGAAGTTTATCTTGTATAGACATCTTAAATGTCCTTTATAATTGTATTTTGGAAATAACACCCAATAATTTTGCCACATTTGAGAGAAATAATTACATTCATAGCAAAGGCCACTCAGTTGAGGCCTTATACACCATTTTATGTGGTTTGGGATTTTTTAAAAAAGAAGATTTAGACACTCTAAATGCATTTAACTCACATTTCATTGGCCATCCAACAAGAAAAGTTTTGGGAGTCGAGCATAATACTGGCGCACTTGGTCATGGGCTTTCTGTTGCCGTAGGATTATCCTTGGCTAAAAAAAAAGATAAATCAAAAAAAAAGGTTTTTGCTTTACTAGGAGATGGAGAGCTTACTGAGGGTTCTGTTTGGGAAGCTTGCACATCAGCAAGCAAATATCAATTAGATAATCTCATTGTAATTGTTGATAGAAATCATTTACAAATCACTGGTAAGACAGAAGACATCAATCCAATTGAACCTTTAGATGAAAAATTTAAATCATTTGGTTTTGATGTAAAATTTGTAAATGGTAATAATATTTCCGAGCTTTTGGAAATATTTCAAAAAGTACCTTTTACTGCTGGGAAACCAAGTGTGATCATTGCTAATACTATTAAGGGTTGTGGTGTAAGTTTTATTGAAAATGAAATCTCTTGGCATCATAAAGTCCCGACAGATGAAGAGTATAAGAAAGCTATTAAAGAGTTGGATGAAAAATTAAACAAGTATGAATAATATTGGAAAGCCAAATTTAGAAATATTTGCTGAGACACTTTTAGGTCAAGCAAAAGTAAATAAAAATATTTTAGTAGTGACTAGTGACTCAAGAGGTTCAGGAAAGCTAGTAAATTTTGGAAAAGAATTACCCGATCAAATAATAGAGGTTGGCATAGCTGAACAAAATTTAGTAGGAATTTCTGCAGGTCTTTCAGCAGGTGGTAAAAAAGTATTTGGTGTCTCTCCAGCAAGTTTTCTTACAGCAAGGTCTATTGAACAAATTAAAAATGATGTTTGCTATTCTAATCAACCAGTAGTTCTTGTTGGCATAAGTGCAGGTATTAGCTACGGGCAGCTAGGTTCAACTCATCATTCCATTCATGATTTTGCATCTTTGAGAACATTTAATAACATTTCGATTGTTGCTCCAGCAGATAACTTGGAAGCGTCAGAAGTTATCAAAGCCTCGGTTGGTTATGAAAAACCTCTATATATAAGGTATGGAAAAAAACCAATGATGAATATTCATTCTCCGAAGACTAATTTTCAAATTGGAAAAGCGATAACAGTTTCAAAGGGAGAGGACATTACATTAGTCTCTACAGGTGAAACTGTTCAAAGAGCTGTATTGGCAGGAGATATTTTAAAAACAAAGGGTATTAATCCCAATATAATAAGTATGCACACAATAAAACCCTTTGATAAAGATATTTTTATTAAAATGGCTAAAAAATCCAAGGTTTTGATATCAATTGAAGAACACAGTATTTATGGGGGTTTAGGTGAACAATGTGCAAATATTATCGCACAAAATAAAATTAATCTTGATTTTAAAATTCTTGGAATACCAGATGAATATATAGTTAATGGCTCCCAGGCCGATGTACTTGATTATTATAATATGAGTCCCGAAAAAATTGCAGCCTTGTCTGCTCAAATGCTAGGTTAATGGGATATATAACTATTGACTCAAGCACTTCCTCGACAACAGTATTAGTTTTTGACGATAATTTAAAAGTTTTAAAAAGATTTCAAAAAGAACACAAACAAATTTATACAAAAGAAGGATACATTGAGCATGACCTTGAGGAAATCTTTCAAAATTTAATTGAACTTGTAAAACAAGCATCTCTTTTATTGCCTGACCCTAAATTCATAAGTATTACAAATCAAAGAGAAACTTTTTCATTATTTGAAAAGAAAACAGGTAAGCCCATACATAATGCAATTGTTTGGCAATGCACAAGGGGACAAAAAATTTGTGATGATCTCTTGAAGAATAAGGAATTAACTCAAACTATTAAAAAGAAGACTGGTCTCCAACCAAATACCTTTTTTTCTGGTAGTAAATTAAATTGGCTTATTGAAAACAATTCTGAAATAAATTCAAAAATAGAAAGTGAAGAAATTTGCTTTGGAACAATTGAAACTTATCTTATATATCGTTTAACTGATTTAGATTCTTTTGTAACTGATACCACTAATGCCTCTAGGACGCTTTTATTTAATTGCCTCAACAATAAATGGGATGAAGAATTATTATCTATATTTAATGTTAAAAATATCCAATTTCCTGAGATCAAAAAAAGCTCTGAATTATTTGGTGAAAGTGACTTTGAAGGGAGTTTTAATAAAAAAATTCCTATTATGGGTGTTGCTGGTGATGCCCAAGCTTCATTTTTTGCAAACTCTTGTTTTAATAAAGGTGACACTAAAATTACAACTGGTACTGGATTTAATATACAAACAAACATTGGTGAGAAATTATTATTAGACGATAAGTCTTTTACCTCACTTGCATTTACCAACAAACAAAATACTTATGCCTTAGAGTGTTTGGGTTCTTTTGCTGGAGGTACAGTCTCATGGGTCAAAAATAATTTACAACTTATAAAATCTGTTAATGAGAGTGAGGAATTTTCTATGGAAGTAGAGAGTAGCAATGGCGTTTTTTTAGTTCCTGCTTTCTCTGGGTTAGGCCCTCCATATTGGATTTCAAGTGCTCGATCTGGTTTTTTTGGAATTAATCCTACAGTAGATAAAAGACACTTAACTCGTGCAGCTCTCGAGTCAGTAGCTTTTCAAAAGGTTGTTTACTTAGAGTTTCTTCAAAAGTCTAAAAATTTATCTTTAAATAATTTATCTATTGATGGAGGTATGATCAAAAATAAATTTTTTGTTCAATTAATTGCTGACCTTATAGAAGTTGATATAAAAATTCCAGAAATGGAAGATATGTCATCCTTTGGGGCATTATTGTTTGGTATGCAGTACTTTCATAAAATTGAAAATTTTCATGATTTAAGTCAGTTTAAGGTCGAAAACTCTATAATTAAGTCAAAAAAGAATGAAATTGCTAAAAACACCTATGCCAAATGGAAATTGATAATTGATAAAAATTTTATAAAAAATCAAGCTTAAATATTTAAAATTTATCTAGCTTAGTACCCTCTATTTAAGTTATTGTATGCCGGTATATATACATAGGAGGAAATACTATGAGAAAGATATCTCTAGTACTAGCTTCAATTATGGCTGTTGCTTTTACTTTTGCAACAATTCCAGCAAAAGCAGGAAGCCATGCTATTGAAGCTTGTCTAATAACAAAAACTGACATCAACCCTTTCTTTGTTAAAATGAAAGAGGGTGCAGAGGCAAGAGCCAATGAATTAGGTGTCAAACTATCATTCTTCGCGGGTAAAGTTGACGGTGATCATGAAACTCAAGTAAGAGCTGTGGAAACTTGTATAGCTTCAGGCGCAAAAGGAATTTTAATTGCTGCTTCAGATACAAAAGCGATTGTTCCAGTTCTTAAAAATGCACAAGACAATGGTCTTCTAGTAATTGCTCTGGATACTCCCCTTGAGCCAATCACTGCTGCTGACTCTACTTTTGCAACAGATAACTTCAAAGCTGGTGAATTAGGTGGTGCTTGGGTAGCTGCAAAATTAGGTGCAGATGCAGCTAACGCTAAAATTGCTATGCTCGATCTTAATGAAAGTCAACCTTCCGTTGGTGTTCTTAGAGACCAAGGTTTCTTAAAAGGTTTTGGTATAGATGTTAAAGATGTATCAAAATGGGGCGATGAGGATGATCCACGTATTATTTGTAACGAGGTTACTAATGGTAACGAAGAAGGTGGAAGAACTGCGATGGAAAAATGTCTTGCAAAAGATCAAGACATCAACGTTATTTACACCATCAATGAACCAGCAGCTGTTGGTGCTTATGAAGCACTAAAAGCTATGGGCAAAGACGATGGTAGTGTTCTTATCGCTTCAGTTGACGGTGGTTGCCCTGGTGTAGCCGACGTTGAAAGAGGTATTATCGGAGCGACATCTCAGCAATATCCATTACTAATGGCATCACTTGGTGTTGAGGCTATTAAAGCTTGGGCTGAAGATGGTTCAAAGCCTGCAAATACTCCAGGTCTGGATTTCTATAACACAGGTGTAAACCTAGTTACAGATGATGCAGCAAGTGGAGTTGAATCTATTAGTGTCAAAGAAGGCATGGATAGATGTTGGGGCTAATCCAATAATTAATAATTATTCAGGGCAGAGTTTTTCTGCCCTGATTTCTAAATTTTATTATTATGAATAAGATATCTGATGACATTTCAAAAGATCTAAAAGATCAACCAAAATTTTCAAGTGATCTTGGGGAAAAAGATCAAGATCACCATACTTTTGATATTGGAGAGCAATCTACTCTCAAAAAAATTCAACACTTCCTTCATGGAAATCCAACAATTGTTCCTGTTATTATTTTAGTTCTCAGTGTTATTGGCTTTGGGTTTTTAGCTGGTGGTAAATTCTTTTCAGCTTTTAATCTCTCATTAATTGTCCAACAAGTTACAATTGTTGGAATATTAGCAGCCGCTCAAACTCTTATCATACTTACTGCCGGTATTGACTTGAGTGTGGCAGCCATGATGGTGTTGGCCTCTGTGTTTATGGGTAAACTTTCTGTAGAAATGGGGATACCTACACTTCCAGCAATTGCAGTTGGAATGGTATCAGGTGTAGCCACTGGTGCTTTTAATGGATTACTTGTAACTCGATTAAAACTCCCTCCTTTTATTGTAACATTAGGTACTTGGAATATTTTTTTCGCTCTTGTTATTTTCTTCACAGGTTCTCAATCAATAAGAAGTTCAGATATTGAAATTCAAGCACCTCTTCTTCACTTTTGGGGAGAAAGAATTAATTTAGGTGGTTTCGTATTTACTTATGGAGCTTTTTTAATGATTGGGATTTTTATTTTCCTATGGTTTTTACTCAATAAAACTGCATGGGGTCGCCATGTTTATGCTATTGGCGATGACAAAGAAGCGGCAGAACTCTCTGGAATTAGAACAGATCGAATGCTTGTCTCTATTTATGCAGTAGCAGGACTGGTAGTTGCAATTGGTGCTTGGGTCTCTATTGGAAGAGTGGGTTCAGTTTCGCCCACTAGTTTTTATGAAGGAAATTTGGACTCTATTACTGCAGTTGTTATTGGAGGAACCTCATTATTTGGAGGTAGAGGAACTATTATTGGATCTCTTTTTGGAGCTTTGATTGTGGGTGTATTCAGCTCTGGTCTATCTATAGCAGGATTGGATGTTTTATGGCAACGTTTTGCTTTGGGCTGTCTTATTATTATAGCAGTTGGTATCGATCAATGGATTAGAAAGGTATCGAATTAATGGAGCCTATTTTAGTAGCAAAAAACCTATCTAAAAAATATGGTAAGGTGGTTGCTTTAGAGAGTGCTAATTTAGAATTGTATCCTGGTGAAGTTTTAGGCGTAATTGGTGACAATGGTGCAGGGAAATCAACGCTTATTAAAGTTCTTTGTGGTGCAGTAACACCTGACAGTGGAGAAATATTGTTAGATGGTAAAATTGTAACTTTTACCTCACCTATTGAAGCTAGAACACTAGGTATTGAAACTGTTTATCAAAACCTAGCTCTATCACCTGCCCTCTCAATTACAGATAATATGTTTCTAGGAAGAGAAATTAGACAGAAAGGCTTTATGGGTAAATTTTTAAAATTTCTTGATAAAAAGGCTATGGAGGATGAGGCTAGAAAAAGGTTATCAGAATTAGGCCTTCTAACTATTCAAAACATTAATCAATTAGTAGAAACTTTGTCAGGAGGTCAACGTCAAGGTGTTGCTGTTGCAAGAGCAACGTCATTTGGAACTAAAGTTGTAATAATGGACGAACCTACAGCTGCTTTAGGCGTTAAGGAAAGTCGCAGGGTTTTAGAATTAATTGGAGAAGTGAGAGCTAGAGGTATTCCTATTATTCTCATCTCTCATAATATGCCCCACGTATTTGAAGTTGCAGATAGAATTCATGTCCACCGACTAGGAACAAGGCTTTGTGTAATTGATCCAAAAAAATATGAAATGTCTGATGCAGTTGCTTTTATGACTGGAGCTAAAGAACCTCCACGAAGTTAATTTTCTAAAATATAGTCAGCCTTAATACTATTTTTTAAAACATTTACACCATTAGGCAGATCGTTTTTATATACTTTTTCATCAATCTCTTCTTTAGGTAAATTGAAATTTTCCCATCGTTCAATTAGTCTTTTTTCTAAAATTTTTTTTTCACAATTTATCATGACAGTTGTATTAAAAAATTTATGTAATTCACACCACGGATAAGAATTTAAGAGGATATAATTACCCTCTACTATAATAACTTTGGTATTCTTAGAAATTATAACTGCTGAGGACCTTGATAATTCTAGTGATCGATCAAAAATTGGTATTATAACCTCATCTTCTTTTTGCAATCTAGATACAAAGTTGATTAAACCCATAACATCAAATGTTTCTGGTGCTCCTTTTTTAAATAGAAGTTTTTTTTCTTTTAAAATTAAGTCATCGTAGTGAAAACCATCCATTTGAAGGATACTAGAGTTATACTCATTTGCTCTAAGATCATTTGCTAGTTTTTCAGATATGGTGCTTTTACCTGAAGCAGGAGGACCAGAAAGGGCAATAAAATAACGGTTTTTATCATCATTATCAATGCGCTCTGTGATTGATATTAAAAGTTGATCATATATTAAATCTAACATTATTTTGTTAAAAGAAATTATTTAGCATAGTATTTCTTCCAGCAATCAAACCGATCTTCAAGTATTGATTTCATATTATTATCTTTTTTTATTATCTCTTTAACTAAAGGTGGTTTTAATACATCTTGATGTTTAAGATTGTTGAAACCGAGATATGCCAATCTAGCGGCTCCATAAGCGGCCATTGCATCTGATGCTTCTGTAATAGCAAGATCTCTATTAAGTATTGATGCTAACAGCTTAATCCAATCTTTATTTTTGGACCCACCGCCAATTACAAATAGATTATTTAATTTAATACCAGTTTTTGAAAGAGCTTGATAGTTATCAAAAAGGCCGAAAGAGATACCTTCAATTAAACTATACGCAAGTGTTTTTCTATCCGTTTCAATGCCCATATTGTGAAAACTTGCTCGAACATGAGGGTCATTTAGCGGGGTTCTTTCTCCAGTTAAATAGGGTAAGTAATATGGTGAGTTATTTATTGATGCTTCAGAACTCATAGATTCTTTTAGACACTTTGAAATTTCATCAATTGATGATTCAAAAGTATTTATAAACCAATTAACATTGGAAGTGCAGGAGAGCATAACTGACATAAGGTGCCAAGTATTTGGCAAACAATGGCAAAAGGAGTGTATTGCATCATCGTAATTTTTTAAAAATTTCTTTGTAGACCCAAATATTACACCTGAAGTACCTAATGATATTGATGCATCACCCTCTTCATACAATCCTAAACCAACCGCAGCAGCAGCGTTATCTCCTGCACCACCATAAACTTTGCATTTCATATTAAAGCCATACTTATCAGCCACATCTTTTTTTATAATACCGGTTTGATCGGTTCCTTCACAAACATTTGGCATTTGTGAAATATTCATTGAGCTAGCTTCAAGTAATTTTTTAGACCAATCTCGTTTATCTACGTCTAGCCAATAAGTTCCAGAAGCATCGGATAAATCACTAAAAAATTCTCCAGTAAGATAAAATCTTAGGTAATCTTTAGGCAATAGGGCCTTAAAGATTTTATTAAAATTTTCACTTTCATTTCTTTTAATCCATAAAACTTTTGGTGCTGTAAAACCTGGCATTGCTATATTTCCAGCTATATCCATCACAGATTTATCAGACATTATCTCTGAGCACTCTTGATGACTTCTTGTATCATTCCACAGTATACAGGGTCTGATTATTTCAAGATCTTTATTAATACAAGTAGCGCCATGCATATGCCCTGAAAAAGAAACTGAATTTATTTCATTAATGTTAATTTTTTCTTTTAACCTTATTATACATTGGTCAAGAGCAACTATCCAAGAAGATGGATCTTGTTCAGACCATCCGCTTTGGGGGTTGGACAAAGGTATGTCATCACTCGAAACACTATGAATAATTTCTTGTTCTTCTCCAATGACTAAACATTTCATTGATGAAGTTCCAAGATCTATTCCCAAATACATGATTATTACTATACAATCTTTAAAAAAATTTTCTATTTATACTGTGAGAAATTTGATGATAAAGTTTGAACATAATGAATAAATCTTTAGAAAAAAAATTACAAAAAATAAAAAAACAAATTTATAAACCCAAAGATTTTATTATTGCAGATGCTAAAGATGGTGATATGGCAATGGGCATCATAACGCCTGGCCCTAAAAGAGATAGTAAGGATAAAATTTTAAAATCCTTCAAGAAGCTAAATGATTATAGGCAAGCTATGATATCTATGTCTAAATCAAATCTAGTAGATGTAATGTTGATGTCAGCATCAAATGGTGAAGAATTAATTAAAAAAAAAATATTTATTAATTCTCAAGTCACTCCTGCTATTCGAATGAATGACACTACAGATATTTGGTTAATGAGAAATGGTAATTACAGATCTACTTATCCAAGACCTTTTCGATCTGCGCAACTAAAGTATGTATCAAAATTTGCAAATTTAGGATTATTTTCAATGACATTCTCTAAAAATGTAGATTTTGATTTAGATATGTTAAATGCTTATAGAGATTTTAGAATTGAAGCTACAAAATATAAATTCAATCATTTTTTGGAGGTTTTTAACCCTCCAATTAATATTGGTTTGAAATCAAATGAACTTGGAGATTATATTAATGATTGCATCATCAAAGCTATTGCGGGACAAACTAGAGAAGAAAGACCCCTATTTTTGAAAATTGCATACAATGGTCCAAAGGCAATGGAAGACCTTGCAACTTATGATCCTGCAAACTTAATTGTAGGTATTTTAGGCGGCAGTAAAGGAACAACACGAGATTGTTTTGAACTAATTAATAAAGCCAGTCGTTATGGTGCAAGAGTTGCTCTTTTTGGGAGAAAAATAAATCTTGCAGAGGATCCAATTTTGCTAGTGAAGCTAATGAGGGCAATTATAGAAAATAATTTAACAACTATCGAGGCTGTCAAGTTATATCATAGTGAGTTAAATAAAAAAAATTTAAGACCAGATCATCCTCTAAATAAAGATCTACAAATAACTGATGCTATTTTAAAATTATAATTTTTTGATGTTGGGTAAATTACCTGAGGATGAATCAATTTTCATCATAGCTGATCCCGCTGCATGAGATTTCTTAAGTGTAACTTTAATATCCCAATCTTCATGCACACCAAAAATAAATCCTGCACAAAAGGCATCTCCCGCGCCAACGGCATTTTTAATTTTTTTTTTTTGAATTTTAGGAGACTCAGAGTGATAAATATATTTTTTAGAAATATAAAGTGACTCATAGGGGCTATGTATAATAAAAGCTCTTTGGAGGCCTTTTTGAAAAATTTTTCTAGATAAATTAATAATTAGTTTTTTGTTTAATCGATTTTTTGAGTTTATTATTGATTTTTTAAAAAGTAATTGAGCCTCAATTTCATTTAGTAAAAGATAATCGGTGTAAGGAAGAGCGCTAAAAATTATTTTTTGAAAATTTGGAATATTATTTGATGCTAAATCAATGATGTTGATTATATCTTTTTTTCTTGCCTCTTTTAAAACTTTACAAAGTCTTGTTTCTTTATCATTAAAGTAATCTAATTTTCCTAATAGGCTGAGATATCCTACATATAAAATTTTAGGATAATTGTTAAGTTTACTTAATCTAAAATGTCCTATGTCTAATAAATCATTTGCCCCAGAATAGTAAAGAAAAGTTCTTTCATTTTGTTTCTCGGACATACATAAAGAATATGAAGTTGGGATTTTAGATGAAATCGTAAGGTGTTTTGAAATAATGCCATTACTTCGACAATGATTTTTAATAAGTTTTGAATTGTCATCATCTCCAATGGATCCCATGGCAATTAAGTTAGATTTGAAACCAAGAGAAGATAAGTTAGTTAATACATTACTGGGGCCACCACCAACACATTGATATTGATCTTTAATAGACTCAAGTTTACCTCTCTCAGGAAGATAGTTAATTTTGTAAGTTGTATCTACGCACCATATACCTAATCCTATAACTCCACGGTGCATTAAACTTCATTCCATAAAGGATGAAGAGGTGGTTCATCCTCTTGTATCTCACTAAATCTCCCAACTTTCTCAAGAAAATAATTATCATTATTGTCATCGTTAACTTGAGATACTTCTCCTGCCATAACCATTCCAGAACCTTTGACAGAATAAAATTTATGATAAACATTTCTCTCTACAGTAACACTTTGACCTTTTTTTAAAATCAAAGGTTCATAAGGATCTAGTTCAATTTTTTCTCCATCAACAAGAACAGTAATTTTTTTTAATAATTGCTGATCCTTATTATCAATTTCTAAAAACTCAATTGCTAAATCTCCACCACCCCTATTTATAATATCCTCCAATTTAATCTTATGGCTATGAAAGGGGATTTCCTGACTCTCTTGCATAAAGAGTAATTTTTCAGCATAGGGTTTATCATTGACATTGCCTTGAATACCATTCCTTATACAAAACAGTGTTATGCCTTGGCTGTTGAAA
>CABXXO010000025.1 GCA_902516235.1 uncultured Alphaproteobacteria bacterium
CTTTCGAGAATTTACTGAGCAATCATGGAAGTTACCTGATAATTGCTATGACAATCACTATCCTTGTATTATCCATGGCGTAGGATTATGTGACGAGTGGCCTTTTGTTGCTTACCCCAATAAAGATTTTAGTAACTCTGATTACTCTGCCCATTTTGAAGAAAATATGACTATTTGTGTTGAGAGTTATATTGGAGAGGTTGGTGGAAAAGAGGGAATAAAACTTGAAGATCAATACTTAGTAACTAAAGATGGACTTAAACAGTTGAGTTCATTTCCTTATGAACAGTCAAATTAAAAGTTTTTTCAAAAGAAAATTTTTAAATTTTACTAGATATCCAGTTTTTTAAATCAGCCTCTGAACCTAAGCCGATTTTTGTATCAGCTATGGAACCGTCTTTGAATAAAATCATTGTTGGAATACTTCTAATACTAAAATTTGCTGGTGCTTGAGGGTTTTCATCAATATTAATTTTTTTGATCGAAATTTTATCTCCCATCTCTGAGGCAATATTATCTAATATGGGAGCTATTGCCTTACAAGGGCCACACCATTCAGCCCAAAAATCTACTAAAACAGGTGTATTTTTTGAGTATTCCATAACCTTCTCTTGAAAGTTAGCATCGTTAATTTGTTCAACTGACATACTTTATATATGGGAATTAGTATTGGTTTTTCAAATATAATTCTTTTGTTCCAACGTGTGTATTAACACTAACAGTTTCATATCCATATAATTTTCCTTCAATACTGCAATTAATCCAATAATCTTGGATGTTAAAAATATCAGGATAGTGTGTAAGAGTTTTATTTCTAATGATATGGCACCCTTGGAATTGAGTATTGTAGTTATCTGATGGAAAATTAATTAAATTTTCAATGTTAATTTCTAAATCAAATTTTTCACCTTTAGAATTTACAAGAAGTAAATTTTCAATGTTAATATTTTGATTAAAAAAATTTATAGCTTCATTAATTTCATTTATAAAGGTTTCCTGCCATAAATTATCAGTATTTAAAATTAATAAATCATCATTTTGTATTTTTTTTATGGCACCCCCTGTTCCTAAAATATTAGTTTCATGAGATATAAAAATATCTATGTAATTTTCTTTGATATAACTTTCTAAGATTTGATTTTGATAATGTGTATTAACAAAAATTCTTTGATGGGAAATTTTTTGTGCTATTTCTATTGCATAATCAATAAGCATTTTCTGGTTTATCTTGAGCATAGGTTTAGGAATATTTTTTGTTAAATCATCCATTCGGTTTCCATAACCAGCAGCTAATACTAAAATATTCATTTATTTAGTTTTTTTATAAATATACATAAAGATTTCTCTTAAGTCCCAAAAACGTAAATATTCAACATGCTTAAAAATCTGCTTCCAAGTTTCTGTTCTATATTTTTTTAAATACTTAGACTTTCCAGTATCAAATAGTTGTACCCAGTTTCCTAAAATTCTTAAATTTCTTAATAAGCTTACAAGATGAATGTTCTCTTTGAACTCTTTTAAATTTAGATTCTGTTTTTTTGCATAAATTCTCATCAATCTTTCTTCTGTAATTTGTGAATATGACCTTCGTGCATCAAAAATTAATGATGCTATGTCTAAATGAGGATGATTGTAATGTAAGTCTTGATGATCTATGACATATAAGAGACGCTTATAGTAAATAAGATTTTCTAAGAAAAAGTCTCCATGTGTAAGAACTGGTATATATTTTTGTTGTTTTTCAGTATTTTTCTTTAATGAAGATACAATAAGTTTATTTAGATAAAAACCAATTTCAATTTTATGTTCATAATGTTGAATATATTTTCTAATGCCCCTAACGGCATCATTTAGTAAATTTGATTGAGGTTTTGTTTTAATACCAGATATTTTTTTTTTAGTATTTTGTAAATTGATAATAGCTTGAGTTGCTAGAGGGAGTATTTGCTTCATATAATTTTTTTTAAAATATCTTGCTGCATTTGTAATTGGAAAATAATCCATTATTACAAATTTATGACTACGGCTTAAATCTACAATACTTGGTGTATTTACTTTTTGTTTTATTAATACCTCTGTGGCTTTTACATATTTTCTAAAATCATTAGGTTTGTTTTGAAATGATAATAATAAAAGGTTTTTATTTGCAGTTTTACAAAGCTTAAATACTTTATCTGAAGCATCAGACTCAAAATTAATAAAACCTCCAACTTTAAAATTTTTACTTGAAAGATGTTTTTTTATTTTTATTAAATTTATTTTATTTTCTGGAGCCATTTGTTGTTACGAGATTGAATTTTAATTTCTCTAATTTTATTTTTCAAATCAATTTTGATAAATAAGGCCTCATCAAAATATTTGCTTTTTAAAGCTTCTAGAGGCCATTCAATAAAAATACAATTATTCAAAAGATATTCATCAATATCTATTGAGGAATTATCAACTTGATAAAAATCAAAATGCACAACATCATATTTTTTAAAATTATAAATGTGCTCTCGTTGGTAAGTCGGGCTTCCTTGAAAAAATAGTTTTTTTTTCTCAAGTTTTGCAATACCTTCTAATAGATACCTAATAAGAGTTGTTTTGCCTGATCCCACCTCTCCTTCGAAAAAAAATATTTGATGCGCAGAAATAGATTTAATTAATTTTTTTACAATTTCATCAAGCTGTTTCTCTTGTGAGATAGAAAAATTTAAACTCAACTAAGCAAGGGATTTAAAATCAGAGACCAAATCTAAACTCTCCCATGAAAAAGCTCCGGTAGAGCTATCATGAGTTCTACCAAAGTGACCATAAGCTGCTGTTTGTTCGTAAATTGGTTTATTTAATTGCAGTTTCTCTCTAATTCCTCTTGGCGATAAGTTCATAATCTCAGGTATTGCTGCCTCAATTTTGGCTTCATCTATTTTATTTGTGCCTTGCGTGTTAACATAAATTGACAAAGGCTTAGCCACTCCGATTGCGTATGACAATTGAATTGTGCATTGATCACACAGACCTGCGGCAACAATATTTTTTGCAAGATATCTAGATGCATATGCAGCAGAGCGATCTACCTTTGTTGGGTCTTTCCCGGAAAAAGCCCCTCCACCGTGTGGAGCCGCGCCTCCATATGTATCAACGATGATTTTTCTTCCAGTAAGTCCTGTATCTCCATCTGGTCCACCTATAACAAAGTTACCTGTTGGATTTACATAATATTCTCTATCATCTAAGTTTTTTAATAGCCCTTCTGGGATAGAATTTTTTAAAGCTGGATTTACAATTTCTTTGACATCATTAGGAGATAGTCCATCAGCGTGCTGGGTTGATATAACTACAGATGTGACTGCATTTGGTTTACCATCAACGTACTTCAGAGTTACTTGGCTTTTTGAGTCAGGCTCTAATCCTTTTAAACTTCCGTCTTTTCTTCCTTGAGCCATTAACTCCAAAATCTTATGAGAATAAAATATAGGTGCTGGCATCAATTCAGTTGTTTCATTACATGCATAACCAAACATTATTCCTTGGTCACCTGCCCCTTCATCTTTATCATTGGATGAGTCCACACCCATAGCTATGTCTGCAGATTGTCCATGAAGAAGATATTGTACATCTACTGTTTTCCAATGAAAGCCATCTTGCTCATAACCTATATCTTTGATGCAATCTCTTACTTTTGAAATAATTTCTTCCTTATCTTCTTGCACAGGTCCTCTTACTTCACCTGATAAAACAACTTTATTAGTTGTAGTTAATGTTTCGCATGCAACCCTAGCAAAGGGATCCTTTGCAATAAAATGATCAACTACAGCATCTGAAATTCGATCTGATACCTTATCTGGGTGTCCCTCTGACACTGACTCAGAAGTAAAAATATAATCTTTTCTCATAACTAGTACCTATATGTATCTTTCTTAAATGGGCCTTGCTGTTCAACACCTAAATAATCGCTTTGGTCTTTAGACATTTCAGTTAGTTTAGCTCCAACTTTTTGTAGATGGAACATAGCTACCATTTCATCCAGTTTTTTAGGCAGAACATATACTTTATTTTCATAGTTTTTATAGTTTTCCCATATTTCTATCTGGGCTAAAACCTGATTAGAAAAGGATGCACTCATTACAAAACTTGGATGACCAGTAGCATTTCCTAAATTTACCAATCTTCCCTTTGAGAGAATAATTAATTTTTTTCCATCTGGAAACGTTACTTGATCGACCTGTGGTTTGATCTCTTCCCATTTGTAATTTTGTAAATCATCTATTTGAATTTCATTATCAAAGTGACCAATATTACAAACTATGGCACGATCTTTCATTTCTCTCATATGATCTTGCGTAATAATATCTTTGTTACCAGTAGCAGTTACGAATATATCTGCATACTTACAAGCATCATCCATGGTTACAACTTCATAGCCTTCCATTGCGGCTTGAAGAGCACAAATAGGATCAACTTCCGTTACTTGAACTCTAGCACCTGCTCCCCTAAGTGATGCTGCGCTGCCTTTTCCAACATCTCCAAAACCTGCCACGACTGCGACTTTTCCAGCCATCATGACATCAGTTCCTCTACGAATACCGTCAACTAAACTTTCCTTACAACCATATAAATTATCAAATTTACTTTTTGTAACTGAGTCATTAACGTTAATAGCAGGTACTTGCAATGTTCCTTTAGATGCCATTTGCTCTAAACGAAGAACACCTGTAGTAGTCTCCTCGGAGAGACCTCTGACATTTTTTAAAAGCTCAGGATATTTCTCATGCATACGCAGTGTTAAGTCTCCACCATCATCTAAAATCATATTAGGCTCCCAACCATCAGCCTCGATAGTCTGGTCGATACACCACCAAAATTCTTCTTCATTCATGCCCTTCCAAGCAAAAACAGGTGTACCGCTTTCAGCAACTGCTGCTGCAGCGTGATCTTGGGTTGAATAAATATTACAAGAGCTCCATCGACATTTAGCACCAAGGGCGACCAATGTCTCAATTAAAACTGCAGTTTGAATGGTCATATGTAGGCACCCCATAATGTTAGCACCAGCTAAAGGTTTTGACTCCCCATATTGCTCACGAATAGCCATTAATCCGGGCATTTCAGTCTCTGCTATTTCAATTTCTTGTCTACCAAATGTGCTTTGAGATATATCTTTTACTTTGTAATCCACTCTTTTTCCCCCTTATTATTTTGATAATAAAACAAATTATAATATTTATATAGTTTTTTCATACTCTTTGTATCCTTGGTCCTAATTGTTGAATGACTTGAACAGCTATCGCATTCCCATTTTCAAGAGACTCCTTAGCAGATTTTCCTTGAAGATAAAAATCTAAAAATCCAGCAGCAAAATTATCTCCAGCACCTGTTGTATCAACAACATTTGTTACTTTGTCAACAGGTTGGTGGCTTACTTCATCCTTATGAAAGAAGTATGCGCCATCTGCTCCAGATGTCATGACTATTTTTTTATCGAAGTTTTGAAAAAATAAACTTACATCTGCCATAATGTCAGATTGAGAAAACATCTTTGCTTCATCAAAGTTACAAAATACTAAATCAATATTTTCAATGATAAAATTTTCTAACTCCGCTCGGTGCCTATCCACACAAAATGGATCTGAAAGAGATAGAGATGTTTCTATACCTTTTGATTTTGCCATATTTCCAATTTTTTGAAGAGTTTTTTTTGTTAACTCATGATCCCATAAATAAGACTCCATATAAATATGATCAATGTCATTAAGAATTTCTTCGCTTACTTCCTCTGGTTGGAGTTGCGAACCAATTCCTATATGTGTTGCCATTGTTCTTTCTCCATCAGGAGAGACTAAGATATTACAACAACCCGTTGGTAATTCATTTTCTTTTAGAGATCCCTTGAAGGGTATTTTTGCTTTTTTTAAATCTTGAATAAATGCATTTCCATATTCATCATCATTAACTTTTCCATAAAAGCTTGCTTCATGCGAACTGTAATTAAGTTCATGGACTGTATTACAAACTGAACCACCTGAAGTAATTAAAGGATTTGCAAAATTTGATCTAATTTCTTGAATTTGAGACTCCTCAATTAATGTCATTGAACCTTTGGTTAACTTTAAATCATTTATGACATTATCTTGCACTTGGCATATGACATCTACCAGTGCTGTTCCGACTCCTAGAATTTTTTTCACTAAATGAAAATAAGGGTTTTTGCTGAGAGATCTATCAAAAAATGTATAACAAGTTATGAAACTTAAACATATTTGTATGATCTATTTAACAGTCTAAGGCGAATCATCTAAAAATTTTGAGAATTAATTCCAAGCTTTGCTCATAAAATACTATACATATTCGCTCTTAAGAAAAATTTGATAAAAACCTGTGAATATTTTAAAAATATTTGTTAATTGAATCTTTAATTTCCAATTGAATTTATTGGGTTTTCAGAATTAAATACAAAATAAATTGACTATGTTTGTCTATAGATTGTATAGTCACTAGGCAATAAACACTACATCTAGTGATTATTCAAAAAAGTATACAAAACTTGGTAGGAAGTATGGAAACAAATAGCGCGGAAACATTAGAAAATTCAACAAAAAATACAGTAATTAACAAGCAAAACGAAGAAATAAACTTGTTAAGTTTGAGTGTTGTTAGACGAGATGGATCCATAACGCCTTTTAAGTCTGACAAAATTGCAAACGCTATTAGAAAAGCCTTTTTAGCACAAACTGACCTTAGAGATAGTAACCAGATTGATAAAAGCGTTTCTGAGCTTACTGAGACCGTCACAGCGGCTCTAACCAGACGTATTGCTAACGGTGATATGATTCATATCGAGGATATCCAAGATCAGGTTGAATTAGCCTTGATGAGAGGGGAGCACCATAAAGTTGCTCGCGCTTATGTTCTGTACAGAGAGCAGAGAGCTAACCAACGTTATAAGACAGCTCAACTTAATGAACAAATAGGTGCCAAAGTCTCAACAATGGCTGTTACCAAAAGAGATGGTAACAAAGAAGATATTTCATTAGAGAAAATTACAAACCGTATATCTATTTTATCAAACGGATTAGAGATTGACCCCATTACGATTGCACAAAAAGCAATCCAAGGTTTATACGATGGTATCACAACAAATGAAATAGATACTTACTTAGCAGAAACAGCTGCTGCACTAACAGTTGAGCATCCTGATTACTCTTATTTAGCAGGCAGAATTAAAGCCAATGCTCTTCATAAAGAAACACCAGGCTTTATTATTGCAACAAAAAATCTTTACGAAGATGGTTTGTTACGTGATGAATATTATGAAAAGGTAAAAGCTAATGCAGATGAAATAGAAAAAATTATTGACTACGATCGAGATTATTATTTTGATTATTTTGCGCTAACAACTTTGTTCAGAGCTTATCTTCTTCAATCAAATAATAAAACTGCAGAGAGACCTCAGGATTTGTGGATGAGAGTAGCTCTATGTGTGTCGGGTGATAAGTTTGATTTTTATCAGGTTAAAAAAACCTATGATAGTTTGTCTCAAGGTTTCTACACACATGCAACGCCCACTCTTTTCAATAGTGGATTAAAAATGCAACAACTATCATCTTGTTTTTTGATTGGAATGGAAGATGACTCTATTGAAGGTATTTTTAATACAGTGAAAGACTGTGCTTTGATTTCTAAAACCGCAGGTGGTATAGGCCTTCACGCCCATAACATTAGGGGTGGCGGAAGTCGTATTAAATCAACAAACGGTAAATCTAACGGACTAATTCCATTTCTTAAAATTTTTAACGAAACAGCAAGATCTGTTGACCAAGGTGGGGGCAAGAGAAAGGGATCATTTGCTGTCTATTTAGAGCCATGGCATGCTGATATTGAGTCGTTTTTAGAGCTTAGAAAAAACACAGGTGCTGAAGAATTCAGAGCTAGAGATTTATTTTATGCTCTTTGGATACCAGATTTATTTATGGAAAGAGTTGAAGAGGATGCCGATTGGACATTAATGAGCGAACATGAGTGTCCAGGACTGTCTAACACTTACGGGGAAGAGTTTGTAGAACTATACACTAAATATGAAAATGAAATGCCTGATCTTAAAAGAATTAAAGCAAGAGCTTTAATGTCAAAGATCATTGAAGCACAAATTGAAACTGGACAGCCGTATATGCTTTACAAAGATGCTGTAAATAAAAAATCTAACCAAAAAAATATTGGAGTAATTAAATCATCTAATCTGTGTGCTGAAATCGTTGAATACTCTGAAAAAGATGAGACAGCTGTTTGTAACCTAGCGTCAATCGCATTACCAAAGTTTGTTACAGATGAAAGCAAATTTGATTACCAAAACTTATACCAAGTTGCAAAACTTGCTACAAAAAACTTGGATCAAGTTATTGATATAAACTTTTATCCTACAGATAAGACAGAAAACTCGAATAGTCGTCATCGACCAATTGGCCTTGGCATACAAGGTCTAGCTGATGTCTATTTCAAAATGAATATTGCATATGACTCTGTTCAAGCACAAATTATTAATAAACAAATATTTGAAACAGTTTACTTTGGTGCCTTAGAGGCATCAATGGAGCTTGCAACTGACAAAGGGCCCTATTCTACTTTTAAGGGTTCTCCTCTTTCTAAGGGACAATTTCAATTTGATCTATGGGATGTTAAACCATCAAGTATGTGGGACTGGAAAGGCCTAATGGAGAAGATTCAAAAACACGGTGTACGCAATTCCTTGACCACAGCATGTATGCCTACAGCTTCAACCGGTATTATCTTGGGGAATACAGAAACCTTCCAAGTGCAAACATCAAATATTTATAAACGACAAACTCTCTCTGGTGAATTTTTATTAGTAAATCGTCACCTTGTAAAAGAATTGATGAAAAGGAACCTTTGGAGTAAAGAGTTACGCGATCAAATTATATTAGAAAATGGCTCTATTCAGAATATTGAGGGATTTCCCGAAGACCTAAAAGATGTTTACAAAACTGTTTGGGAAACATCTCAAAAAACAGTCATTGATATGGCAGCGGACAGAGCGCCATTTATCGATCAAACCCAATCCATGAACTTATGGTTGGCAACCCCTACTTTTGGAAAAGTGAACTCTATGCATATGTATGCATGGAAAAAAGGCTTAAAAACAGGCATGTATTACCTGAGAAGCCGATCAGCTGTAGACGCAGTTAAAGTAACAGTGTCCTCAGAAAAGAAAGCAAAAGAGTCTTATGTGAAAGAGGCGCAATCTAATGAACCAGAGGATTGCGTAACATGTAGTGCGTAAGATGGTTTATCAATTTATTTTAAGGAGCAAGTCATGATATCTAAAGGATGCAAATCAATTTTCCCTATTCAACATCAAGAAATTTTCGATCGTTATAAACAGCATGTACAAGCCTTTTGGACGCCCGAAGAAGTTTCACTCCAAGATGATTTAAGAGATCTAAAAACACTGGGTGAGGGAGAAATACACTTTATTAAACATGTTCTTGCATTTTTTGCAAATTCAGAGGCTATGATAAACGAGAACCTAGCATCAAGATTTTATAATGAAATTTTAATTCCTGAATCTCGATTATTTATTACTATGCAGATGCTAAATGAATCTATTCATGCTGAAATGTATGGTTTACAAATAGAAGCCTACGTCGAGGACCCTTCAGAAAAAGATAAGTTGTTCTCTGCAATTCAAAATGTTCCCTGTATTAATAAAAAAGCACAGTGGGTTTCAAAATGGCTTAATGGAAATCAAAATTTACTTATGCGATTAATAGCTTTTGGTTTGGTTGAGGGATTATTTTTTGCAGGATCTTTTTGTGCCATTTATTACTTTAGAAAAAGAGGTCTGCTTCCGGGCCTAGCTCTTTCTAATGATTGGATTGCAAGAGATGAAGGAATGCATTTTAGTTTCTCTGCTTTAATGTTTAAAACACTAAGTGAAAAGTTTAATAAGGGAACATTGTCAGATGAAGATATTAAATCAATGGATTTAATACCAGGTGCTGTAACTCAATCGGAGTTTGAGGAGATTGTTAGAGAAGCAGTTGAGTTTGAAAAAGAATTTGTCACTGATGCACTACCCGTTGATCTTATTGGCATGAACAAAGAAATGATGTGTATGTATATCGAAGCAGTATCAGATCGTATAGCTGATCTTTTTGGATTTGATAGAGTGTTTAATACAGAAAATCCGTTTGACTTTATGAGAGCTCTGGATGTTCAAAATGTGACCAACTTTTTTGAAAAAAGAGTTTCTGAGTATCAACGCCCAACAGATCGCTCCTTGTCATTTGACGAGTCTTTCTAAGTGGAAGTAAAGATATATAGCAAAGATAATTGTGTTTTTTGTACTATGGCTAAGTCAGCCTTGGCAACTCATGACCCAGAAATATTGATGTTAAATCAAGATTATAGTAGGGAACAATTTTTCGAAATATTTCCAACTGCTAAGACTTTCCCACAAATAATTATCAATGGTGAAAAAATTGGTGGATACCATGAATTAGAAAAATGGATGGCCTTTAATAAGCCTGATGATGATTTCTAATAATCAATGTAAATTAAAACAAGTTCTCTAAATAATTTTTTATATTTTTACTTTTAGTTTCTTCTATTGAATAGCAATCAGTCAAGGTTACACCATGATAACCACCAAGTGAGATTTTTCCTTTGCACGTAGATTTTGTCAAATTTATTTTTTTTACAGAGTCTACTCTTTTAAATACATCATAATCTTTTGGAGAATTAAAATTATCTTTATCATGTGTCAGTATTAAAGCATTTAGATTGTTATAATCCCCAAAACCATAATACCTAACGTCCGTCCACCATGGCCAATCTTTTCTATTTTGTACTGTTCCTCCAGCACCAGGATTTAATCCAATAACTCCGGTTATCAATTCAGGATGCAAAGTTTTTAGTTTTAAAGACTGCCAACCTCCTAATGAATGACCTGCAAGGATAATTTTATCAAAACCAAGTTCTATGAGCTCGTCAAGTTTTTTTTTGATAACTATTAGCTTTTGATTTCCTTTTTGTTTATTCATTAATTGACTTCCATCACTCGCCGTAAGATTAAGATCTAATTTTCCTAATTTTCCATGGGCCCTCCACATTCTTTCTTGTTCTGTATTAGTCCACCCTCTTACTCCAGAACATAATCTGTATATTTTTATTACATAAGATTTTATTTTTATATTATGTAAATCTCTTATTACTGGTGGAACTTTTGCCCAACTACTCAAACATTCATCTATTCTTTGATCTTCTTGAGCTCCATGACTGTAAATGACAATTATAGAATTTTTTTTGTCTGCTATTTGATCTTGGAAATACATTTTTCCTTCTTGATCTATAAAACCTGAGTCTTTTGAGACTCTCTCAAGGTCTTTTTCAAATTGAGATATATTTACTTCATGACTTTTACTAGTCTCTATAAGATTTCCTTTACTATCAACAACTGAACCATCACTTTTAAAAGTTAAACCCAAAGCAACTTTGGATAATAAAAAAATTAATATAATTAATGTTTTAATGAGCTTCACCCCAATTTAAACCACCACCAAAGTCAACTTTTATAGGTGTTTTAAAAGACTTATATTTTTGATGTGAAGTTTCCATCAGATTAGTTATTTCTGGGATAATATCTTTTTCTTTTTTATGTATCTCAAACAAGAGTTCATCGTGAACTTGGGATGTCATTTTTGATTTACAATTATTTTTTCTTAAGTAATTATGTATATCTAACATTGCAATTTTTATAAGATCAGATGCAGTACCTTGAATAGGTGCATTGATAGCTTGTCTTTCTGCAAATGATCTCAACATAAAATTTTTAGCATTGATATCTTTTATGTGAGACTTTCTTCCAAAAAGGTTTTCAACGTAGCCTAGTTTTTTTGCTTTATCGGTGGTTGCTTTCATAAAGTCATTAATATTTGGAAATTTTTTAAAATAATTATCGATGAAAAGCTTTGCTTCAGCATTGCTAACACCTAACTGTTTAGCTAAACCATATTGGCTAATTCCATAGATTATTCCGAAATTAATAATCTTGGCCATTCTTCTGTCATTATCGTTAATTATTTTTTTATTAAAAACTAATTGGCCCGTGCTTTCATGAATGTCCTGGTCTTCTTGGAAAGCTTTTAACAAATTTGGATCTTCACATGCCTCACATAAAACTCGAAGTTCAATTTGTGAGTAGTCAAAACTATAAAGTTCATGATCTTTTTCAGCTATAAAAGCTGTTCTTATCTTTTTTCCAATTTCAGTTCTGATTGGGATGTTTTGAAGATTAGGTTCAGATGAACTTAGTCGTCCTGTTATAGTTGCGGCAATATTAAATGTACTATGAACCCTATCTTTTTTATCTGCGTGATCAGCTAACGATGAGGTGTAGGTAGAAACAAGCTTGGAGTATTGTCTCCATTGCAAAATATGTGAGGCTATCTCAACACCTTCAGACTCCAACTGCTCTAATACCTTTACATTTGTTTGAAAATCTCCTGCTTTAGTCTTCTTTGAGACTTTAATGTCTAACTTCTTGAAAATTTCAGTTAATTGTTTTGGAGACCCAATATTGAATTCTTCACCAGCAATTTTAAATATTTTCTGCTCAATTTTTTCAATCTCTTTGTTGAGATCTTTTTCTAGTTTATTTAAAAATTTTAAATCAATTTTACAACCATTGCTCTCTACATCTTGGAGAACTAAGCTTAGTTTTTTATCAATATCATAATAAATCCAACTATCTAAGGATTCAGCTATCTGCTCATTGAGAGTTTCATATAATTTGAACGCAGCATATGCATCATGAGCGGCATAATTTGTTGCGGCCTCTAGTGGTACTTCAGAAAAATCCTTATATTTTCTTTTGGACTCATTTTTTATAACATCTTTGAACTTTTCTTTTTCTTCTCCAAAATAGTAATAATACAAATCCTCTAAGTTATGTTTTGTTAAACCATTGTTAACAAAAAAAGACATAAGTAATGTATCTTGGAAAGAGACAGTGTTGACACCAAAACGTTTTAAGATTACAGAGTCATATTTTGCATTGTGAAATAATTTTAATATGGATTCATCTCCACACAGTTCACTAAGGTTTTTGAGCACACTTTCTTGATCTTTTTTGGATAATTCATTTTCTGGGGATTTAAACGGTAGGTAATAAGCTTGGTCAGCATTTGATAAAGATACCCCAATAATATTTGCAGTATTTACATCTAAACTGTCTGTCTCTAAATCTATAGCCAATATTTTTTCAGATTTAAGAGAATTTAGATATTCTATTATTTCTTTTGTTTTAGTTAATGATTTAAAATCTATATTTTTTTTTGATGCATGAGGTTTTGTTTCATTGGCACTAGTTCTTATAAGTGATTTAAATTCATACTTTTTGAAGAAGTCATTCAACTTTGTGGAGTCATCAAATTGTTTTAACTTTTCTATTTTAATAGGTAACTCAAGATCGTTTTTTAAAATGACAAGCTTATGACTAATTTTTGCAGATTCCTCATGATCATGAATAAGGTTTTTTATTCTAACATTTGAAATTTGATCTTTTTTTAGCAAAAGCTCTTCAAAAGTACCGAATTCATTAATTAATTTAGCAGCTGTTTTGGGACCTATTCCTGGAACCCCAGGTATGTTATCAACACTATCTCCTATAAGAGCTTGAACATCTGTAATTCTATCTGGGCCGACTCCAAATTTTTCCATTACTTTTGCTTCATCAATCTCAAC
>CABXXO010000026.1 GCA_902516235.1 uncultured Alphaproteobacteria bacterium
GACACGCTTACCAAGAAAAATTCAACAATGACAGAGGGATTTTTCGACAAAGTAAAAAAAATGTTTAATTAATGATTTATTGTTTTGATTTTATCGAAACACCACTAAGTAAGTTTTTTGTCCTAGATAGCCCAAAAGGTATTCATTATTTAATCAAATATAATGATATAAGAATAAACAGTATCATAAAACTTTACAATCCAAGTAAAGGGTTGATCTTTAGAAAAGTTAATACTTTTATATCTGAGTTTTTTAAAGGAAATATTCAAAAACCATTACATCTTAAAATAAAATTTATTAACGGAACGCCATTACAAAAAAAAGTATGGAAGGAGATTTTAAAAATTCCCTATGGTAAAACAATTTCTTATTCTGATCTTGCTACAAAAATAAAAAAACCACAGGCTGTGAGAGCCATAGCCTCTGCGGTTGGAAAAAACCCTGTGGGTTTATTAGTCCCATGTCATAGAGTAGTGACGAAAAGTGGAAATCTTGGCGAGTATATGTGGGGAAAAAAAATTAAGAGGCAGATACTAGATATAGAGTATAAAGGAACGGCTGACTCGACATATAGAGGAGGAAAGTGAAATACCGAATCAGCCCCCGCATGAATGCTAACTGAACACTAATTAATATTTTGATATAGTCAAAGTTGTTCAAACACAAAAAATCTAGAAATGAACCTAAAATCCATTTTATCCTATAGTTTTCAATCATTTTATCTTGCTGGAAGTTTTTTATTATTATTTATTTTTTTGCCAACATTTTACAATTTATCAATAGGTATCCCCTTAAGTGTTATCGGTTTAGTAATATTAACATCTAGATTGTTTGATGTTATTTCAGACTTTTTAATTGGCTACCTATCAGAAAATAGAATTATTTCAGGTCGCTCAAAAAAAAACCAAATCCTTCTTGGTATAATAGTATTTATTTTTTCACTGTTTGGTCTTTATATTATTCAATCAGATAACATTTATTCTTTCATTTTCTTTTATAATTTAGCTCTGGTTAGTTACTCAATTGCAATTATTCCCTATGACTCAATTGTAATAGATCAAAAAAAAATTCTTAAAAAAAGATTCCGTTTAGCTGCAATTAAAGAAATATTTGCAATTTTAGGAGTATTATCAGCCCTAATTATTCCTACCGTCATTTCAAAACTTCAGGGTGTTGATTTGTTAAACCCGAACGTAATAAAAATAAGCGGATTAATTTTTATTATCTTAGCTATTACAGGAGGATTAATTTTTTATTTATTTTATGACGACGAGCAAAATTATAAGTCAAACGAAATTTCTTGGGATCAACTAAAATCATTTATAGAAAAAAACAAAAGGATTGTATCTTTTTCTTACATAACATTTTTTAACTTACTTGCTAATAATTTTACTGCAAATTTATTTATTATATTTGTTTCAGAGTATTTAGGGCTTACTGAATATGCAGGATATTTATTAATTTTATATTTTTTAATAACATTGATATCTACACCTTTCTGGTATTTGTACGGAAGAAAATTTTCAAATATGTTTCTTCTTCAGTTTGGCACTAGCCTAACTATATTTGGCTTCCTTTTTGTTATTTTTACAAATAGCAACAGTTGGCAAACATATTTGTTTGTCATATTAATCACTGGTATTGGGATTGGAATTGATCTTATTATACCTCAAATTGAATTAGCAGACATTCTTGATCAAAATAATGACAATCGTTTATCTCAGATCTTTACTTCATTCTTCTCAATAATTAAGAAAGCAGCCATTGGTATCGCTGCAGGCATCGCATTAACTGGTTATGGCTATTTACAGTCTATTAATTTCTCATTACACCCCAATATTCCCAATATTATGATATTTTATTTTTTTATTCCACTGATTATTAAATTGTTCGTATTACTCTTAGTAATGAGATATAGAAGTAAATTCCATGTCTCAATTAGAGAGTAAAAAACACTTAATATATATTCTAGGTACTTTTGCCTTCTTATTATTTTCCATTGCAGACACAATCATAAAACTAATAGGTGATCTTTATAAAGATACAGTTATTTTTTCAATAGCCAGCTTCTCTGCTTTGATTCCAGTTTTAATCTATTTGTTGTATAGAAAGAGTTTTTCAGAAATAAAAACTAAAAATTATAGACTCCACCTTGTCAGGGGAGTTTTAATGACTTTAACTTACTATTTTGTAGTTAAGGGAATAATTCTTCTACCATTATCTATAGCCTACCCTATAATTTTGTCAGCACCAGTGCTCCTTTCAATAATGGGGATAGTAATATTGAAAGAAAGTATTTATCTTTCAAAAATAATTTCTTTAATACTTGCAATGATAGCAGTTTTTATGGTCTCAGGTTTTAGTTTAAATGCAGGATTTAATTCTTTAGGAGTTATTTTTTTAGTCTTAGGAGTAATATCATTAGCATGTTTAGATTTTACTGTTCGAGTATATGGGAAGTCCGAGAGAACTATGGCTTTAACTTTTTATAGTATGGCGACTGCTGGTATAATTTTTACAATTTTTTCAATTAATCATTATAAAGATATTGCTATGAACGATTTTTTAATAATGATAAGTGCTGGTTTGATTGATGGCGTTGCTATGATGATCTTAATCTATTCACTTAGAAGGATTGAAGCCTCATTTTTTAGTATCACACATTACTCACAGATAATATTTGGAATAGTTATAAGCATTGTTGTTTTTAATCATTACCCTTCAATAATTGAAATATTAGGAGCCATTTTAGTAATTATCTCGGGTTATTTAATTTATTCTAAATTGAAAAAACTAAATTGATTGCTGGTTCATTGGGTAAATAGAACATCCTGATATTTTCCATTCACCATTATCTTTAACTAGCGAGTACATTGCTAGATAAGAAACATTGTCTTGAGAGATTATCTGCAATTGGTGATAAATTGATCCTTCAAAAAATTTTGACTCCATGAAATAATAATTTTTTGGATTATAAACTGGCTCATAATAATTCTTAACCATGCTCATAAAATCTTGAGGATTATTGAACCTCATTTTAATATAAGGAGAGGCATGAAAAAAAGCCCCTTCTGCATCTTTGTTAATAAAGGCTTTTAGTTGACTTTCAATTATAGCTTGTGTTTCATTAAACTCAGTTTTATCAATAGTTTCTGCAATTGATAGTGTGCTAAATAGAAATATAGATAAGGTTGTATAGAATATTTTTTTAAACTGCATGCTATTTATATGCGTATTTTAACAAAGTAGATGAAAATTTTTATTCTTATATTTACTTTTCTTTTTAACCTATCCGTTAGTTATGCAGATCAAAATAGCCCTAAACTTGATGGTCTATTTAGTCAGCTTTATGAGGTTAAGAGCTACAAAGAACAAAGTCTTATAGTATCTCAAATTTGGAAAGAATGGCTGATAACTGAAAATTCTGAAGCTCAGACAATCATGGATAACATGCCTTATTTTTTCAGTTCAAAAAACTATAAAGATGCCATCGCCTCTTTAGATTTCATAATTCAAGAGGAACCAGACTTTGCAGAGGCTTACAATAAAAGAGCCACATTTTTTTTTATGATGGGTGACTATGAAAGCTCTATGAGAGATATAGAGGCTACTTTGTATTTAGAACCAAGGCATTTCGGAGCCCTTGATGGCCTTAGTAGAATTTTGATTTATTATAAAAACTACGAAGAGGCACTTAAGGTTTATGAAGAAATGAAAAGACTGATGCCAAACGATATAACCGTAGATATGAAAATTGATCGTTTAAATCAGATAATTTCGAAAGAAACTTAAATTTAATCAACAAATATAAAAATGACTTTTGGTTTTATAAAGAATTTTTGCCCCTTGCCACCTTCCTCCTCGACAATGTCTCAACCCAAGCGGCTAGGGGACCGGTATAATATTTCAATTTTGGTTGATATGAAACAGATTTTTTATAATTTAAAAAAGCCTGTCAAATAAGAAAAATATTGTTATAGATGTTATTTAAAAATTAATTGGTTATAAATTGAGTTGTGAAAAAAAAATTTAACACAAAAGTAATTCATGCTGGACATGGTTCAGATAAAGAAACCGGAGCAGTCATGCCACCGATCCATCTTTCATCTACGTTTAAACAAATTGAACCCGGAAACTTTGAATATGAATATGCGAGAACAAAAAATCCTTCCAGAGATGTATTAGAAAAACTATTAGCACAAATCGAGTCTGGTCACAAAGCTTTTGCATTTGCATCTGGAATGTCAGCAATAAATACAGTTTGCGATTTATTTGGTACTAACTTCCATATAATTTGCTCCGATGATGTTTATGGAGGCACACGCAGATTATTTGATAAAGTAAAATCCGATATTGAAGTAACTTATATTGATTTCGATAAAAACGTAAACTGGAATGATGAAATAAAGGAAAATACTAAATTCATTTGGGTTGAAACACCCTCAAATCCTTTAATGAAAATTATTGATATTAAAAACACTGTTAGTATTGCAAGTGAATTTAATTTACCAGTTATTTGTGATAATACATTTGCCTCTCCTTTCAATCAAAGACCACTTGAATTAGGAGCAGATATGGTTGTGAGCTCCTCCACAAAATATTTAGGTGGTCATTCTGATATCGTAGGAGGGTCCATTGTGATTAAAGAAAATAAAGAATATGCCGAGAAAATTTCGTATATTCAAAATGCAGTTGGTGCTATTCCTTCGCCCTTCGATTGTTATTTACTAACAAGAAGTATTAAAACACTATCTGTGAGAATGAGACAGCATAACGAGAACGCTATTGCCGTATCTAATTTTTTAACAAACCACTCTAAAATTAATAAAGTTTTTTTTCCAGGTATTGATGAAAGATATAAAGAAGTAGCAGCAAAACAAATGGATGGTTTTGGTGGAATGATGTCTTTTATTCTCGATACAAATATTGATGGAGTAAAAAGTTTTCTTAAAAATCTAAATATATTTACCCTAGCAGAGAGTTTAGGAGGAGTTGAAAGTTTAATAGAACATCCTGCTATCATGACTCACGCATCAATCGACTCTTCGATAAGAGAAAAATTGGGTATTTCCGATACATTGTTAAGAATATCGGTTGGTATCGAGGATGTTGATGATTTGATTGCAGATTTAGACCAAGCTCTGTCTAAAATTTAAAATGAAAGATATAGTTGATTTTATTGGCAATACGCCACTCATTAAACTCAAATATCCATCTGAAATTACAGGATGTAATATTTATGGAAAAGCAGAATTTATGAACCCAGCCGGTTCCATTAAAGACAGAACAGCGCTGGGAATAATTCTTGATGCCGAGGAGAATAACTTAATAGAGCCCGGAGGCACTGTTGTAGAGGGCACCTTTGGAAATACAGGTATTGCCTTAACAATGATTAATAATTCTAGGGGATACAAAACTATAATTGTTATGCCTGATGGAGCCTCTGAGGAAAAGCAAAGTATTTTAAGAAACATGGGAGCAGAGCTCAAAGTCGTAGCTACTAAACCTTACTCAGATCCAGGTAATTACCAACATGTATCTAAGAGACTAGTTGAGGAATTACAATCAAAAGGAGAAACCTCTGTTATGTGGGCTAACCAATTTGATAATACGGCAAATTATAAATTTCATTCGAAAACTACAGCTAAAGAAATATTCAATCAGCTTGATGGAAAAGTAGATGGCTTTACGTGTGCCATAGGATCAGGGGGAACTCTAGCAGGTACATCTATTGGACTCAAAGAATTAAATTCAAACATTAAAATAGCTTGTACAGATCCTCAAGGCGCCCAAATGTATAATTATTTCAAATTTTCAAAACTAGAAGTTAAAGGGGAGCCGTCAGAAGCGGAGGGAATAGGTCAGTATAGAGTAACCAAAAACGTAGAACCTTCCCTTGTCGATTTTTCATATCATATTACGGACTACAAAGCATTTGAACTCTTATACAAAATGGTCAAAACAGAGGGTTTGTTTCTTGGCTCTAGCTCTGGTGTAAATGTAGCCGGGGCAATTGAAATGGCAAAAGAAATGGGGCCAGGAAAAAACATTGTTACAATTTTGTGTGACGATGCAAATAAATATTTCAGTAAACTGTATAATAAAAATTACTTATTATCCAAAAAACTTCCAGTGCCTGATTGGTTGTAATTTATTTTTTTGAGAACATCATTCTTTTAAGAGTACGATCTTTTAAGATAAAATGATGCATCAATGCTGCTCCTGAATGAATAAAAAAGAGGAGTAAAACAACATTACTGGTGTACTCATGTATTTGTTTGAATATAAACCTCAAATCACTATCCACATCTATTATTGACGCCAATTCTATATTAAAAAAGATAACAGTATCTCCTTGTAGGTTCGTCACTAAATAACCAGAAATTGGCTGTAAAAAAAATATAAAATAAAACAAAAAATATGTAGTCTTAGCTGCATACACTAAAATTTTATTACTAACTAAAAGCTTAGGTCTTATATTAATCCATTTCCAACTAAGCCGGAAAATAGCTAATAAAAGTATTAATAAACCAAGGGTATTATGAATTATTAATATTTCATAATAATACTGATAATTATTCTCTAAATTCTTACCTAAAAGATAGACGGCAATCATAAGAAGTGCCATTGACCAGTGAAATAATTTACTGACTAAGCCGTATTCATCTGCGTTGTTAGCTAGTCTCAAATTTTACCTATATATATGTTATTATTTTTAATCATATGAAATTTCATAAAATATTATTATTCATAGTATTTATATTATTAAATCTTAATGCCCATTCAAGAGATTACATAATTGTACAATCTACAACAAGTATTGCGAATACAGGGCTACTAGATTTACTATCAAGTAAATTTGAAAAGCAAACAGGGATCAAAGTTAGACCAATTGCTGTGGGGACAGGTAATGCCATTTCAAATGCTAAACGAGGCGACGGTGATGTGTTAATGGTACACTCAAAAAAAGATGAATTGAAATTTGTCTCAGATGGCTTTGGGGTTAAAAGACATAAATTAATGTATAACAATTTTATTATTGTTGGCCCTAAAGATGATCCTGCTAAAATATTACAGGAAACCGATATAAAAAATATTATGAAAAAAATTTCACTTTCAAACCAAAAGTTTATTTCAAGAGATGATAAATCAGGAACTAATATAAAAGAAAATGACTTATGGAAACTCGCTAATATTTACCTGTTCGATAATCGTAAATATATAAAGACAGGAACAAGCATGGCCAACACTTTGAATGTGGCATCAGAGATGAATGCTTATACGCTTAGTGATAAGGGCACATGGATATCATTCAAAAATAAAAATAATTTAAAAATTCTGTTTGAAGGTGGGAGTGAAATGCATAATGAATACGGAGTCATAGCTATTAACCCTAAAAAATTTCCCCATGTCGAATATGATAAATCAAAAGAATTTATTGAATGGCTGATTACAGGCGCAGGTAAAGATGTTATTAATAACTTTACTTATAATGGGGAAAAATTGTTTTTTACAAACTAAATTTTTATTAATTTTCTAATGCTAACCTTTGAAAAAATACAGTCAGCGATTTTCATAACACTTTATGTGAGCATATTTTCGACAATTATATCTTTTATTCTTTCAATGTTTTTTGGATATATTCTAGCGATTTATCAATTCAAATTGAAAAAACCTATAATAATTTTTTTAAGCTCGATGACTTCCATTCCTCCTGTTTGTGCTGGACTTTTAGTTTATTTATTAATTAGCAGATCTGGGCCTCTTGGTTGGATGGAAATATTATATTCACCATTGGCTATGATATTAGCTCAAATAGTCATTACTTTTCCTATTATGATTACCTTAATTATTAAAAATATTGAAACTGATTACCCAATTTACAAAGAAGAACTCTTATCCTACGGGGCAAGTAAAAAGGATATAATTTTTTTGCTTATATCTAATAAATTAAATATTTACATCACCGTGATTTTAGTAGGTTTTGGAAGAGCCATCAGTGAATATGGGGCCGCAGCTATCGTGGGAGGATCCATTGATCACTTTACAAGAAATATGACAGCTACCATTGCATTAGAAACTTCTAAAGGGAATGTTTCATTAGGTATTATTTTAGGAGCCATACTAATTTTATTAACATTAATAATATCAATTATCTTAAATACTTTAAAAAATGATTAGCGCTTATAATCTTTCATATACTACCGATCAAAAAAAAATACTGAACAGTATAAATATTAGTATCCAAAAAAATAAAATTACTGTTATTTCTGGAAAGAATGGGTCAGGTAAAAGTACACTATTAAAAATTTTAAATCGTCTAATTGTCCCAAGTAAGGGCTCTATAAAATCACAATATGAAAAGCCTGTACCTATGTTATTTCAACGATCTCTTTCGTTGAATAAGAGCTTAGAGGAAAATTTTTTACTTTTGAATAGTATTAAAAAAACAAAAATTGATAGAACATTTTATAATCTATTTAATTTAAAAAAATTAAAAGCAAATAAATTTGCAAGTTTGTCTGAGGGAGAAAAGCAAAAAGTTTTCATTTCTAGGCTTATGAGCTTCGAGCAAGATATATTAATTATGGATGAGCCAAACCAAAATTTAGACATTGAAAGCGAAGAAATATTTTTTGATAAATTATCGGATTTAAGCAAATCTAAAACGATTATAATGACGTTACATGATATGAATTACGTTAAAAAATTGGCTGACAATTTAATTATTTTAGATAATGGAAAAATAATATTTAACGATCTTGCGGCTAATTATTAATGACCTTGTTAATAGCTTAAATATATGTCTTAATTAAACATGATCAAACACTCCTTAGCTTTATTACTTTTATCCTCTTCGCTTTTGAGTGCAAACCCTGTTGCGGATAGACAAGAATCGATGAGAGATTATAATAAACTTATGAGAGCTGCAAATAACCTCATTAGGGACTCAGTTATCAATGATGAACTTGCAAGTATTTATGAAGAAATTGAAGAAATTATGAAAGTTTACCCTACTTTATTTCCTGACGATTCATTTGGTGGTAAATCCAAAGCGAGTACAGACATTATTGATAATAGAGACTTATTTAATCAAATAGCAAAAGAAACAGAGGACAATGCAGCATTCGCTAAGTTAGCAGCACTGGAGGGTAATTTTGATGAAGTTCAACAATATCATCAAAACTTATTTGGGAGTTGCAAAAGTTGTCACTCCCGTTTTAAAGATTAACCGCATGTTAAAATATTTTTTTTTATTTTTTTTTCTATCAACTAATTTATTATTTGCAGATAATAAGCTGATGAAATACATACCGATAGATACAGAAGAGTCTTTAAAAAGAATTCAAGAAGGAGCGATAGTTATTGATGTTAGATATCCAAATGAACACAATAAGATAAGAATAGAGAACTCACATAATATTCCTTTTAAAGAAATAACTGTTGAAAAGATTAATTCAATAAACCCTGATAACAAGGATATTATCATTCATTGCACAGCAGGCATAACCTCTAAAAAGGTAGCGGATAATCTAGTTGCCCAAGGATATCAAGGCACTATTTATGAAATGGATAAAGGATTGATCGATTGGGTTAACCTAGGTTTTAAAACCGAGCAAGGCATATAACTAATTAATATAAGTATAACTATGAAAAATAGTTAGTGCTAAACATATAGTAAATCATATATCCAATAAGCCCCACAACCAGCAACACTAGAGGTATTACTGATATTGTAAAAGCCTCCCTAAATTTCTTATTAAATAATAACAAGCTTACCAATAGTAAAATTAAAAGAATGAGTAAAAGCCTGATCATATTATTAATTTTAGCATAAAATTTAATAATTTTGCTATTCCATATTGGCTTATTTAGGTATAACAAGAATTAATTATGTCTAAAGTAAAAGTAGCTATTGCTGGAGCATTAGGAAGAATGGGAAATAATCTTATTAGTTCAGCGATTTCAAATACAAATGTTGAACTTATCGGTGTATTTGATGTCAAGGATATTGACACTAACTTTATATCCAAGTATCAAATTCCAGAAAATATCATTACCACAAGAGAAGAGTCTTTTAAAACAGCGGATATAGTAATAGATTTCACGACACCTAAAGCCTTATTTAATTTTACAGAGACCGCCGTTTCTGATAACACCGGTTTAGTAATTGGCACAACGGGCTTAGATGAGAGTCATTTCAATCTGTTAAAGCAATCAAGTAATTCAACTAAAATTTTCTATGCACCAAACATGAGTTATGGTGTAAATACATTTTTTGAAATAGCAAGAAAAGCTGCTAAACATTTAAAAGATTTTGATATTGAGATAACTGAAACACATCATCGGCATAAAAAAGATGCGCCTAGTGGAACGGCAATAAAACTAGGAGAAGAAATTGTAGACGAACTTGGATTATCTAAATCAAACTTTAATTTTAATCGCCAAAGTCAAGATAATCAAAGAAAAGAAAATGAAATTGGATTTTCATCAATAAGAGGAGGGAATATACCGGGGGAACACACAGTTATATTTCATGGTGATAATGAGTCTGTTGAATTAACACACAAGGCATATAATAGAAAAATCTTTTCTGATGGTGCCGTTGAGGCAGCAGTTTGGCTAGCTGCACAGAAAAATGGTTTTTATTCTTTTAGAGATATGATCAGCTAGACGAGGAACTGTACTTTTCAATTATTCTTTTTAATTTTTTTCTTCTATCCTCACTTAAAAAACTAGCAAATAACTTTTTCTTTCCAGAATAGTTAACGCTCAGGGAATTTTTTTCATTTTTTATTTTCAACCAATTAAGATTATAACTATTCTGTTCAACAATTTCATCACCATCAAGCCGTTCTAATTGCATGGATTTTGATTCCAATGAAATTTTTTCAGTTTTTTTCAAACTCCTGACAAAATAAATAGTGCAAATAACCAAAATAGAAAATTCAACTAGACCAAAGATAATTATGGGCCAAGCCCCAACAAGTAAAAATCTTCCCCCAATAAAAATAATTAAAAAACCTGTTATTAGTAAGAAAAACAGTATTTGAAGATTGGTTAGACTTCTATTTGGTTTTAAGTGCAGTTTTCTTGTCATTTTCTATCAATTTATAAAATTATATTTATATTTATAATAAATTTTATCGCATACCAATAATATTATGAAAAAACAAGAAAGAGCTAATGTCGTTTTGGGTAATTTGAATAAATTCTATCCAAAGATACCAATTCCCCTTAAGCATCAAAACACTTATGAGCTCTTAATAGCAGTATTATTAAGTGCGCAGTGCACGGATGAACGTGTTAACAGGATTACACCTCTTTTGTTTAAAATTGCAAATAATCCTTACGATATGTCAAAAATTCCAGTAAATAAAATTTACAAAATTATAAAGCCGTGTGGGCTTGCTCCAAAAAAATCTAAGGCGATTTCTAAACTTTCAAAGATTTTGATAAAAAAATACAATGGTATTGTCCCGGAGACCTTTGAGGATTTAGAAAGCTTACCAGGTGTCGGTCATAAAACAGCAAGTGTTGTAATGTCCCAAGGCTTTGGCCATCCTGCGTTTCCTGTTGATACGCACATCCACCGTTTAGCACAAAGGTGGGGCCTAACTAATGGCAAAAATGTCGTTCAAACTGAAATCGATATAAAAAAATTATTTCCAGAAGCGACTTGGAATAGACTTCATTTACAAATGATTTTTTATGGAAGAGAATACTGCAAAGCAAGAAGCTGCTTCGGTATCGAATGCAAAATTTGCAAAGATTGTTACCCAAAAAGAACAAAGGCTATAAAAGTAAAAAAACCCTAATTCCAATCAGATTATCTATGAAAAAAAATAGAATAATGTATAAAAATAACTTTATTTACCAATATGAGACAAATTAAGAAAATACTAATTGCCAATAGAAGTGAAATTGCAATTAGGATATCTCGTGCAGCAACTGAATTAGGCTTTAAAACAGTTTCTATTTATTCATACGAAGATCGTTTTGCATTGCATCGCTTTAAAACAGATGAAAGTTATCTTGTTGGATCAGGATTAGGTCCTATACAAGCATATTTAGACTACAAAGGAATCGTACAAATTGCAGTTAACTCAGGCTGTGATGCCATACACCCTGGATATGGTTTTTTATCTGAAAACCCAGAGTTTGCAGATGAATGTGCGAAGCACAATATAATTTTTGTTGGCCCCTCTCCAAGAATTATGCGATCCCTTGGAAATAAAGTTGAAGCAAAAAAAACTGCCGGGAAAGCTAGAGTTCCAACTATACCTTCTACAGGACCTTTACCAAAAGATTTAAAAAAATGTAAAGATCTTGCAAAAAAAATTGGCTATCCAATTATGCTCAAAGCATCCTGGGGTGGTGGTGGTCGTGGAATGCGAGTTATAAAAAAAGAAACAGAATTAGAAAATAATATTAATACCGCTAGACGAGAAGCTAAAAGTGCTTTTGGTAAAGATGACGTATTTTTTGAAAAACTTATCGAAAAAGCATTTCATGTTGAAGTCCAAATAATTGGAGATACTCATGGAAACATAGTTCATCTATTTGAGAGGGACTGCTCTCTTCAAAGACGTCATCAAAAAGTAGTTGAAAGAGCTCCTGCTGCTTATTTATCAGACAAAGAAAGAAATGAAATTTGTAAAGCTGGCGTGAGAATTGGAAAACAGGTTAACTACTCATGCGCTGGAACAGTAGAGTTTTTAATGGATGCTAAATCTAGAGACTTTTTCTTCATTGAAGTTAACCCAAGAGTTCAAGTTGAACACACAGTTACAGAAGAAATAACCGGTATTGATATAGTTAAGGCCCAGTTTCTTTTAGCAGCTGGTGCTAAAATTGGTGATGACATTTGTGGTGTACCACTTCAAGAAAATATACACATGAAAGGTCATGCCATCCAATCACGAGTTACAACTGAGGATGCAGCCAATGATTTTGCTCCAGATTATGGAAAAATCAATGTTTATAGATCTGCAAGTGGTCTCGGAATAAGATTAGATGCTGGAACTGCTTCAACAGGCACAATTATTACTCCATATTATGACTCTCTTTTAGTAAAAGTTACTGCGAAAGGTCAAACTCCTATTGAAGCAAAGAGAAGAATGAATAGAGCTTTAAGTGAGTTTCGTGTAAGAGGTGTAAAAACAAATATACCTTTTTTATTAAAATTAATAAATCACGAAGGCTTTGATATATTTAAATACCACACAAAATTTATAGATAGCGAAAAAAGTCTATTCCAATTCTCTGGTCGCAAAGATAGAGCAACAAAGACATTAAATTTTTTAGCTGAAGTTATTGTTAATGGTAATCCTGAGGTTGCCAATCGACCGAAGCTAAGAGAGACAACACCAGCTAAACTCTCTGACTATGGAATATCTAGATCTAAAAAAGCACAAGAAACAGTAAAT
>CABXXO010000027.1 GCA_902516235.1 uncultured Alphaproteobacteria bacterium
CAAAAGAAGTAAAAAAACTCTCATCTTTTTACATGGTTTATCTTCAGATATGAGTGGAAAAAAGTCTAATTTTTTAAATAATTATTGTAAAAAAAATAATATTTCATACTTATGTTTTGATTTTCAAGGTCATGGTCGATCTAGTGGAGAATTTACTAATTTTGGGATAAGTGATTGGTATAATGATTTAGATAGTATTATAAAATATTTGAAAATTAAAAATTTTATTTTAGTAGGAAGTAGTATGGGTGGATGGGTTGCAATCATTTATGCTTTAATGCATCCAAAAAAAGTTACTAAACTTATTGGTATTGCTCCTGCACCTGATTTTACAACAAAGTTGATTTGGAAAAACTTTAATGTTCATCAAAGAAATAAAATAAAAAATAATAAAATTGTAAAACAAAAAGTAAGTTCCGATTTTACTTACTATTATTCACCAGCATTATTTAATAGAAGTAAAATATATCTTCTTGAGAAAATTAAGGGTGATTTTTTAGGAGAAACTATTTTCCTTCATGGGGGTCAGGATAAAGCAGTTCCATATGGGTATAACCATAAATTTAATTTGAGTAAAAAATTTAAAAACTTTAAAAATATTTTAATTAAACATGCTGATCACAACTTGTCAGATAAAGAAAGTTTAAGAACTCTATCTAAATTTATTTAAGCTATTTTTGATTTTTTTGTAACTGGAAATTCTAGTTTATCAATCACTTCATCAGGAACCACATGGGCAAATCTTTTAATTTCAGAGTCGTAATTTTCAATAATGAATTCAGCTCTTTTAGATTTAGTCTCTTTATGGAAATCTTTTAAGAGATCTAGAAGGTGGTTTTTCCAATCTTGATTATCAACTTCATATAAACTTATGGTTTCCATGTTCATTAAATCGGAAATATTCTTTTGATCAGAATAAATAAATGCTGATCCTCCTGTCATTCCTGCACCAAAGTTATCACCTATGTTACCTAAAATAATTGCAGAACCTCCAGTCATATACTCACATCCATTAGCACCACATCCTTCAACTATGGCCAAAGCACCGGAGTTTCTCACACAAAATCTGTCTCCAGCTTGACCAGATGCGTACAATCTTCCATCAGTTGCTCCATAAAGAGTTACGTTTCCTATAATAACATTTTCATGGCTTGGTTGGGTAAATGAGCTTCTTGGTTGAACAACAATTTTTCCTCCTGAAAGACCTTTACCTACATAATCATTAGCATCGCCAAAAACTTTTAATGTCAGACCTTTGACTGCAAACGCCCCCAAAGACTGGCCAGCTGAACCTCTCAGTTTAAGAGTAACATGATCTTCAGACAAGGAGTTCATTCCGTATTTTCTTGTTATAATAGAAGAAATTTTGGTTCCAATTGTCCTTAATGTATTTTGTATATTGTAAGTTAATTCAATTTTTTGACCTGAGTTAATAAAATCTTTGCCATCTTTTTCAAACTGATCGTCTAAGGTCTGTGGGACTTCATTTCTTTTTTTCTCAGAGTGGTAATCATAAATCTTACCATCATCAATTTTCGTTAATATAGGATTTAGGTCCAGGTTATCCAAATCACTAGATCCATAATGAATTTGAGATAAAAGTTCTGTTTTACCAATAATATCTTTCAAAGATTTATAGCCTAAAGAAGCAAGTATTTCTCTTACTTCCTCTGCAATAAAAGAAAATAAGTTTACAACTTTTTCAGGTGTACCACCAAATTTTTCACGAAGTTTTTCATCTTGAGTACAAACACCTACAGGACAAGTGTTTGAGTGACACTGTCTTACCATAATACATCCCATTGCAACAAGTGAGGCTGTTCCAATTCCGTATTCCTCTGCTCCTAGTATAGCTGCTATAACAATATCCTTTCCTGTTTTTATACCACCATCAGTTCTAAGAAGGACTTTATCTCTTAGGCCATTCAAGGCTAGAATTTGATGAACTTCACTAATACCTAACTCCCAGGGAAGACCAACATACTTGATACTTGACTGTGGACTTGCCCCAGTTCCTCCTGAATGTCCAGATACCAATATTACATCTGCTTTAGCTTTTGCTACACCTGCAGCAACAGTTCCTATTCCTGATTGTGCAACTAGTTTAACACAAACCTTAGCTACGGGATTAATTTGCTTTAAATCATAGATAAGCTGTGCTAAGTCCTCGATTGAGTATATGTCATGGTGAGGTGGAGGACTGATAAGCGTTACACCTTTTGTACTGTGTCTTAATTTAGCTATTAAATCAGTGACTTTAAAACCAGGTAATTGTCCACCCTCTCCCGGTTTAGCACCTTGTGCAATTTTAATTTCTAATTCTGAACAATTATTTAAATACTCTGCAGTTACTCCAAATCTACCACTCGCAACTTGCTTAATTGCTGAACTTGGATTATCGCCATTTTTTAATTTAGAATATCTTCTTGAGTCCTCGCCTCCCTCACCACTATCTGACTTTGAGCCAATTCTATTCATTGCTATAGCTAATGTTTCGTGAGCTTCAGGGCTAAGAGCTCCAAGAGAAATCCCAGGAGATACAAAACTTTTTCTTATTTCAGAGATGCTTTGTACATTATCTAAATTTAAAGAATTGTTACCTTCATTAAATTGTAAAAGATCCCTTATCTGTATTGGTTTTGAGTTATAAATTCTTGAAGTGTATTTTTTATACAAATTATAAGAGTCTCTTGTAACTGCTTCTTGAAGCATATGTATTGAGACACCTTCATATGCATGCGCTTCGCTGTTGGCTCTAAACCTATATTCTCCACCTATGTCTAATATTGCATTATTAGATTTAAAGGATTGCTCATGCTGTCGCCTTACTCTCTTTTCCAAACCATCTAATCCTATTCCAGATATTCGTGAGGACATACCTGGGAAAAAACTCTCTACCATACTTCTACTTAAACCAATTATTTCAAAATTCCTTCCACCACGATAAGAGCTAATAACAGAAATACCCATTTTGCTGATTATCTTTCTTAATCCCTTTTCTATGGATTTTTTAAAGTTTTTTATAAGTTGAGGATAATCAGTATTCTCATAAATTCCTTTTTTAAATCTATCTGAGATAAGTTTTTCGACTAATGAAGCATTAACTGTAGTAGCTCCAACGCCTATAAGTACAGCAAAGTAGTGAACATCAAGGCATTCCCTAGAGGAAACATTTAATGAGGTAAATGTCCTTAAATTATTTTTGATTAAATAACTATTCACAGCACTGGTAGCAAGTATCATTGGCAAAGCAATTCTGTCAGTATTAATATTTTTATCAGTAATAATTAGATGTTGAGAACCAGATCTAACTGCATGTTCAGCCTCAGAGCATATTCTTTGAATTTCATTTAAGAAATTTGTCTCTTCATCTGTATCATAAGTACAATCTATCTCAGTTGTAAATTTTGACAAATGGCTTTTAAGAGTTTCAAGCTCGTTATCTAATAACAAAGGGCTTTCTAAAAGTACCAAATTGCATTGTTCTGAGTCTTCTTCTACGATATTTCCCAAATTTCCAAGTCTAGTTTTTAAACTCATTACCACTTGTTCTCTTAGGCTATCAATTGGAGGATTAGTTACTTGGGCAAAATTTTGTTTAAAGAAACTATGAAGACCTCGGTATCTTTCAGTAAGTACACTTAAGGGTGCATCGTCACCCATTGATCCAATAGCCTCTTGACCTGTTTTAACCATAGGATCTAAAATTAAATCAAGTGTTTCTAATGTTAGATTAAATGATTTAGCTATTTGAAATATATTATTTTTCTGCTCAGTTGATGGGTTATATGTCTTGTCTTTGGATAAAATATTATCTAGTTTAATTGTTTTTTGATTCCATTCTGAAAAATTATTTCGGCTGCTGAGTAATTCTTTTAATTCAGAGCTTTCATAAAATTTATTCTCTTTATAATTAACTGCTATTAATTCACCAGGTCCAACTCTTCCTTTTTTTAGAATATTTTTTTCATCAATATTAATCATTCCCACTTCAGATCCTGAAATTAGAAGGTCGTCATCTGTTAATATGAACCTAAGCGGTCTTAAACCATTTCTGTCCATACCAGATATTATCCAATCTCCAAAATTTCCACAGACCGCTGCTGGTCCATCCCATGGTTCGATTACAGCATTACAATAAGCATACATGCTCTTTAACTGATCAGATAGATCAGACCGATTTGACCAAGACTCAGGAATAATCATGGATTTTGCCATAGGCATGTCTCTATCTGTTTGAACAAAAAGTTCAAAAGCGGCGTCAAGAGATGCGGAGTCAGAAGCGTCTGGATCAAGTATTGGTTTTAAATCATTAATTCTTTCATTAAAAAAAGGGTGTGTGATTCTTGGCTCATGTGCACTCATCCAATTTATATTTCCCTTTAAAGTATTTATTTCTCCGTTATGTGCTAAAACTCTAAATGGTTGCGCCAGAGACCATGTAGGAAATGTATTAGTGGAATACCTTTGATGGTAAATAGCAAATTTAGATTTAAATTTATCATCTAATAAATCTGGATAGAATTCAGATAGCTGTTCAGCTAAAAACATGCCTTTGTAAACAATTGTTTCTGTCGATAAGGAACAAATATAAAAGTCATTAATACTCTGAGATTTGATTTTGTTCTCTATCCTTCTTCTTGTTAAATAAAGTTTCTTTTCAATATCGGGTGTGGCTTCTTTAGGGGAAAAAATTATTTGTTCAATTTCTGGTTTTGTATAATTAGCTTTTTCACCTATGATCTCTGTATTAACAGGAACTTGTCTCCATCCAAAAAGATTCATTCCAGCTTTAATAATTTCATATTCAACGATAGCTCTACATTTTTCTTGTGCTACAAAATCTCTTTTAGGTAGAAATATCATACCTACACCCAATATAGAGTCTTGACTCGTTCTATGACCCATTTTTAATACTTGTTTACTAAAGAAAGAATTTGAAACTTCCAACATAATCCCAGCACCATCACCAGTTTTACCATCAGCATCAACAGCACCCCTATGGAACACAGCCTTAAGTGCCTCGACACCTTTTTCAACTATATCTCTTCTTGAATCACCTTTGATTGAGGCAACTAAGCCAACACCACAATTATCATGTTCATGTTTTTCATTATAAACGTGATTATCTTTAAGCTTTTGCTTATTTCTTCTGTAGATTTCTAATGAGTGATCTTTCATGATGCTTTTTTTATTTTTGAGCTTTGTAAGAAATTATGAATTGATTTTGCAACTTCTCGACCATCGTGGATTGCCCATACAACGAGGGAGGCACCCCTAACGATATCCCCAGCAGCAAATATCTTTGGATTACTCGTTTGAAATTTTTTAAAATCAACTTTAACTGTTTTCCAACTTGTTAATTCAATATTTGTTTTAAAATTGTGGTTCAAATCTTCAGGTTCAAAACCAAGAGCTTGGATAATTAAGTCGCTTTTTATTTGTTTTTCGACACCTGTATCAACTGGTTTTCTTCTTCCACTCTCATCAACCTCACCTAAGGCAGCGACTTTGTATGTCATACTTGTTGCAGTAGATTTATCACTTATAATTTTAGATGGAACAGATAACCAATTAAATTTAATACCCTCTTGTTCTGCATTTAAAACTTCTCTTGCAGATCCAGGCATGTTTTCTTTATTTCTTCTATAAAGACAGGTAACCTCCTTTGCCTGTTGTCTAATTGCTGTTCTAACACAGTCCATAGCTGTATCTCCGCCACCAATAACAACTACATTTTTATCTTTTGCAGTGAGAAACTTATTGTTTGATGGAGTGTCACCTAATCCAGTTCTGTTACTCTCAATTAAGAAATCTAATGCAGGAATGCTATTGTTGACTGATGTGGTATCAATATCTAGTTGTCTAGCTTTATAAACACCTGTGGCAATTAATATTGCATCGTAATCTTTTTCCAAATCTTGAAAGGAGATATTTTTTCCAACTTCCATATTTAAATTAAATTTAACTCCACTCTTTAAAAGCCACTCTGTTCTTCTTTCAACAATTTTTTTATCTAATTTGAAGTTAGGTATTCCATAAATCATCAAACCACCTGCTCGGTCGTTTTTTTCAAAGACATCTACTTGATATCCATTTTGAGTTAAATAGGCTGAAGCAGCCATTCCTGCAGGGCCAGATCCTACGATAGCTACTTTTTGTTTGAATTGGTTTTGTGAAGAAAGATTTTTGACCCATCCTCTTTCCCACGCTATTTCGGTTAAGTATTTTTCTAGATTGCCAATTGTAATTGCTCCAAAACCTGCCTGTTCAACAACGCAGTTACCTTCACACAAACGATCTTGGGGGCAAACTCTCCCGCATACTTCTGGAAATGCATTTGTAGAGGCAGATACTTGATAAGCTTCTTCTAGTCGGCCTTCAGCAATGTAACGAAGCCAATCTGGTATATTATTGTTTAAAGGACAATGAATTTGACAATATGGTATTCCGCATTGTGAACATCTTGAAGATTGTTCTACAGAGTCATTTTTATCAAACTGACTGTATATCTCCTGAAAATCCTTTATTCTTTTTTCGGGATCAGTTTTAGATGGATTCTTTGGTTTTTTTTTATGAAACTCTAGCATGATAATAAAATATTACTTTATTCTCCTACAAATAAAATGATTAGTATTAATATAAAGATTTTAAAACTTAGTAAACCCATAAATGATAATAAATTATGACTATTGATAGTATTTTTTATATTTTTTATGGTCTAATACAGGGAATTACTGAATTTATCCCCATTAGTTCAAGTGGTCACCTAAATATCATAGAAATTCTTTATAAGAGCATAGAATCAAGAAACTATTTATATGAAACATCTGCCCACTTTGCTTCTTTATTAGCTTTATTAATATATTTGTTCGCAAATAAACATTTTTCAAAATCAAATATTAAAGCTAACTTTAAGATAATAGTTTATGCAACTATACCAGCAGTTTTCTTGGGTATAATACTAAAGTTTTATAATTTAAGTTTTATTAGCTTAAAGTTAATAGGGTACTCTTCAATAATTGGAGCAATATTGCTCTACATCTCAGATAAAACAAATAAATTTAAATTCAAAATTAAAAGTAAAAGCACCAAATTTATACTAGCTGGTTTTTTTCAATGTCTTGCCTTTTTACCAGGTTTTAGTAGGGCTGGAAGTTGTATCATTGCTTTTAGGTTATTTAATGAAGATCGAAAATATTCATCTATTTATAGTTTATACATGGGTATTCCTATAATTGGGTTGTCTTTTTTTTCAAATATAAATGATTTTGATAATTTAATTATTGATAAGCATCTGATAACTATTTTTATTACTACATTTTTTGCAGCGTATTTTACTATTTCTATTTTTATTAATGTCATAAATAAGATTGGTTTCACACCTTTTGTTGTTTATAGAATTTTAATGGGTTTGGTTCTATTAGCTTATGTTGATTAGACTCTATCGATAAACTTTTTAAGATATTCTGCAGTAATAATTTTCATATCTGATAAATCTTGATTCAATATTTTGGTAACTAACTTTTGGCTTCCTTGCGATGTACTATCATGAGAAAGAGTTACATACTGATCATAAGTAAATAAAGGCTTAGGAAGTTTTTCTAATATTTTGCCTTGAATAATTGAAAGAAAAGAAGGCATGTAAAAAAATCTCTCCTTTTTTTTCAATGAAAAGAATATATGACTTAAAATTTCCTTAAATGTGAATATCTCATTACCAACTGCAGCTAAATTAGAATTTTTATATTTATCGAAATCATTTAAAAGGTTAAAGATAAATAGAGACAGGTCATGAACATAAATTGGTTGGAATTTAGTTTTTCCACCTTTTATAAGGGGAAGAAATGGTAAAATTTTTGCCATCTTACCAAATAAATTTATAAAATTATCCTCTTCACCATAAACAGTACTTGGTCTTATGATAATATGATTAGTATTATTGTTTTCTATAAATTCTTCGCCCATTTTTTTGCTAATAAGATAATTTGATTTAGTTTGAAAAGTTGAACCTAAACTTGAAACATGAAGAAAAGGTTTTTTGAATAATTCGCAATAACTAGCAATTTTTTTTGGTAATAAATAATGAGCTAGTTCAAAGGATAAATTATTTTGTTCGTATAGAATTCCAATTAAATTAATTACTAAATCTGAATTTTCTATTAAGTTTTTAATTTCATCTAAATTATTGATATCGAATTCTATTACTTCTATCTGTCCAATATCTCCAGAAAGTATGTTTCTTTTAACCTTACTAGCATTTCTGACTGGACATATTAACTTGTCACCATTTTGTAAGAGTCTTTTTGTGATACTTCTTCCTATGAAGCCCGTAGATCCGAAAACTAAGATATTTTTGTTTTTCATTGTATTATGTATCTTATATAAATATATGTTCTAGGATGTCAAATTATCAATTATTTCATAATGATCTACCAAGCAAAGTTTTAAAATCATTTAAAGGAGACGTCTCTATAGACACTGAAACCCTCGGCTTAAATGTAAAAAGAGACAGACTCTGTCTAATACAATTAAGAAATGAAACAGATAAAAAAGTTTATTTAATTAAATTTGAAGAAGACCTATCACCAAAATTATCAAAAAATATAAAAATATTATTAGAAAACAATGCTCTTACAAAAATTTTTCATTTCGCAAGATTTGATATGGCGGTATTGAAAGAGAATTTAAAAATAAATGTTAAAAATATATTTTGCACAAAAGTTGCATCAAAACTAACAAGAACTTACTCTTCAAAACATGGCCTTAAAGATTTAGTATATGAGATATTAGATACTCATTTAGATAAAACAGAGCAATCTTCTGATTGGAGTAAAAAAAAACTCACAAAAAAACAAATTGAATATGCAATGAATGATATTTTGTATTTATCAGATATAAAAATTTCACTTGAAGATAAATTAACTAATCAAAAAAGAATTAAGCTTTTTAAATCTATAATGAAATTTATGGAAACAAGAGTTGATTTAGACTTAAAAGGATGGGGAGAAATAGACATCTTTGCCCACAAATAATTAATGAATAAATCTAAAATTAAAAAGGTTGGACAAGAAGTAATAAAGTTAGAATCTATTGCTCTAGCTAAGTTGTCAAAAAGCTTAGATAAAGATTTTGTTAAAGCTGTTGATTTAATTTCCCAACAAAATGGCAAAATAATTATCTCAGGAATTGGAAAAAGTGGAAATATTGCTGGTAAAATTGCAGCATCTTTTACCTCAACAGGAATACCTGCTATTTATTTAAACCCAGTTGATGCAAGTCACGGTGATATGGGCATACTAGAAAAAAATGATGTACTAATAATTTTATCTAATTCAGGTGAGTCACATGAGCTTTCAGATTTAATAGATTTTTGTAAGAGAAAAAAAATTAAAATAATTTCAATCACCTCAACAAATAAAAGTTTGTTATCAAAAAATTCAGATATTAATTTAATTTTACCCAATCATTCAGAGGCTGATAAGTTGAAAACGATACCTACTACTTCTACGACTATGTCTCTGGCTCTAGGTGACGCCCTTTGTTGCTCTGTATTAAGTATAAGAAAATTTGACAAAAAATCATTTAGTGAACTTCACCCTGGTGGAAAAATAGGAAAAAAATTGAAAACTCTAAATGAAATTATGGATATTGATATTCCTTTTATTCAATCTAATTCATCTGTAATAGATGCCGTTTTGGTAATGACTGAAAAAAAATATGGATGTGTGGTAGTATTAGATAAATATAAAAAAATAAAAGGCATTATAACAGATGGTGATTTAAGAAGATCAATTACCAAGATTGATATGAAGAAAAAGGCAACTAGTATTATGAAGAGTAGACCTGTCCTAGCAACTGAGGATTTGTTGATTTCATCAGCTATTGTACTTATGAATAAACACTCTATTACAAGTCTCATCATTGCAAAACAAAATAAGCCTATTGGTATCGTCAACATTAAGAAGTGTTTAGAAAATGATTAGTTACTTAAGAAATAAAATTCTTAATACTTTAATAATTTTATTTCTAGGAATACAAGTTTTTATACATTTTTATAATCAAAAACCCTTGACAAAAGAATTTAGCCAAAAAACTATAACTGTAGAAAATTTTTCTAGTATTGTTTTAAGTAAATCTGGAATTACAAAAATTGGATCTGAAAAACTAAATAAAATTGATGATAATAATATTTTTCTTGAGGGTAAATCTTATCTTGAAAATAGAGAGTATAAGATATATGGGAGCAATATTTCAATTAAAATTGCAGAAGAAATATCAAATAGTAATGATCCAGTTAAGGTGATAAATTCAATGGGTAAATTGAAAGCCAAAGGTTTTGAAAACTTAGATTATGAAAGTATTATTATTTTTAAAGGCGATATTGAGTTTATAATTGATTAATAAATTTTTTTTATACCTAATTCTATCAATATTTTTTTCTTTAACATCATATTCAGACAGTTATTTAAAAGCAGGCGATACACTTATTTGGGACTCAGGGAATAAAAATTATACTGCAAATGGAGATGTTGAATTCAAAAATGAAAAATTTATTGCATATTCTGATAAAATGATTGCAAATTATATTGAAGAAAATAATAAGGAAATATTTACCATTGTTGAGTTATTTGACAATGTTGTTATAGAATTCAAAGATGAAATTTTTAGAGGGAATCATGCTATTTATACAAGGGACGATAATACAATAATACTTACAGGCGATGTATCTATAGAATCTCCAACAAGATTACTCACAGGGTATGAGCTAATTGCTGACATTGATAACAATAAAAGGATACTTAACTCAGCCGATAATGAATCACTTGTTGAAGTTTTATTAGATAACGATGAAAAAAATTAAACTTATTGGAGTAAGCAAAAGTTTTAAGTCAAAAAAAGCACTCAAAAATCTAAATATTGAATTCAAAAGTGACAGAATTAATGGATTACTTGGACCTAATGGCAGTGGTAAGACAACCCTTTTTAATATTATTGCTGGTTTTTTATCTCCCGATAATGGTGAAATTTTATTAGATGATAATAATTTAAATAATAAAAGACTTAGTCTAAGAACGAAACTAGGTATTTCATATTTGCCTCAAGAGGCTTCAATTTTCAGAGATTTAAGTGTGTTTGATAATATTTTTTCGATAGCAGAATTATTTCATAATAAAAATACATCAATTAAAATAACTGAAAATTTAATTAAACAATTCTCCTTAAATAATTTTCAGAAGACAAAAGGTAAATTGTTGTCAGGTGGTGAGAGAAGAAGAACTGAAATTGCAAGGGCATTGGCAAGCACCCCAAAATTTCTTTTACTTGATGAGCCTTTCGCAGGTATAGATCCAATTGCAATAGAGGAAGTTAAATCAACAATTTTACTTCTAAAAAAAATGAATATTGGAATAATAATAACTGACCATAATGTTAAAGAGGCTCTGAGTATTGTTGAATATGGATACATAATTTATAATGGAGAAATAATAAAATCTGGGAGTCCAAGTGTGATTACTTCTGATAAATTTGTTAAAAAAATTTACTTAGGTAAAAATTATAATTAATTTCATGCCTTTTAATAACACAAGCTATATAAAAGGTACATATTTCCCTCCAGGTGATAAATCAATTAGTCATAGAATTTTAATTTTATCTGGACAAGCAATTGGTAAATCTGAGGTTTCTAATTTATTAGAGGGAGAGGATGTTATCAATACATTAAAAGCTATGAGATTGTTGGGTGTTCGAATAAAAAAAAAAGGCAAAAAATATTATATTTTTGGAATACCCCCTGGAGGATTATTTCAACCAAATAGATCTATAGATTTTGGAAATTCTGGAACTGGCATTAGACTAATATCAGGCTTAATTTCATCAAACAATATTGAAGTCAAATTATTTGGAGATAGTTCATTGAGTAAGAGGCCTATGAAAAGGGTTACTGAACACTTATCTAGAATAGGTGCAAAAATTGAATTGAAAAAAGATTTGTTTGCTCCAATTAAGTTAAAGGGAACTGGGAACGCTGTACCATTAACATTTGAAGTAATTATACCTTCTGCTCAAATCAAAAGTGCAATTATGCTCTCAGCTTTAAACACTAATGGAATTATAAAAATTAAAGAGTTAAAGACTACAAGAGACCATACCGAAAATATGCTAAAGTCGATGGGATATAACATTAAGGTAAGAGAAAATTCTAAATATAGGTTTATAAAAATGGAAAATAACAAAGAACTAAAAACTATTAATTATAATACGCCTGGTGATCCATCATCAGCAGCATTTTTTATTTCGGCAGCATGTCTAAAACCAGGATCTAAACTTATTGTTAAAAATTTATTGTTTAACAAAACAAGAATTGGTTTTATTAAGACTCTAAAAAATATGGGAGGTAATATTAAGGTTATCAGAAAAAGAAAAATTCATAATGAATTAATAGCTGATCTAAAAATTGACCAAAAAAAAAAATTAAATTCAACAATACTAAAAGCTAATGATGTACCCCTACAAGTTGATGAAATTCCTATTTTATCTATAGCTGCATCATTCGCGAATGGTTTGACAATCTTTAAAGGTTTAAAAGAATTAACAGTAAAGGAAAGTAATAGATTGTTACTGATACATGAAAATTTAAAAAAAATTGGGGTTAGATCTGAAATAAAGAACTATGATTTATATATTTTTGGTAATAATGATTTGAAAAAAGGTGGTGCTATTATTAAACATAATAAGGATCATAGAATTTTAATGTCTTTTTTTATAGCTAATATGATTTGTAAAAAAAACAATTTAATCAAAGATAAATCATGTGTAAAAACAAGCTATCCAACGTTTTTCAAACATATCTCTCAATTTAGTGGTTAATTTTTCTTGAAAAACACACATAAAACTTTAAAAGAGCTTTACTTAATTTGAAAGGTAAATAATGACTTATGATATCTAACGACGAGTATAGCAAATTGCTAGACAAACAATTCGAAACTGAAAATCCAATAGCTACAAATAAAATCATTCCTGGAACTATTCTTAAAATAAGTGATCAACACATTACAGTTGATATTGGATATAAAAGCGAAGGTCAAATACCTAAAGAAGAATTTCTTAATACTGGCTCATCTGATGATTTAAAAACTGGACAGATAATTGAAGTATTTGTTGAAAAATTAGAGGATAGAGAAGGAGTCATAAAAGTTTCCCATGAAAAAGCAATTAAAATGAAGTCATGGGAAAAAC
>CABXXO010000028.1 GCA_902516235.1 uncultured Alphaproteobacteria bacterium
GGCAGGATTATACCCTTGGCCAGTAGACACAGATCTTGTTCTTGGCTCTGAGGGTGCAGGGGAAGTAGAGGCCGTAGGCCCAGATGTAAAGAATTTTAAAATAGGCGACCGTGTAGCATACGCACAGCCAAACAATGCTTACTCAACTCATAGAGTAATATCTGAAGAACTTGTAGTTTCCATACCTGATGGCATATCGTATGATCTAGCTGCTGCCTCAATTCTAAAAGGATTAACTGTTAAATATCTTCTTTGCGACAGCTTTAATTTGCAAAGTGATCATGAGGTCTTATTTCATGCTGCAGCAGGAGGTGTGGGATTAATTGCAGGACAATGGATAAAAGAAATTGGTGCAAAGTCGATTGGTACTGCAGGTAATTCTGAAAAATGTATGTTGGCAAAGCAAAGAGGATTTGACGAAGTTATAAATTATTCTGAAAAAAATTTCTTAGAGGAAGTATTAGAAATTACAAACAATAAAGGCCTTGATGTGGTTTATGATAGCGTGGGTAAAGATACTATGTTTAATTCATTTAAATGTCTTAAAAAGCATGGGATGTTAGTTAGTTTTGGCCAATCATCAGGTCCCTATAAAGATATACAAATGACTGATTTGGCTTTTGGATCTTTTTATTTAACTAGACCAACACTTTTTCATTTTTATGCAAACAGAAATTGGCTTGAAAACGCAAGTCAGAAATTATTTGAAATGATAGTTAAGGATAAAATTAAATTAGATAAAATGACAAAATATGATCTTGATAATGTAGCTGATGCTCACACGGATATGGAAAATAGAAAGACTTCGGGCTCTATTATCCTAAAGATTTAACCTCACTAAATACCTCTTTTAAAGTTTTCTCTAAAGTTTCAAATATCATATCCATTTCTTCTTCAGTTGTAATAAAAGGTGGACATAAAACTATAGAAGGACCCAGGGGTCTACATATTAAACCGTTTTCGATACACTTATTAGCAACACGCTCACCAATAGAAATTGAACCATCAAAAGGTATTTTATTTTTTTTGTCTTGGACCATCTCTAAAGCGCCCATTAAACCTATGCCGCGCGACTCTCCTATGAATTCTAAATCTTCAAATTTTTTTAAACCACCCATGAATATGGGTTCAAGGTGTCTAACATTTTCAATCATTTTCTCATTAATTATAATGTCTATTGCTTCTAAGGCGAGGGCACAACCAACGGGGTGTCCGCCAGCAGTGAAGCCATGAAAAAATTCCTCTGCTTGATAAGAAGCCTCCATCATTTCTTTTGTCATTTTTTCTCCTAAAATGACTGCACCAAGTGGAAAGAACCCTGAAGTTATACATTTTGATGCAATGATAATATCGGGATTAATTTTATATGTTTCAGATCCCCATAAATTACCAGTTCTACCAAAGCCACAAATTACCTCGTCAGCGATAAATGGAATATTGTATTTTTTTAGAATCTTCTGAACTATTTCAAAATATCCTTTTGAAGGAGGTATGACACCTCCTGCCCCCATGACAGGTTCAGCAAAAAAACCAGCCACTGTATCAGGCCCTTCCTTTTGAATTAAATTTTCTAAATCTTCGCCCATTCTCTTTGTAAACATTTCCTCACTTTCATTTTCTAAACAATATTTCCAATAATGAGGACAGGCAGAATGAATAAACCCTTCTAGGGGTAAACCAAATTCACTATTATACGGTTTTCCAGTCATTGACGCTGAGACAGCCGTTACACCATGATAAGAATTTATTCTAGTTATTATTTTTCTTCTGTTAGGATAACCTTTTCTTTTATTTATAAACCACAATAATTTTACAGTGGTATCATTTGCTTCGGACCCTGAATTTGTAAAAAAAACCTTACCATCTGTAAAAGGAGAGATTTCGATTAATTTATCTGCAAGTTCTACTGCTGGCTCAGAGATTCTTCCAAAGAAAGCATGATAACCTGAAAATTTTTCATACTGTTTTTTTGCAGTTTCCACCATTCTTGGGTGATCGAAACCAACTACCGAGTTCCACAAACCTGAATTGGCATCCAAATATTTTTTTCCATCTTGATCATAAACATAGATGCCTTTTGCTTGGTTAAGAACAATAGGGCCAAGCGAATTTAAATTCTTAAGATCTGTGAAGCCATGTAAAACTCTATCTGTATTAATCATTTAATCTACAACCTCATATAAACTTTCTAAATAAGGAATATTTCTAAATGGAATATCTATTAACTCTGTATCAGCTAGAAAGTATCCAATAAAAAAAAAGAGTATCATGAAAATTAACTTGAGCATTCTTAAAAAAGGATAATATAGAAATCAAAAAAGGGTTAGAACAATTTGTCCTAACCCTTTCAGAAAGAAGTGGCCCACTAAGAAAAAAGCCGCTTCTAAAAGGCTGTAAAAAGAGATTAATCTCTTGATTTCATTATAAATAGGCCCAAAAACAACATCAAGAAAATTGAAATAACCACAATATATAGAATAAATTAGATCTATATGCTACTAAACTTAGTTAAATCAAAAAATGAACTTCTTTAGATTCCCAGAAAGTATCCCCACTATTTTTTACACTATCATTTGGATATGCTTGTTAGCAGTAATCAGTTTAGGTACACCTTACTATTTTACTGATGACTTAAATTTATTAATTTCATTAAAAAATAATAATTTAGTTTCAAATTTTTCAGATTTTATAAATCCACATTTAATATTATTAAATCTTGCTATCAAGATATCTAATGTATTAGCCTTAGATAATTACATATTATTAAGACTTATAAATTTTATTTACTTAGGATTAGTAATTTTAGTAACCCATAAAATTATTAAATTAAAATTTTATGACCTTCATTATTTAATGCCACTTACTGCAGTATTATTTAGTGGCACGATTTTAATTTCACTAACGTCCATTAATGACTCTCTTCTTTCTGGATTAACAACTTTATTAATAATTTATTATTTAATGAGAATTTTTGACGAAGAAAAAATTTTAAATATATTTTTTTTTATTCTTTTTAGCTTAATTGCATTAATTTTAAATAATTTCTTTTTTATTATTTTAATCTCATTTTTGATTTTATTAAAATTATTTAATCTAAAATTAGAAAAGAAAAAACGAATGAGCTTAATTTCTTATCTTTGCTCAATATACATAATAGCTTTAATATTTTTAATCACTCAGGGAATTAATGAAACTGATAACCTTTCTACCTTTAACTATGATTTATCCATTTTTATTAAGAGAACTATAGAGAGTTTTATTTTTCTATTTCCCTTAATAAGTCTGTTGATTATTGCTATATTTTATAATGTTTTCAAAAGAATTAATTGGAATAAGGATTTAATAACCTTTTTTTTATTAATAATTATTTCTTGGTTTTTATTTATTTTTTCTAATAAATTGAATTTATCAATCTTGACATTTTTGTTACCAATAATGTCTATTTACATTTTTAGATCATTAGAATTTGTAGAATTAAAATGGTCAAAAATTGTTTTAATTAGTGTTGTTTTAATTCCAGCTATCATAATTTATTTTGATACATCTCTTTATCAAAATACGTCAGACATACCCCATATTAATTATCTGTTCTACAGCTCGATAATTTTAGCCTCATTAATTAACCCTATTTTTTCGTTGCAGCAAAAATCAATAACTGCTCTATATAAAACTATCTCATTTTCCTTAATTTTAAGTTTATTTTTTTCCATAATATTTTTTTATTATCAATATATGCCAAAAACATTAAGTTTTGTTATACCTGATACCTTAGAAAATGAGATTAAATGTGATATACAAAAAACTGAATTTATATTAGAAGATGTCTATCCTTTGGATTTAATGTTTTATTTTAGTGATAAAATTGACCCAGATTACTTTTCTGATTGTCAAATTGCACTTACATTTAGCTCCCTTGATAGCACCCCTATTGAAGATATAGACACTATAAATAAAACTATATTAGACCTATCATCAAAGTCCTATATTAATCTGAATTTAAAAAAATTATGACTTTTTTTAACCAATTAAGCTCACAAGAAAAAAGCATAAGTATTTATTTGTTAATTGGTGCCCTTTTTTTCTTATTATTCGATTACTCAATAGCCTCATTCTTTAATAGCTTAAACTATCAAACAAAGTCACTTTTTGGCACGCTAACTCATCTTGGAGACTCCTTATATTTTTTCATACCTACAATTTTGATATGGGCAGGAGTTAAAATAATAAAAAATAAAAATCAGATCATCAATACTATTGGTGAGATAAGTTTATTTATTTTTTTAAATATTTTATTAAGTGGCATTGTCACACAAATATTAAAACACATAATTGGAAGACCGAGACCAGTTTTATATAACGGTTTTGATTATAAATCTTTAGACATATTACATTTTGACCCAAAGTGGCATTCATTTCCATCAGGTCATACGGCAACTATATTTGCATTTATTTTTTGTATAATTTTCCTATTTCCAAAAATTAAAAATATTTTAATAACAATTGCGATTATTATTGCCTCTACACGAGTAATAGTTGGGGCTCATTTTATTAGTGATATTTTCGGAGGAGTGCTTGTTGCATATCTTTCCTCAATATTTGTGTCAAAAAAATTAGCTATCAAAAAAGTATTGTTCAAGTTGGATAATGAAAAATTAATACCAAATTCAAATGTAATTATAATTTCTATTAAACTTGCTAATGTTTATAAAAATATTTTCTCTCTTTATTTGGGATTTAATTTTTACTTTAAGACTTTAACTTTAACTCTTTTACTTTCTATTGTCTTCTTTTTGTTCCCTTCATTAGACATAACCGTTAGTGGCTTATTTTATGGACAGGATAGTAAATTTATTGCATCGGAATCTAATTTTTTCATTTATTTTATCCGTAAAATGTTACTTCCACTTATGGTATTACTAGTTTTCTTTATCCCTATAGCTGCAGTTTTCAAACAAATTTATTTTAAAGAGAAGATTTTAAACATTCCTGTCAGAGAATGGGTTTACCTATTTTCCTGCCTTGTAATTGGAACAGGGTTTGTTGTTAACTCTATCTTTAAAAATTTATGGGGGCGAGCAAGACCTAATGACACAATACAATTTGGAGGACAGGAGCCATTTACAATACCATGGTTAAATGTGGACTATTGTAACACTAATTGTAGTTTTGTTTCAGGAGATGTATCCTTTTTTACATTATCACTGGCTTTATTGATCATTCTTAATAAAACCTCATGGAATATGTTTGCATATGCTTCTATTCTTTTAATTTCATTATTGCGGATAATGGAAGGAGATCACTTTTTGAGTGACACAATTATGAGTTTCATAATTACATATGTGATAATCAAAGGATTAAAAGATATATTTAAGAATTTTCCGGAGGATTTGAATTTAAACCAATTAAGAAAATTAAGTTGGCGGTCCCGCAAGGATTCGAACCCTGACTAAATGATCCGAAGTCATTTGTGCTATCCGTTACACCACGGAACCGAATGTCCTATTTTCAACTAATCTACCATCTATCTATCATAAATAAATATTTTACGGGACAAATATGGAACAGTCCGATGCTCCCAACAAATGTTTGTTTATTTACATTTTTTCTAATTTATATACATCGTCTACATTATTGAATTTAGCATCAAATTCTTTAGATCTTGGATCATCAAAAATTGCATAAAATTTCTCTTCGTCTGTAACATTTGCTACAACTATTACTTTTCCATCTCTGACAAAGCCCATTTCAAATCCATCCGTATACTTCGCAATTTCATCCTTGAATGATTCATATAATTTTAAATAATCTTCTTTCGTTCCATCGAAGGTAGACACAACACATATATTCATTTTATTTTCTCCTTTATTTATATTATAAATTAATTTTATAAATCTTTAATAAAATTCTAGGAGAAGTATATGAAAATAATTATAAGTGCAAATATAACTGAGGGCTATTCGAAGTGGAGAGACGCTTTTGTCAGTGCCGACGCATTAAGAGAGAAATATGATATGAAAGTTTTAGCTTGGGGTCATCCTAAAGGTAATGAAAATAAGGTTTACCAAGTGGTAGAAGTCGAGTCGATGGAGAAAATGCAAGAGGCTATTAAAGACCCAGATATTGAAAATTTAAGATTAAATGCTGGTGTTGATTTCGAAACCCAAGAAGTCATTGTCTTGGAAGAATAATACAATAAGCATTAAACATTAGCCCAACATAAACTAGGGTTAATAATAAATGGCTAGGAGAGATTTATAATAACTGATTGGTTATTTTACACTCCATTGAATACATGGTTTTAAGTGTGGTATCTTTAAAAGTTCTACCACTTATTTCTAAAGTAAATTCATTTAATTCAAGAATTTCAGAATGTGATACATTCATTGAAGTACTCTCATATCTATAATGATAAATAGCTTCATCAGATTTCTCATTATCTAAATAATATTCTTTGTTACCATAGTCGTAAAATCTAATTAGAGTTTTATTTTGGCTATTAAATATCAATATATGTGGATTTTTAAAATTATAATTAAATGATTTTTCACCATCTGGTCCAACAATTATTTCTATTATGTAATCACAACTAAGGTTTATATCCTCACCCCAACTCAAACTAGGGATTAATAACAAAAGAGCTGAGAAAATTTTCATTCAATAATGATAGCCAACACAATCAATCACATCAAATATAGATTTCTCTTTTTAATCCTTAATTGAACCTACTTTTTTACAATTACCAGATTAATAATCATCTAATTATTTCTAATGTCCTAGTAATTATTAAATTTTTGCATTTATTTATATGTTTTAATTAAATTATTCTTAACAAATATAACTAACCAAATTTATAATAAAAATCTATGGCTCATAAAATAATTAATAACGAACAGTTTGAATTTTGGAACAAAGGTATTGGTCAAAAATGGGTGGATGAGGACCAATCGATGAATGAGAGACTATCTATTCTTACTGAGGAATTATTTTTAAAATCAAATATTAAAAAAGATGATAAAGTCTTAGACATTGGATGCGGTGGAGGACAGACTTCATTTGAAGCATCTAAATTAGTTGGATCTAATGGATATGTAGTAGGAGCTGATATATCAAAAATTTTATTAGAATTGGCAGAAAGAAAATACTCTCAAATAAAAAATTTAGAATTTAAATATTGTGATGTTCAAAATTATGAATTTAAAAAAAATGAGTTTAATAAAATTATTTCAAGATTTGGTGTTATGTTTTTTGAAAATCCATTTGCTGCTTTTAAAAATATATATAACTCTTTAAAATATAAAGGCTTCTTAAATTTTGTATGTTGGACAAATGTCATGGAAAACGAATTTTTTACTGCAGCAACGAATATAATAATTAGACACCTAAATAAAGACTTTCCTGCAATTACAAGATCACCTGGTCCGTTGGCCTTTAGTGATGAAAAATATATAAATGAGATTTTATTATATTCTGGATTTAAAAATATTAATGTTGAAAAAGTTTATTCACTTATTACAACTAATGACTCACCTGAAAAAGATGGGGAACTTCTTCTAAGTATAGGTTTAGGTGGAAGATTATTAGCAGAAGAAAACTTATCTGATGAAAAGCTATTATTAATAAAAGATGAAATTATAAATATGTGTATTGAAAGACAAAAAGATGGAAAAATAAGTTATAATGCCTGTTTAAATTACGTGTCAGCTTCTAAATAAAATTTATCTAATTCCTTATCTAACATATTTTAGTACGATTGTGACTATGTTTGAGGCCAATTTTAGAAGTTATTCCTTTTTCATTATACAAAACTAGCTAAATAAAGAATGAAGACGTATCGAGATATCTTAGAAATACTCACCAATAATAGAAATATACTAAATCGAACTTTTAATACTCCTGCCAGTAAGGTTAGGGGGTCACCAATAATAGGAACCCAAGATAAAAGCAAAGACCATAGCCCATATTTTTGAAAATATTTTTGACTTCTCTCTAATTGCTTTGAAGATACTGGAAACCATTTTCGATTTTGAAATATAGTTATTTTTTTCCCCAAATACCAATTGGTAACCGAACCTAAAATATTGCCGACGCTAGCAAAAATTAGAATAAAGTATATCTTAAATGAATTTGATAAATACATCGTGGTTAAGACAAACTCTGATGAAAAAGGAAGTATTGTTGCAGCCAGAAAACTTATTATTACAAGTTGGAAATAAGAGAATAAAATCAACAAGATGAGTTATATGATAACTTGATAAATTTTAAACTTTATTTTAATTAAGTGCTACCTACTAAATTGTGGACTATAATTTAAAATCTTAGAACTATTGTAATAAGGCACTAAAATTGCAGTAATTATTATTAAAGTTAAGCACTTAAAAATAAGGTATATTTTTCTCAATTTTAATTATTTTAATTAAGTATTATTAGAGATTAGTAAAAATATAATGAAAGTATCAGTAATTATTCCATGTTATAATGAAATAAACACAATAAATGAGATTGTTTTAAAGATAAAAAAAGTATTTTCAAAAATAAATTATGAGATAATTATAGTCGATGATTTTTCTAATGATGGGACCACTGAATTCCTTAAAAATACTTATAAAAAAAATAAAAAAATTAAACTAATTTATAATAATATAAATCTAGGTAAGGGCGCATCTTTAAGAAAAGGCTTCAGTGAAAGTCTTGGGGATATCATATGTATTCAAGATGCAGACTTAGAGTATGACCCAATTGATTTATTACCAATGATAACTTTAATAAGAAATAATTCAGCAGATGTTGTTTATGGCTCTAGATTTAGAGGTAACGGGCCAGTAAGAGCTAGTCTTTTTTTGAATAGATTAGCAAATTTTGTTATTACGACACTTACAAATATTTTTACTAACCTCTCTCTTACAGATATTGAGTGTTGCTATAAAGTTTTTAAAAGAAAACATATACAGTCTATTACTTTGATAGAAAATAGATTTGGCATCGAACCTGAATTAACTATAAAGTTTGCTAAATTAAATCTTAAAATTTTTGAGTATGGTATTTCTTACTATGGCCGTACTAAAGATGAGGGAAAAAAGATAGGTTTTATTGATGGTATTAGAGCAATTTACTGCATCTTTAGATATAGTTTTTTTAAGTAATCTAGTTTTCATATTATTAGCAACTTTCTCTTTTATTGGTTTTTTATCAACAAATAAATTTTTTTCTTTTATAGATTGTACTTCACATTACTTCCTAGTTTTAAGGACAACTATCTTGTTAGCGTATATGTTTATTTTTTATTCAATAATAAGTTTATTTTCACCTATCACAGATATAACAGTAATATTTTTTTATTTATTTGGATTAATATTATTTACTATAAATTTCTTTAAAAAAACTTTGATCATTGACATAAAATGGCAATTATTGATTGTCTGTTTTATAACTTTATACCTTCTTGAAAGTGGTTTTAATAATGATTTTGATTATCATTCACATCATATTAATCTTTATAAAAGTTTTAAATTTTTTGAATTTAAAAATAATATAACAGATGGCAGAATTCTCTACAATTCAGGTTTTTTGATTTTAAATAGCGGAACTTATCTTACAAAAATAGAAATTTCCTTAAAATTTTTACAAGCTTTTATTTTTTCAATTTTTATCATGGATGTTCGAAATTATCTGAAAATTAGAAATTCTAATTTTATTTCATCTTCTGTTTTACCACTATTTTTTTTAGTGATTGTTTTTTTAACTTTGAGCAAATTTAAAAATATTGGTACAGATTATATTGCCCATATCATATATTTATCATTAATTTTATTTTATTTATTTATATACAATTCAAACAAAAATTATTTTTTATCAAAAAACTTTCCAAAATTAATCTATATAACCCTTGCATTATTAATCGTATTAAAGATTTCAATGGTTCTATGCAGCCTTATTTGTGTTCACTATTTCTACTTAATGTATAAAAACAAAAGCTTTAAAAATATTTTTTCTTTATATATTGTTATTCCAATTTTTTTAGTGAGTATCTGGGTATTTAAGAATCTTTATCTTTCCGATTGTTTTATTTATCCAATTCCAAAGCTATGTTTTGCTGATAATAAAAGTAGCATAATTTTTGAAAGCAACATGATTAGCCTTTTTGCTAAAAGTGTAAAAATAAATTATTGGGATGAAAGTTTAACATCTCTAGCAAGTATGAATACCTTCCCTTTTTGGTTTTCTAGTTGGATGAGCGATCATTTCTTTAAAATCTTAGAAAAATTTATTCCATGTTTAATTATTTTTTATTTTATTTTTTATAGATATATTGAAAAAAAAACCTCTAAAAAAGTAATTCAATTAATTGAACATCAAAATATCTTATTTTTTATATGGTTTTTTTCATTATCAATCTGGTTTTTGGAAGCTCCCGCACTAAGGTTTGGATTTTCATATCTAACAGTTAATATTTTCTTTTTAAATTACTTATTTTTAAAAATATTTAACTATGAATTCGTTTATTACGGCCATACAAACTACCTAATGAGAGTTTTTTATTCATTATTATCTCTAATGACAGTCTATCAATTTTATAGAGTTTTTACCTGACATATTATGACGATTAAAATAATTTATGAATTAAAAGTCTCTAAATTATAGTAGACAATACAAAGATTAATTCTAAATCAAATGTTATTTTTTTTTATCCGTTACAATAAGAACCAATTATTGATTTTATTAATTCTTAATTTCTTTAAAGTGCAATTATGACTAATTTATCTAGTTCTATTTTCTATATTTTAACAGGATGGACCTGTGCAATAAATGTATATAAATTTTTTTACCAAAAAAAATTAAAAGAATTTTCTAAAAATAGAGACCATCAGAATGATAGTCAATTCAATGAAATGAGTTTACATTTCAAAAAAGCTGATAAATTGGGCAAAATTTTTTTAATACTATGGTGTATTTCAGCAATTTGGTTCACATATAATATAAATAAATATTAATTGTATTGATATTTATTTATAGTTGTAAAATAGTTTTAAAGATAAAATTTTATTTACAAACACAATTAACATTAAATGAGTTAAGCGCTCTATAAGTAAAAAAATATGATAATGGTTTTACTTTATTTGTAATCTGGTCTTGAAGTAGATGAAGAATGTGTGCAAAGAATACAAATATAAAATTAGTTTCATTAAATATAAAAAATATAAATAATAAGATTATTGATAATTCATAAGAATGAAGTGGAAGATAAATCCTCTTAGAAACTTTGAAATAATTTCCAGATATAAATTCTTGGAAATCAATCTTAACTTTTTTTTTAAAAAGTAAATAGTCAAATATATGATCTATATCGATTATATATCCAAAAAAAATACATAAGCTTAAAAAAATTAAATTAAAATTATCAAAATAAATTACTAAACAAACACATATAATGGTTAGAGGAAGGTGTTCAAATAAAACTCTATATTTATACATAAATTATTGTTGAAAATAACTTTTCAATTTACCCTAATATTTTTTTTTAATATAATTATTTAGTATTTGTATTTTATTTTTTATATTATTTTTGTTAAATCAACTATTTAAGATTTATTGATTCTAAGACTATTTTATAAAGTAATTACAATTAAATGATAACTTATGATTAACCCGGTATTCGATAAAAAACTTCCCACTAAGTGGGAATATAGAATTTATACTCAATTTTTAGATGACGAGGAACTAAAGACTGAAAATGACTGGCTAAATAAAGGAGGAAAAGAAGGATGGGAACTGGTGAATGTAATTAAAGATAAATCTAATATCTCGTCAAAATATAAAATGATTTACTATTTTAAAAGACAAAAAATATAAAAAATATTTATTAACTAAAAAAATTGAAGTTTTATTCAATTATCCCTTATTATTTTTTTAATTTCTGGAAATAGAGATAAATTTTCTTCTATATATTTAACAAATTCATTACGGTCGTTACTTGATAGTTCTAATTGGATTGTATTTATATAATTATTCTTTGAAGGTTTTATAATTTTATTGAATGGTATTTCAAGTAAATGCATTATTTTAATAATTGTTGAATTGAAATCTAAATTTAATTTCTTATAACTCACCAAATAAATATTTTTAAATTTGTTAGATGCTTCTACCCATTCTAATACATGATTTAACCATCTTAAAAAAATATTTATATATGATTTTTTCTGATATCTTTGCATTTGACCCTCAGGTTCTGTCTTAACAAATTTTAGGGGGGTATCTAATTTTGGTCCCTCATGCCAATTCCAATGATGAATAAACTTCCAAAACGACAATAGAGTTTCAACAGGATCCCTGTAGATGTAAAAGAAAAAAAAATTTTGATTATTGAATAAATCCTCAAATATATAAGATGGGTGATGAGTTTTGATAAGACTTGATAAACCGTACTTTTTATTTTTTAGATTTATATTACTTATTTCATCTATGAAACTTTTTACATGTGAGGCAGAAAAAAAATTCACTGTATCTCCTAATGGAATTAAATCAAAATTCAAATATGGGTTTACATCATAATTAGAATTTGCTGCTATAGAATTCATTAAAAAATGAGCACCACTTCTTTCGTGAGAACATACAAAAATTGATTTATTTATATCTTCATCAACACAAATCTGTGTTTGCTTCTTTTCTAAATTTATTATCATATTATAAATTAAATATTATTAATATTATGTATGTTTAAATCTATCTTAAATTATATAATTTTAAAAAAAATAAAATGGGTGACTTCAGGTATCTTATATTTGGCATAGCAATAATAACAATAACTTACATAATTTTTTTGGGTTTAACTAATTAATGTATAATTTCAATTTAAAAATATATTATGAGGATACTGACTCTGGAGGTGTTGTTTATTATGCAAATTACTTAAAATTTATCGAGAGAGCTCGAACTGAATTTATAAATCAATTGGGTTTTTCACTTACTTCTCTATTAAAAAATTATAATCGACTTTTCTTAGTAAGAAAAATTGAATGTGATTATATTCAATCATGTAAACTCGAGGATAAATTAACTATTAACAGCAAAGTTTTATCTTTAAAAAAAGTTTCTTTTGAACTTGAACAAAATATTTTTAAAGAAAATAATATTATATTTAAATCAA
>CABXXO010000029.1 GCA_902516235.1 uncultured Alphaproteobacteria bacterium
AGCTGGATATTTACCCAAATATTTTAGTGCCTCATTATATAGATACTCTCCAGCTTTTTTCTTCATATTTTATATTTTAAGAATTATTATTATGAAGTACACAAACAAAGGCGCTTGTAGCTCAGTAGGATAGAGCACCAGATTCCTAATCTGGGGGTCGCAGGTTCGATTCCTGCCAAGCGCGCCAAAGAAAAATGATATTAATTTTTTTCGTGTAAGAAATCTAAAAGTCTGTCTAAATATTTCTCATCAACATTATAAGCTTTTTTGTAATGCTCTATACAATACGGTTTTGTTGGAATATTTTGACATCCACAGTAGTGAAATCCCTCTTCAAGCGGATCACCAATTGGCCATTGACAAGATTTAAAGTTACCGGTGCCAACAATACTCTTTTTAAAACTAAATTTTTCCCTTTTTCGAACAGGCTCTTTTCTTACCGTAATTTGGGAAGATGAATTACTGGTTTCCCTGTACATGGTTACAGAAGAAAATTGTTGATTTTGAGTTGATTTTTTTCTGGAGTTTTGACGTCTCTCAAGGCCCAGTCTAAAAGCCTTACCAATAACGGCATTCTTAGTAAATCCAAGCTGCACACCAATCTGGCTTGTAGCAACCCCTTCATTCCAAAGCTTTTTAAGATCTTCTACTTTCTGGTTATTCCAAGACATTTTTTATATACCTACCCTATTTAGTTCCTTATATGGCTAGTTTTATACTATATATAGTAGTAGTAATCTAGCCTAAAATGATTAAAAAAATGTAAATAAATATGAAATCTCTTAAAAATCTCAATTTCGAAAAAATCCAAAATGTTGGGATCAGAGTCGATTTTAATGTGCCTATTGATAAAAATTTTAAGATAACTGACAAAACAAGATTAGACAGGGCAAAGGACACCATCAATTTTATTAAAAATAAACAATGCAACATTCTTCTTCTATCGCATTTTGGAAGACCAAAAGAAAAATTCGATGACAAGTACTCTTTCTCAAAACTAATTGATCAGTTTCAGGAAATCTTAGAATTAAAATTAAATTTTATAAGCTATGCAAATTTTTTAGAAAACGGCCTTGATCAATTCAATTTTAATAGGCCTACCACAACTCTTTTAGAGAATATAAGATTTTTCGAAGGTGAAATAAAAAATGATTTGAGTTTTAGTAAATCAATTACTGACAATCTAGATTTGTATGTTAATGAAGCATTCTCTGCATCCCATAGGCTTCACTCATCAGTAAACCAAATGGCTAAAAATATTTTATCCTCACCTGGTTTTAATTTTGAAAAAGAAATTAGTGCTATTAATGATATCAAAAAATCTCAAAAGAAAAAATTAGCTATAATTGGAGGTTCAAAAATCTCAACTAAAATAAACACACTTTTGTCTTTAACGACTTCTTGCTCAGATATTTTTATAGGAGGAGCAATGGCCAATAATTTTCTAAAATATAATAAGTTTTATGTCAGTTCTTCTTTAATTGAAGAGGGTGCTGAACAAATGATTGAAATGATTTATAGCTCTGCAAAACAAACAGGTTGTAAAATCCATCTCCCAGTTGATGTAATGCTCGATACAGATCAAAGTGTATTAGTCAATGAACTTGATAAAAACACTGAATTTAAAATTTTAGATATAGCTGACTCTTCTCATATTGTTTTAGAAAATCTTGTTAAAAAAAGTGATATTATTTTGTGGAATGGCCCCATGGGAATGATTGAAGACCACAAATTTTCGAAGGGATCTATTAATCTATCTCACCTTCTTGCTAAAGCTCAAGCTGATGTTGTTATTGGTGGTGGAGATACAATCTTAGCCATCAATATGGCAAAAGAAAAATTTGAAGACTTTTATTTTGTCTCAACTGCCGGGGGTGCTTTTCTTGAGGCACTAGAAGATAAAGAACTATTGGGAATTGAAGCTCTTAAGGCTGATTTATAAAATATTTTTTTAGAAACGGAATTTGAATTATAGTAAAGATAATTGTAATTCCCATAATACCAAAGACTTTAAAGTTAACCCAAACATCAGTTGTTTGAGTTCGCCAAACGATTTCATTTAAAACAGCCAGAAGTACAAAAAAGCTGGACCACATTTTGTTCATTAGCCCCCACCCCTCATCAGTTAATTTTAAAGAAGAATTCAATAATAATTTTAAAACAGGTTTATTAATAAATGTACTTCCAATTAAAACGATAGCAAAAAGTCCATTTATGATTGTGGGTTTCATTTTAAAAAATATTTCATTTTTAAGAAAAATACTCAAGCCACCAAATACAACTAAGATTATTGTGCTTACTAACATCATTGTAGAAATTTTTCTTTCTTTGAAATAGATAGCTATGAGAGAAATAAATGTAGCCACTATTACAGCAGCTATACTTAAATAGAGATCTTTATCTGATTTATAGTAAACAGCAAAAAAAACAATTAAGGGAAAAAATTCAAATAGCTGCTTCATATTATATGAGTCTATCTAAATATTCTTCAAATTGAAACTCTCTTAAGTCGCTCATTCCTTCACCGTAACCTTCAAATACAACTGGTATATCAAAATCATTTATTATCGTTAGAAGAGCTCCATATTTAGCATTAGAGTCGACCTTATTCAAAATAATTCCATCTAATGTTATATATTCGCGAAACCCCTCAATAATATGCTTGGATGCAAGTCCGGTATTAGCATCCAAAGTCAAAAAAGTTTGAATTAAATTAAATTGATCAGATTTCTTTGAAATTATATTTGAAATCTTTTTTAGTTCTGCCATTAAATTTTTATTGTTGTGTTGTCTTCCAGATGTATCAATTATCACAACATCATTTTCTTTCATTTTATCAATACCTTGGAAAATAACAGCTGATGGATCCTCCATATTATTACCTTTATGTATAGGTACTTCAAATTTTTTGGTAAAATGCTCGAGTTGATCTATAGCTGCTGCTCTGAATGTATCTGCTGCAATAACAGCAGGATTTAAGCCGTTTTTTTGAAATAGATTTATAAATTTACCGATGAATGTTGTTTTTCCTGACCCGTTATTACCTGCAATTATATATAAGCTCTTACTTTGAGGAGAAAAACCGCCAAATTTTTTTTCTACAAATTTTGTTAGTAGCTCTTTTTTAATAACTTTTTTAATATCTTCTTCCTTTGATGTATTTTCTTTTATTTTTGAAATTATTAATTCAGCAAATTTTGGCTCAACACCATTTTCAAATAAAAGATCTTCTATTTCATCAACATTTAATTTTTTTTGAAAAATTTTTTTTAAAAAAAACATTAAACTCTTATAATTTCACCAACCGGTACGCCAACTAACGGAACCTTATGTTTGATATAGTTTTGATCATATCCAACAGCTAATCCTAAATTTAATTCCTCAATAAGAACCTCTCTTGGTAAGAAAAGTTTAGATTTTACTTTTTTTAAAATTAACTCACCTAGTTCTCTTAAATTTTTTGCTCTTTTCTTAATAATTAATTTGGAAACCTGAGGCATTCTTGATGCAGGGGTATTATTTTTGGGAGAAAAAGGAAATATATGAAGGTGAGATATTTCATTTTCTTTCAGTAGTCTGTATGTATTGTCAAACATTTCATCTGTTTCTGTAGGAAATCCAGCGATTATATCTGCGCCAAATGAAACATCCTCTCTAATTTTTTTACAATGCTCAACAAATTCAAATACATCTTTTGAGTTATGTCTTCTTTTCATTCTTTTAAGTATCATGTCATCACCAGATTGAATACTGAGGTGAAGATGAGGCATCACTCTTTGATCTTTCAATACTTCATCAAATTGTTCATCAATCTCTACACAGTCTATTGAAGATAGACGCAGACGTTGTAATTCAGTTTTATCTAAAATATCTAAAATTAAATTGCTCATGCTATATCGGTGCTCAAAATCACTCCCATAGTCAGATATATCTACTCCTGTCAAAACTATTTCTTTGACTCCGTTCTCGACAACTCTTTCAACTTCGTCAATTAAGTAAAAAGGATCAAAGCTCCTATTATTACCCCTTCCAAAAGGAATAATACAAAACGTACATCTATGATTACAACCTTGTTGAATTACAAGGCTTTCTCTGATGCTAAGATTGTTTGTATCTAAAGATGGGCGGATGTCTTGAGGTGAATCAAAGATGTCCTCTTTAAAATCAATTTTGGACTCTTCATTAGACAAAGATATCCAGGTTTCTGATTTTAGTTTACTGATATTATCAATAACTTTATCAACTTCAGTCATTGATGAATATTTATCAGGTGATATTTGAGCGGCACACCCTGTCATTACAATTTTTTTATTAGGATTTTCTTTTTTAATTCTTCTAATAGTTTGTCTTACTTGTCTTTCAGTTTCATTTGTAACTGCACATGAATTTATAACAATTATATTTTCATTGTTATTAGATAGTAATTCCTCAATTTTCTTTCCTTCAAAATTATTTAGCCGACATCCAAAATTAACTACCGTAGACATTTATATATTAATAGTTGATTTATAAACTAATTCAGCTGGACCTTGAAGATATACCATCTTATCTTGAATTTCTGTTTTTAACTTTGATTGTTCTGTAATTACCACAATTTTAGAGGATACAATATTGTTATAGTTTAAAACAAATGCTGTCGCACACATTCCTGAACCACAGGCAAGAGTATGCCCGCCACCCCTTTCCCAAAATAATACTTTAATTTTAGATTTATTGAGTACCTGAGCAAAAGTAATATTTGCCTCATCAGGGAAAATTTTATTTTTTACAAGCAAAGGTCCTAGATGATTTAATTTAATTGATATTAAATTTTTAACTAACACCACACAATGGGGATTGCCAATATTTGCTGTCATTATTTTTACTAATCCAGGTATTTTAATACCTTTAATATGAATATCTTGGGTGTCCATTTTTTTTGATAAGGGTATTTTCTGCCAATCTAAAGTTACTTCTCCAACATTGATTTTGTATTCTTCTTCAGTTTTTTTACCATGATGGATAAATTTATGACTTTTGATAATTACGTTTTTGATTTTCTTTTCTTCAATTAAAAATTGATAGACACAACGCAGTCCATTTCCACAATTTTTTCCAAGTGAGCCATCTGAATTATAAAAAGCAACTTGATGGTACGCTCCAACTTTTTTTAATAAAATCAATTGATCACAGCCTATGCCAAATCGTCTGTCACATAATTTTTTAATAATTTTTTTTGATTTTCTTATTAAATCAACGTTTTTATCTATTATTACAAAGTCATTTCCTGCCCCATGAGCTTTCATAAAAGGTATTTTCATAGACCCGCTATAGTGATATAAAAACTTTAATTAATAAAGAAAAAATTAGTCGGCCGATGAGTATCATTCGCCGATTTTTTTTGTTTTTTAGATGCTAGAAAATATAACAAATAAAATAACTGGAATTTTTCAAGGCCTCTCAAATAAAGGAGCTATTACTGAAAAAGATTTAGAGTTAACTTTGCGTGAGGTGAGAGTAGCTCTATTAGAAGCAGATGTTTCTCTAAGAGTCTCTAAAGATTTAATTAAAAAAATTCAAGACAAAGCACTTGGCCAAAAGGTAATTGAAAATGTTCAGCCAGGACAACAAATTATTAAAATTGTTAGTGATGAGCTTACAGAAATTCTTGGCACACAAAGCAGTGATCTAAATTTTAAAAATAAACCCTCAATCTTTTTAATGTGTGGTTTGCAGGGTGCAGGTAAAACAACATCGATTGCAAAGCTTGCATATTACTGTCAAAATTCTCTCAATAAATCTGTAGCACTAGTATCAACAGACTTAAGAAGACCCGCAGCGATTGAACAACTACGTATTTTATCTCAGAAAAATAATATTCAATTTATTGAACCAGTTAACCAAAACATAAAAGATATTGTCAATAATGCAATTGAACAAAGTAACAAACTTTTGTCAGATATTCTTATAATCGATACCTCTGGCCGTATCAGTACAGACGAGGAATTACTTTTAGAACTAAAAACTATTCACGATATTGCAAAACCACAAGAAAACTTACTTGTATTAGATTCTATGATTGGTCAGCAAGCTTTAAATGTTGTAGAGTCTTTTAACTCCACTGCCCCTCTTACAGGATTTATCTTAACAAGACTGGATGCAGACCCAAGAGGAGGAGTTGCGCTCTCAGCAAAATATCAAACAGGTTTGCCTATTCGTTTCTTTGGATCTGGTGAAAACATTGAAGACTTTGAAGTTTTCCACCCAGGAAGAATTGCTTCAAGAATACTTGGCATGGGAGACGTTGTATCACTTGTTGAAAAGGCACAGAAAGACTTTGATGAAAAAGAAATGGAAAGTCTGCAGTCCCAGATGTTGAGTGGGAAATTTAATATGAACGATCTTTTAAAGCAATTTTCACAAATGAAAAAAATGGGAGGCATGTCTGGACTGATGTCACATATGCCAGGTGTAAGCAAAATTAAAAATATGATGGAAAGTGGAGATTTTGACGAAAAAGTTATTGATCATCAAATAGCAATTATTTGTTCAATGACTAAAGATGAAAGAGTTGACCCCGACTTACTAAAAGCTTCAAGAAAAAGAAGAATAGCAACTGGGTCTGGAAGACAAGTACATGAAGTCAATAGGCTTCTCAAACAATTTGAGCAAACTAAAAAACTTATGAAACAAGCTCAAAAACCGGGTTTTGCAAATAAAATTAAAAGTTTATTAGGCGGAAACCAAATGCCAACGATTGATTAAATATAGAAGGGAGAGATCATGGCGACTAAAATAAGATTAGCAAGAGGGGGTTCAAAGAAAAGACCTTTTTACAGAATAGTGGTGGCTGATGAAAGAGCACCTAGAGATGGTAATTTCATTGAAAAAATAGGAAACTTTAATCCAATGGTGCCGAAGGACCACAAAGAAAGAGTTATGCTAAGCAAAGAAAGAGCTGAGCACTGGTTAAAAGTAGGAGCATTACCAACAGAAAGAGTTCAAAAAATTCTCTGTGAATTAGGAATGATGGAAGCCCCAAAAATAACTGAGAAGACGAAAAAACATTTACCGAAGGCAAAAGCTCAGGAAAGAGTTAAGTCTAAAGAGGAAGCGGCATTAAAAGCAGCTGAGGATGCAAAAACTGCTGAAGAAGCGTCAAAAGTAGAAGCAGAAAAACCTGCTGAAGAGACATCCACTGCAGATGAGCAACCTCCTGTTGAAGAAGCTGTAACTGAAAAACCAGCTGAACAAGAGGTAAAATCAGAAGAAACACCAGAGCCTGAGCAGAAGAAAGAAGAAGCCCCTGTAGTGGAAGAACCTAAAGCAGAGGAGGTTTCAACCGAGGCTGCTGAAGACAAAACTGACGATAATAAAGAGGAACCTAAAGAATAATTTTCTTGTGACTTCCTTTAACATAAATTTCATTCAAGTTGGCGTAATTGGCAGACCTAAAGGAACTAAGGGTCTGCTAAGGTTTCACAGTTTTTTAAATGATGATCGTGATGTAAATCAGTTTAAAGAATTTTATTTAGACAACGAAAAAATTATTGAATTAAAACTCGTCTCCTTCGATAAAAAAAGCCCACTTATAACAATCAATGAGATAAACAATCGGACGGATATTGAAAAGTTTGTTAATGAAAAAATTTTTTTAAAAAAAGAACAATTATCACCTGTAAAAGGTAATGAATATTACTTTCATGATTTAGAGGGATTAGATGTAATGGATAATAAAGACCAGAAAGTAGGCGAAGTATCTTCAGTCGTGAATTTTGGAGCAGGAGACTTACTGGAAATATATTTTACGAAGAGCATGAAAAAAGAATTTTTTAGATTCACTGAACAAAACTTTCCTTTGGTAAACATCAAAGATAAAAAAATCACAATTAAAAATTAATGATCACATTTAATATCCTCACTTTATTCCCAGAGGCTTTCCCTGGTATTTTACAACATGGTTTGCTAGGCAAGGCTCTTTTAAAAAATCATTTTAAAATCAATACTATCAATATAAGAGACTATAGTGATCTGTCTGCTAACTCTGTAGATGATAAACCATTTAGTGGCGGCGCAGGGATGATTTTAAGACCAGATATAATTTCTAAAGCTATTGAGGCAAACTTTAATAAGTACGAGCTTGATACCTTTACAAAGATTTGTTTTTCTGCAAAAGGCAAAAATTTTTCTCAAATTGATTTAATTCAAAATAAGTCAAATCAAAATTTTATTTTATTAAATGGTAGATATGAGGGAATAGACCAAAGAGTGATTGACTATTATGAATTCCAAGAGATCTCAGTAAGTGATGTCATTTTAAATGGAGGTGAAGTGGCATCGTTATTGTTTATTGAGGCATTTATGAGATTACAACCTGGTGTCTTAGGTAACGAAGACACTCACTCTAATGAGTCTTTTCAAAATGAACTAGTTGAACACGATCAATATACAAGACCAAACCCATGGGTAGCTCCTGACCATACAGACATAGAAGTCCCAACTGTTCTTTTAAGTGGTAATCATGCGGATATAGATTTATGGAAACACAAGAATTCAAAGGAAAATACTGAAAAAAACAGGCCAGATTTATTTAAAAAGTATTTAAAAAAAAACAAAAATGATTAGAATATGGCGCTCTAATACCACCCACAAATTAGTATTGGATGGAGCACACAATGAATGAAATAATTAAAAATTACGAACAATCACAAATACAGCAAATTTTAAAAAGCTCAAAAGTTTCAGATTTCGCACCCGGTGACACAGTAAAAGTTAATGTAAAAATTAAAGAGGGAAACAAAGAAAGAGTTCAGGCATTCCAAGGCGTATGTATCGGTAAAAAAAATAATGGCCTTAACTCATCTTTCACTGTTAGAAAAATTTCTAGTGGTGAGGGCGTAGAAAGAGTTTTTCCACTTTACAGTAACGTTATTGACTCAATTGAACGTATCAAAGTTGGAGATGTTAGAAGAGCAAAATTATATTACCTCAGAGGCTTATCTGGTAAAAAAGCAAGAATAGCTGAGAGAACAGATGGTCGAGCATATGATGATAAACAATATGTATCCTCAATACAAGACGTCAAAGAAGTTATAGAGGAACAGATTGAAGAAAAAAAACCTGAAACTCCTGTAACTGAAGAGGCACCTGTAGAAGTTGCTAAAGAAACCAAAACAGAGGAAGCATCTCCTCAAGAAGACTCTAAAGCTAAAGAGGAGCCAAAAGAAGAGATACCTGCTGAAAAAAAAGCAGAAGAGGCTGAAACTAAAAGCTAAGTTAAGTAATATCTTGAGCAACCAAGGCCCAAAAACACTTTTTGATAAAATTTGGTCTGAGCATCTCGTCGGTCAAAGAGAAGATGGAACAAGTCTTTTATATATTGATCGTCATTTAGTTCATGAAGTAACCAGTCCCCAAGCCTTTGAAGGATTAAAAATCTCTAATCGTCCTGTGCATCGACCAGAAGCAACCATAGCTGTTGCAGACCATAATGTTCCTACAATAAATAGACAAAATATTGAGGATCCACAAAGCAAAATACAAGTTGAAACTTTAGCAAAAAATACCAAAGAACATGGAATTCAATATTTTGATTTAATGGATCAGAGACAGGGTATTGTACATATAATCGGACCAGAGCAAGGGATTACCCAACCTGGAATGACAATAGTCTGTGGGGATAGCCACACCTCTACCCATGGAGCATTTGGGGCACTCGCTTTTGGTATTGGCACAAGTGAAGTAGAACACGTATTAGCTACACAAACAATAGTTCAAAACCCCGCTAAAAACATGAGAATATCAGTAAATGGCGACCTTCCTTTTGGCGTCAATTCGAAGGATTTAATCCTATATATAATTGGAAAGATTGGAACAGCGGGTGGAACTGGACATGTAATCGAATATGCCGGATCCTCTATTATGGGACTTTCTATGGAGGGAAGAATGACTATATGTAATATGAGTATTGAAGCCGGAGCACGTGCTGGTTTAATCAGCCCTGATCAAACAACTTTCAACTATATTCAAGGAAGACCTTATGCACCTGGTGCTGATCATTGGGATCAAGCATTGAAATACTGGTCGTCTCTCCCATCAGATAATGATGCTAACTATGATCATGAAATTGTTATTGATAGCTCCGAGATTGACCCAATGGTGACGTGGGGCACTAGCCCTGAAGATGTTGTATCTGTAAAAGGATTGGTACCAAACCCAAGTAGTGCTCAAACAGAAAATAAAAAGAAAAGTATTGAGAGATCCCTTGAATACATGGGTCTTAAACCTGGAACAAAAATAACAGATATAAAATTAGATAAAATATTCATTGGCTCTTGTACCAATGGTCGAATTGAAGACCTTAGAAAAGTTGCTTCTATTGTTAAGGATAAAAAAATCGCTTCACATGTTCAAGCTATGATAGTCCCAGGATCAGGTTTGGTTAAAAAGCAAGCAGAAGAAGAGGGAATAGATATAATTTTAAAAGATGCTGGCTTTGAATGGAGAGAGGCTGGATGCTCTATGTGCCTCGGTATGAATCCTGATCAATTAAAACCTGGCGAAAGATGTGCCTCAACTTCAAATAGAAATTTTGAAGGTCGACAAGGTCGAGGTGGAAGAACTCATTTAATGAGCCCAGAACTTGCGGCAGCTTCCGCCATTACTGGGAACATTTCAGATATAAGAGATTTCACTTAAGATGGATAAGTTTAATTCTTTAAAAGGGATCGCAGCCCCTTTACCAATAGTAAATATTGATACAGACATGATCATCCCGAAGCAATTTCTTAAGACTATAAAAAGAACTGGTCTTGGGGTTAGCTTATTTTATGAGATGAGATATGATAATGATGGAAATCTAATAAAGGATTTCGTATTAAATACATCGCCTTTTGATCAATCTAAAATATTAGTAGCAGGAGATAATTTTGGATGTGGTTCTAGTCGAGAACACGCTCCTTGGTCTCTTAAAGATTTTGGAATTAAGTGTGTAATTTCAACAAGTTTTGCTGATATTTTTTATAATAATTGCTTTCAAAATGGAATTTTACCGATTGTCGTCAGTCCTGATCAACTTGATCAATTAATGATGGCAGCTACAAATCAAATAGAGTTCAGCATCGATCTCCCGGAGCAAACTGTTAAAGCTGGCAATCATTCAATTAATTTTGAAATTGAAGAGTTTAGAAAAGATAGACTTTTGCAGGGATTAGATGACATAGGTATAACTCTTGGATATCAAGACAAAATTAGCGCCTATGAAGAAGACAAAAAAAATAAAAAACCTTGGTTATTTAAGGACAATTAAATGAGCTCTAAAATTCTAGTTTTACCTGGTGACGGGATAGGTGTGGAAGTTGCAGATCAAACAATCCGAGTTATTGAAAAATTAAATGAACAAGGTCTTGATGCCAATTATGAAAAAGATTTAGTTGGAGGGGCCTCTTATGATGTCAACGGTGAGCCTTTAACAGAGGCTGTCTTAGAAAAAGCAAAAAACTCTGAAGCTATCTTATTGGGAGCAGTTGGTGGATCTAAGTGGGATGATGTAGAAAGATCAAAGAGACCTGAAGCCGGACTATTAGGTTTGAGGAAAGAGTTAGAACTTTTTGCAAATTTGAGACCCGCCCTTGTTTTTGATGCACTTGTTGATGCTTCAACTTTAAAAAATGATGTAGTTAATAATTTAGATATAATGATAGTAAGAGAATTAACTGGGGGTGTATATTTCGGTCAACCTCGAGGAATTGAGGATACATCAAATGGTAAAAAAGCGATCGATACACAAGTTTACCATGACTACGAAATTGATAGAATTGCAAGAGTCGCCTTTGATTTAGCTAGTAAAAGAAATAATAAAGTTACTTCTGTTGAAAAGGCTAATGTTATGGAAACAGGTGTTCTTTGGAGAGAGGTTGTTAAAGAGACTCATAAAGACTTTTCTGATATTACCCTAGAAAATATGTTAGCCGATAACTGTGCAATGCAGTTAGTTAGAAACCCAAAACAATTTGATGTAATAGTTACAGATAACCTTTTTGGTGATCTTCTTAGTGACTGTGCTGCCATGTTAACTGGGTCACTGGGAATGTTACCATCAGCATCATTGGGTGCAGAAAAAAATGGAAAAAGACATGGTCTTTTTGAACCCGTTCATGGAAGTGCTCCAGATATTGCTGGCCAAGATAAAGCAAACCCTATTGCTACTATTTTAAGTTTATCAATGATGTTGAAATATAACCTTAATAAACCTGAATTATCTAATAAAGTAGAAAATGCTGTTCAACAAATCCTCTCTGAGGGTTATAGAACAGGAGATATTTACACAGATGAAAACCAAACACTTGTTTCTTGCTCTAAAATGGGTGATTTAATTATAGAAAGAATTTAACTTGGCTTCTTCAAAAAAACCTAAAATTGCTGTTGTCGGAGCGACTGGAAATGTTGGAAGAGAGGTCTTAGATATAATCGATGAAAAAGAAATTCAATACTCTGATTTAATCGCTTTAGCTTCATCCCGCTCTAAAGGAAGTACAATTGATTATGGAGAAAACAAGTCTGTAGTAGTAGCTGATTTAGCCGAATATGATTTTGCAGATACTGACATAGCCATTTTTTCTCCTGGAGCAAAAGTATCCAGTGAGTTTGCTCCTAAGGCAGCTAAACAAGGATGTATAGTCATCGATAATACTTCGCACTTTCGAACAGACCCAGATGTTCCATTAGTGGTTGCTGAAGTCAATCCAGAGGCCTTAAAAGATTTTAGAAAAAAAAATATCATAGCTAATCCAAACTGCTCAACCATGGGGATGCTAGTTGCAATTAAACCTTT
>CABXXO010000030.1 GCA_902516235.1 uncultured Alphaproteobacteria bacterium
ACATAAGTTTTGATTTTGCTGAAAAACTTAAAATTTCTACAATCGATTTATCTGATACTAGAAATTCAACAGTTGAAATTCCCATTTGGGAAGAGTTTGGTGATAACAAAAAAAAAAACGTAGGACACGATAATTTAAAGGAAATAACATTAGATCGTTTAGATGAAACCTTTGAATTAGTTTTAAAATCCTTACCAAAAGATAATAGTTTTTATTCGTATGTATTAACTGGAGGTGGCTCGAAAATAACAAATTTTTATAATTACTTCCGAGCAAGATTTGGTTTTGATATACAATTTCTAGAACCACCAAAGACATGCGGTATCCCTAAAGTTTTAAACGATGCTAGTATTATGTCCACTTACTCCAGTTATTGGATTCTGACCAATCAAAGTTCTGAAAATATTGATTTAATAAAAAAAATTGATTCTTTTTCAAATAAAATATGGTACAAAAGATTCGTAGACCTACTATAGGTTGATTTGCGGGGAAAAAAATGACACTAGATATAGAACCAGTAGTTGATCAGAAAAACTTAAAACCATCTTTGACAGTCATGGGGATTGGAGGAGCTGGTAGCAACGCTGTAAACAACATGATTCAATCAAATTTAAATAACGTTGATTTTATTGTGGCTAACACGGATGCCCAAGCTCTTGAAAATTCTCTTTGTTATAATCGTATCCAATTAGGTTTAGAAAAAACTAAAGGTTTAGGTGCTGGAGCAGATCCAATTATTGGAAAAGACGCAGCTGAAGAGAGTATTGATTTGATATCAGAAGAATTAAGAAATACTAATATGTTATTTTTAACTGCTGGTTTAGGTGGAGGTACAGGAACAGGTGCTCTACCAGTAATTGCTAGTATTGCAAAAAAACTAGGTATCGTAACTGTTGCAATAGTCTCAACTCCATTTAACTTTGAAGGCACTAAGAGAATGAATTTAGCATTGCAAGGATTAGAAGAGGTTAAAAATTTTGTTGATACATTATTGATTATACCAAACCAAAATCTATTTAAGGTATCTAATGAACAAACTTCTTTTGCCGAAGCATTTAAAAAAGCAGATAATGTTTTATTTGATGGAGTAAAAGGATTAACTGATTTAATTACACAACCTGGACTTATTAATTTAGACTTTGCAGATGTGAGAACTATTATAAAAGAAATGGGATTTGCGATGATGGGCACTGCTATTGCTGAGGGTGATAACAAAGCAGCAGAAGCATCTAATTTAGCCTTAACTAATCCATTAATTGAAAATATAGATATGAATACTGCGAAAGGAGTTATTGTGAATATCTCTGGAGGAAGTGACATGACTTTATTAGAAGTGGATCATGCTGCCAACATTATAAGACAAAGTGTTAACCCTGATGCTAATATAATTTTTGGTTCTTTGATTGATGAAACACTTCATGGTAAATTAAAAATTAGTATTTTTGCCACTGGTATAGAAGCTTCAGGAAAAAAAATTCTTTATTATCCTGAGTCTGAAAATCATTCAGGCTTTAGTTCTATTCAAAATAAAATTGATGAAGATGTAAACTCTGATGACCCTTATTTTAAATCAAATGAAGATACTTCAAGTATAGTTGAAGAAAAGCCAGATATTTCAGAAAATGAAGAATTTAATTTGACTAATAAGACTGATCAAAATATTGAAGATAAAGAGGAAATCATTGAAAAGACAAAAGAAAATAGTGTTAATTATGGAAATCTTGAAGAGACTAAAAAAACAGGTTTTTTTAGTATGCTTTCTAAGCTAATGACTTCTGACAAAAAAAAAACTAAAGCCAATGAAAAAAGCTCAGAAAAAAAACAAAAGCAAAAAAAAACAAAGACAGATCCAAATCTATTTTTATTTAGTGATGTTGTCGATGAAGAAGGAAATCAAGCTAAACAAATCTCAGAAAATAAAGAATTTTCTGAAATTTCAGATATTTCTGAACTTATTGATGAAAATGAGACAAATGAGGATATAGATACCCCATCATATCTTCGAAAAGGCTCCAATCAGTAAATCTCATAAATACATAGTTTTACAATTAAAAAGTAATACTTTTTTGGGTATTTTCTTAATATAATGAAGATGAAAAGTTATACTCTTAGAGAATCTATCACATTAAATGGAATTGGTCTACATACTGGTGTTAAAACGAATATAACTCTTAATCCAGCTCCGCTAAACTCTGGTATCTTTTTTAATAGAACTGATAAGTCTGTTATTATTCCTGCAAAATGGAATAGTGTAGTATCCACAAAATTCTCAACTAACATTGCCTCAAATGGAACTGAAGTTAAGACAGTTGAGCACTTATTAAGTGCACTTGCTGGTCTTCATATTAACAATTGTGAAGTTTTAATTGACAATATTGAGGTGCCCATTCTTGATGGTAGTTCTAAAGTCTATGTTGAAAACATATTAAAAAAAGGATTAAAAGAGCAGGACTCCGAACAGAATATTTTGGAAATAACCAAGCCTGTAAAATTCTTGTGTAATTATGGATATGCTGAATTATTTCCAAACTCACCAATAGATGAAGGTTTAAATATAAACTTAGAGTCTAGTTTTGATGGAAAGTATGAAGATCAAGACATTAAGATTAGAAATTTAAATGGTAATTATATTGAGTCTATTTCAAAAGCAAGAACTTTTGGTTTTTTTCAAGAAATAGAATATCTTAAATCTCAAAATTTAATTAAAGGTGGTTCACTTGATAACGCCATAGTTATTAAAGACAAGAAACCACTTAATAAAGATGGATTAAGATATGAGAATGAATTAATGCGCCATAAAGTTTTAGATGTAGTGGGAGATCTCTACTTGTCTGGCTATCCTATCATTGGAACCTACAAAGGTTTTAAAACAGGGCACTTTATTACAAATAACTTACTCAAAGAGTTATTTAAATCAGAAGAAAATTATAAGATACATAAAATTAACTAAACCATTTTCTTTGGATCAGTATATTTTTTAAAATCTTTTTCAGATAAATCTGTTAATTCTAAACAAGATTGCATTAGTGAAATATTTTTATTGTAAGCATTTAGTGCAACTTTTGATGCAAGATCATAGCCAATTATTTTTGTTAAGGGAGTCACTAACATTAAAGAACGATTTAGTAGCTCATTTATTCTTTTTTTATTAATTTTTAATCCTTTCAAACAATTTGCTCTAAACGAGGCCATTGCTTCACCGATTAAACGAATAGCATCAAGAGTATTATGAATAATTAATGGATTATATACATTCAATTGGAAATGGCCTTGGGTACACGCAAATGTTATAGAATTTCGTAGACCAATTACATGTGCGCATACCATTGATAAGGCTTCACACTGAGTAGGATTAATTTTTCCAGGCATAATAGATGAGCCGGGTTCATTAGCTGGAAGGATTATTTCAGAAATCCCACTTCTTGGTCCAGAGGCTAATACTCTGATATCATTTGCCATTTTAAATAACGCACTAGTTAAAATTTCAACCCCTGACACAACCTCAATAAATACATCATGAGATGCAAGAGACTCATACTTATTGGGAGCAGATTTGAATGGAAGCTTTGTTTCTTGTTTTAAATATTTAATAAATGTTTTGGAAAAACTATAAGGTGCATTTATACCTGAGCCCACGGCTGTACCCCCTTGAGCTAGTTCATATAGCTTATTTAAACTTTTCTTAATTACACTTTCAGCATAAGAAATTTGATCATAGAAAGCTAAAAATTCATTTGAAATTTTTATCGGTGTTGCATCTTGAGTATGTGTTCTACCAATTTTTATAATACCTTTGAATTCAGAAATTTTCTTTTTTAAAGATTTTTTAAAAGATACTATTTCTGGAAATAAATGTCTGTGTATTGATAATACTGTAGCAATATGCATTGCAGTAGGAATACTATCATTTGAAGATTGCGATTTATTTATATCATCATTTGGGTGAAGAGGATTGTTAGTTGGTAGTTTTTTTCCTAATAATTGATTACTTTTATTAGCAATAACTTCATTCAGGTTCATATTGATTTGGGTCCCTGATCCAGTTTGCCATACAACAAGAGGGAAATGATCATTTAATTTTCCTGAAATAATTAAATCACAAACTTTTCCAACAATTTTTGTATGATTTTTTGATAATAATTTAAATTCTGAATTTGCTAAAGCACATGATTTTTTTTGTAAAGCTAGAGCTTCTATAAAAATATTCTGAAAATGAAATTTACCAATACCTATTTGAAAGTTTTCTATTGACCTTTGTGTTTGTGCCCCCCATAGTTTTGAGCTATCAACTTTGATTTCCCCTAAGCTATCTTTTTCAATACGAAATTTGACCATGTATGATTAATAATATATATCAAATTAAATGAAAAATATTTTATTAATTCGTCATGGGCAAAGTGAGTGGAATAAATTAAATCTTTTTACTGGCTTCAAAAATATTGAATTATCTGAGCAAGGTATAGACGAAGCAAACAAAGCTGGGCAAAATTTCAAAAATTTAAATATTAAATTCGATATTGTATTCACAAGTGAGTTAAAAAGAGCGCAAGAAACAGCTAAAATAATTCTCAAAAAACTTGATCAATGGGATCATTTATACGGAGAGGGAAAGATAATAACAGATATTAACTTAAATGAGAGAGATTATGGTGATCTTACCGGTCTAAATAAAAAAGAAACGGCTGAAAAATTTGGAGAAGAGCAAGTTCACAAATGGAGAAGAGGTTATTCAGATCAACCTCCTAATGGAGAGAGTTTGGAGGATGTAGTTAGAAGAGTAAAAATATATTTTGAAGAGTCAATTAACCCTGCCATCCAGAGCGCTGATAACAATAATATATTGATAGCAGCACATGGAAATTCTTTAAGGGCCTTACTAATTGTAATGAATATTTATGACTCCAGTAATATTAATTCTGTTGAGCTTTCAACAGGAGTGCCAATACATGTTATTTTGGAAAATTATAAATTTACAATAAAAAATTAACTTTTTGATCGACGCGGCATTAATCATTGCAATTGTATCTTACTACACAGTTATGTTTATAACTCCTGGGCCGAATAACGCCATGCTTACAATTTCAGGTCTAAAATTTGGTTTTAAAAGATCTTTACCACACATATCTGGTATATCTCTCGGTCATGCATTGCAAGTTTCTTTAATTTGTACAGGATTAGGTTTTATTTTAATTCAAAATCCCCAGTTTCAAATTGTTTTAAAATGGATGTGTTTTTTTTACCTCATTTATTTGGCTTATAAAATGATTGGTTCAATTAAAGATTATAAAAAAGAAAGAGGAAGACCGTTAAAAATATATGAAGCAGCTTTATTTCAGTGGATTAATCCAAAAGCATGGACGATAGCTATAACTGTTGCATCTGGCTTTATGCCACTAGAAGAAGAATTATGGGTAGCTGTTATATTTACAGGTTTAATGTCTTCGTTAGTAAGTTTTCCTTGTATTAGTTTATGGGCTTTATTTGGAAGTTTAATTAAAAATCTTATATCAAATACTTTGTTAAAAAAAATATTTGAATACTTTTTTGCTATATTACTTATTTCAACTGGTATTTATTTAATTTTAAATTAGGTAGTTAATTAAATTTAAATAACGATAATTTAAAAAACCTTTTTTAGATATGAAGTAACTCTCTACACTATCGTTATTTATCGAATTTAAAATTTTTGGTAAATGTTTTTTTAACTTATTACTAAAATGAGTAGATGACTCTAAAGGTAAAGCACTAGGTAGGTTGTCTACTGCCATAACATCCACTCCCTTGTATTTATAGTAAGGAGATTTCAAAGAGGTTGTTTTTATTGTCGTTGGAATAGATCCATTGATATCACATGTTATATCTCCTATGATTTTGAAAAAACCATTGTCTATGTCTTTACTAGTGAATAGTTTTGGAAATTTCTCATCCCAATAATGGCAAGAAATCAAAATATCGTATTTTCCAATATACTGCTTGAAATTCGACCTATAAGAACCTTTACGAAGAATAAGATCTCTATCAGAAAATTTTTTATCAATTCTTTGATAGTAATCTTTTGGTTCTAAGACATTAAAATAGGATTTATTAATTTTTTTATTTCTTTTTATTCCAATCCTATTAAGGAAAAATTGAGCCCCTTTTGATACTAATCCATTACCTGTGATAAGAATTCTAGTATTACCAAAATCTTTATTTTTAAAAGACCTAATTATTTCTTTTATCGTGAAGTTTACATTTTCATTTTTTTTTATTTTCAAAAATTTACTAAGGGTTAGATAGGCACCCATAATTCCAGCATGCCAACCAAAGCCTATACTTCTTAAACCATTAGTATTTCTTAAAAGCTCATAGTCTATTAGAGAGCAATTATTTTTGAGTATTTTCTTTAGCAATGGCATATTATTTTTTTGACCTTTAACTGTGTGAGAAAACATCATGTAATTTTGATTTTTTTTTATTTTAGAAAAATTAATCTCTTTGATTGATAAAAATAAATCAATCTTTTGTGAATTATATTTTTTACAACCAACAGAAAAATATTGTCTATCTTTTATTATCCTTTGATTAGAGGGTTCTATAAAGAATTTTAATTTAGAATTATTCTTTATGAGTTCCTTAATATCTTTAGGTACTAAGGGTACTCTAAATTCATTTTTCCTCGACTCTTTAAGTATACAAATATTCATGTTTCTTTTATTTTAATACCAAAGTTATTTAATTTATCTAAAATAAAATCGACCCTGTAAATTTCATTAAATATTCTACTTATACCTGGTTTTGGATTATTTTTGATTAAACACTCTATTACAGACACCATTGTTAAAGAGACACATTGAGACATAGCAGAGTTTTCTATATTTCTCGACTCATCAATATAAAGTGTTTTATCAAAAACAATTTTATTTTGATATTTTGCAAAAAATCTAACAAATAGAAGTATTCTATCTTTTTCATTAGTTTGATATTTATTTTTGTCCCACAGCTCTGAGGATACTTTTTCTAAATTAGAGTTTTCATCTAACTTCAAAAAAATTTTATTCCATTCTTTAGACCATCCTTTTAATCTAATAGTACCTCTTTGAAAGTTTTTAACTTTATCAATATACTCTTTTGATAAATACTCTTTTAAATACGGGGTAGAGTCCCTATTTGGGTAAATTTCAAATTCCTCTCCATTAAAATTCATTTTAGATATTTGTCTAAATGCTTTATCTGATGTCTCTTCTTTATAGTTTTTTATAAATTTACAAGGTGTATTCAATGCTTTTAAAACACCTAGTGGGGACCAACTAAACTTGTACTTAAATTTATTAGGAATATGAGGGAATCCACCGCACATACTTAATATTGATATTTCATCAACCAATTTAGGTGAGATACTTTTTTTAAATTGATGAAATAGTTTGTGTGATAAAAGATGATCTATCCCTGGGTCTAATCCAGTTTCGTTTAAAAAAAGACAATTATTTTTTATGAATTGAGTCTCTAATTCAGCATACTTGTTATCAAAGTAACTAGATGTGATTAAATGACATTTCTTATAAATTGCAAATTTAGCTACATCATAGTGCATGCTAGCTGGTAACATTGAAACTATAATGTCGTTAGCTTTCAAATTTTTTTTTAAATCATCAAAGTTAAGATGATTAATTGTTAATCTATTATTTAAAAGTTTACTGGCTTTATCAACAGATCGATTCCATACCTCTAGATCATGTCCTTTTTCATGAAGATATAATACCCCTGGTGGAGAAGATAAGCCTACACCAAGCCAATGAATTTTATTAAAGATCATTTTTAAGAATTTAGAATAATTCTGGTTAAATTTGTATAAAATTACAAGATGAAATTAATTCCTGAGTGGAAGGACCATGAGAAGTGCCTTATTGCTTGGCCATGTAATAAAGATTTATACGGGTCTGTTATTGAAGATGCTAGGTTAGAAATAGCTAATTTTGCAAATCAAATTTCAGATGATGAACAGGTTGAAATTTATTGTAATTCTTCTGACTTCAAGGAATGCCTACAAATTATATCAAATTCAAAAATTAATATCACTCAAACCAATTTAGATGACTCCTGGATGAGAGATGTTGCACCAATTTTTTATAAAAATAATGGAAGATTAGAGAGTTATTCTTTTAATTTTAATGGTTATGGTAAATACCCTAATTATGAAAATGATAATAAGTTATCAGAATTTATTTCAAGTCAATTTAAGATCCCAATTAAAAAAATTGATTTAACATTAGAAGGTGGCGCTATAACTTATGATGAAAATAGTAATTTATTTACAACTGAAAGCGTGCTTTTGAATCCAAATAGGTACAACCCCAAAAAAAATATTATTGAGGAAAAACTTACAACATTATTTGATTTGAACTCGATAATTTGGCTTCCAACGGGGCTGGAGGGTGATGATACTGATGGCCATATAGATAATATTTTTTGTCCAATAGGCGATCAGAGATATCTTATTGCAAAAAGTAATGACCAAACGACATTTGATTATAAATCTCTAACTGAAGCTAATTTAATTTTAAATAGTAAGTTATCATTGACAGTAAATAATTTAAAAATTATTGAGATACCACTACCTTCAAATAAAATTATACATAATAAAAAACTCGTTGCATCATATATAAATTTCTATTCTACTAAAAATACAATATTCATTCCAAAATTTAATGTAAAAGAAGATGAGGAGGTCTATGATATCTTTAAATCATTATTTAATAACAAAAAAATTGAAATGATAGAGTCGGCAAATATTAATTACGGTGGTGGAAATTTACACTGCATTACCATGAATGTTCCAAAATTATGAATGTAAACGTTGCAGTATCCCAATTTAAGTCAATAAAAGAAGACAAAGAAGCTAATATCAATAAAGCACTTTATTTGGCTGGTGAGGCATCAAAACAAAAAGTTAATATTCTTCTCTTACAGGAGTTATTTCAAAATGAGTATTTTTGTTCAACACAAGATGAAAAGTTTTTTGATTATGCTATTGAATTTCCAAATAATAAATTATTTGAAACATTCTCAAATTTTTGCAAAAGCCACAATATGGTAATACCAGTAAGTTTCTTTGAGAAAAAAGATAGAAATTTTTTTAATTCTTTGGTCTTAATTAACTCTGATGGAAAATTAAGTGAGCTTTACCGTAAGTCTCATATACCTGAAGGACCTGGATACAATGAAAAATTTTACTTTGAACCTGGAGATACAGGTTTTAAGGTTTTTAAAACTAAGTTTGGAAATATTGGCTGTGGAATATGTTGGGATCAATGGTTTCCAGAGTGTGCTAGGTCAATGACTTTATCTGGTGCAGATATTTTATTATTTCCAACTGCGATTGGTTCTGAACCTCAGGACCCTTTATTAGACTCAAAAGATCACTGGCAAAATGTTATGAGGGGACATGCAGCTGCAAATCAAATTCCTGTTATTGCATCTAATAGAATTGGCACAGAGGTAGAGGGTTCAATTTCTGTTACTTTTTATGGCAGTTCTTTTATTGCTAATCATTTTGGTAATATTGAAATTGAAATGAATAAAGAAGAGGAAGGTTTTGTATTTAAAAATTTTAATTTTTCCGAGATAACTAAATATCGCCAATCTTGGGGTAATTTTAGAGACCGAAGACCAGACCTATACAAAAATATTTGTGATTTTTAACTAAAACTATCATATTATTTTATTACTACTTAAATGAAGAGGAGAGGTAATATGAATAAATTTCTAACAACTCTTTTAGTCTTAATGCTTCCTATGAGTTTAAGCGCTAAAGAAGAGTTATTTATATATAATTGGTCAGATTATATAGCAGAAGATACCATTGCAAACTTTGAGGAAGAAACTGGTATTGATGTAACTTACGATGTTTTTGACTCTAATGAAGTTTTAGAAGCTAAGCTTTTAGCTGGAGGAAGTGGCTATGACTTGGTCGTTCCCTCAGGATCTTTTATGGAAAATCAGATTAAAGCTGGAGTTTTTCAAAAACTAGATAAAAGTATGATTCCAAATCTTAAAAATTTAGATCCAAGTGTTTTAGAAAAAACAGATGCTCATGACCCCGGTGGTGATTACTCTGTAAATTACATGTATGGAACAACTGGTATTGGTTATAACGTCGCCGCTGTTGAAGAAAGAGGTGGAGATGTTGAGTCCTGGGATATCATATTTGATGTAAATGAAGTTTCTAAATATGAGGACTGCGGTGTTGCTTTTTTAGATGCACCAAGTGAGATTGTAGAAATTGCACTCAATTATCTAGGTCATGATCCAAACACAGAAAATACTAAAGCTAATCAAGAAGCTTTAGACTTATTAAATCAAATTAGACCATATATTAAGTACTTTGACTCATCCCAATACATAGATGATTTGGCCAACGGTGAAATATGTTTAGCAATTGGTTGGTCAGGTGATGTTTTCATAGCAGCATATGAAGAAATTGAAGAAGTTTGGTATTCAATTCCTAACGAGGGGACTGTTATTTGGTTTGATATGATGGGAATACCAGCAGATGCTAAAAATGTAGAAAATGCTCATAAATTCATTGACTATATTTTAAGACCAGAAGTTGTTGCTGAAATTACTAATTATGTTTGGTACTCCAATCCTAATTTAGTTGCCAACACAACCGAAGGACTGATAGACCCTGAAATTCTCTCAGATCCAGCAATTTATCCTACAGAGGAAACTTTAACTAAACTATTTGCAGATACCGCAGACTCACCTCAAAAGTCCAGAATATCTTCAAGAGTATTTAATAGCTTTAAAGCTACTCAATAAATTAATTTTAAGGCGCAACTTGGTGTCAAGTTGCGCCTTAAACTAACTTTCATGTCAAATTCTTTCTTAGAAATAATAGATGTAACTAAAAAATTTGGTGATATCTTAGCATTAGATAGAGTTAATCTAAAAATAGAAAAATCTGAAATATTTAGTCTGCTTGGTTCATCAGGTTGTGGAAAATCCACCCTTTTAAGAATTATTGCTGGTTTTGAAAAACCTGATCAGGGAAAAATATTACTTGAAGGAAATGATATTACTAACCTTCCTCCATACATAAGACCACTAAATATAATGTTTCAAAATTATGCTTTATTCCCTCATCTTAATGTAACTAATAACATCAAATTTGGACTAAAAGAGGAAAGTTTTTCAAAGCAAGAAATCAATAATCGTGTAAATGAAATTTTAAATTTATTAGAGTTAAATGGCCTAGAGGAAAGAAAAGTGAATGAAATATCTGGTGGCCAACAACAACGTGTTGCATTAGCAAGGTGTTTAGTTAAAAAACCAAAATTACTTTTATTAGATGAACCACTTGCTGCGCTAGACAAACAACTAAGAATACAAACGCAATTCGAGTTAGTTAACTTGCAGAATAAATTAGGTATTACATTTATTATTGTTACACATGACCAGGAGGAGGCAATTTCATTATCTGACAGAATGGCTATTATGCAAAATGGTGAAATCCTCCAAGTTGGAAACCCTGTTGAAATTTATGAAAAACCTAAGAATACATATATTGCAAATTTTATAGGTACAGCAAATATATTTCATATTCTAAACAAAGATAATCAAATAATAATTATAGAGTTAAATTACGAAATTAAAAATATTAATAATAATAAAAATTTTAATAAATGTTTAATAAGGCCTGAAAAAATTAATATTAAAAAAATTGAAAATCAATCTGATAACTCAAATGTTGGTATTGTAAAAGAGGTAGCTTATCTAGGTAGTTATACTAAATACTTGATTGAAGTAAATGGAATTCAATTTTACTCATTTATGCAAAATAGTTTAGTTTCAGATAATCTACAAATTAAGTGGGATGATAAAGTTGAATTTAAATTCAATGACTCATCAATATTCTTTTTTAATGATTAGGTACTTAAAAAAACAAAATTTTTGGTTTGTTTTTACCCCTTATTTTTGGCTTGTTTTATTCTTCTTTATCCCCTTAGCTTTAATTTTTAAAATTTCAATATCTGTATCTGAATGGGGCATGCCACCTTATAGAGATCTTTTTTCTTTATCTGAAGAGGGATTTAAAATTGACTCAACACTTAGTAATTACCTTTTTATTTTTTCAGATCCTTTTTATATCAGATCTTACTTAAATTCATTGTCCTTAGCTTTTACATCAACAATATTATGTTTAGTAATTGGCTATCCGATAGCTTTTTATGTCGCTAAATCTCGAGCAAATATAAGGATCATTCTTTTAGTT
>CABXXO010000031.1 GCA_902516235.1 uncultured Alphaproteobacteria bacterium
CAACTTTTAAATCAGAGTTAACTGCACAATCACCTGAAAAAAGATCTTTAAAACTTAAAATAAAAAAAAAAAGAGTAAAAAAAAATTTATACAATCTTAAAATAGCTTAGCCTGATTTAAACATTTCTTTATAAACTCTCTCTTCAATCTTATGATCATTATCAAATAATAAAGGTATTTCCATACCTTCAGACATTTCTATTTCAACGGATATAACATCTTTAGCTTCTATATGGTCTGCATGAACTACTATAGGTCTTTTAGATGGGTTATTATTAATGATCTTAATTTTAGCATTGTCTTTCAACAAGCCTCCCCGCCAGTGCCTAGGACTATAGGCGCTCACGGCAGTTAGAGCTACTACATTACTTCCAAGAGGAATGATAGGCCCAGAGGCAGAATAATTATATCCAGTACTTCCTGCCGCTGTTGACAATATCACTCCATCACAAACAAGTTCTTCAATTCTCACTTCGTTATCTATTAAAATTTGAATTTTTGCTGCTTGGTATTTTTCTCTACGTATACTTATTTCGTTAATTGCTATTGCTTTAATTTCTTGACCAGTAGGATTTAAAGTTTTCATAACTAATGGTCTTAATTTTGTTAACTGAGCATTATTTAGACGTTCTTCTAGTCCATCAAGCCTGTAATCATTCATAAGAAATCCTACAGATCCAAAATTCATACCGTAAATTGGCTTGTTTAGTTTCATATAATTATGGAGTGATTTTAATATAAAACCATCTCCGCCAAGGGCGACAATAAAATCTGACTCTTCAGGTTCATAATTCCCATACTTTTTAATAAGTTTTTCTTGTGCTTCAATATTTTTTTCAAGAGGGAAAGAAACAAAACAAATTTTCATGAATTAACCACCAGTCTCATTCATATAACGATTAACATAACCTTCAAAATTATCTTTTTGAATTTCGAAATTATGTGCTTTTGGTTTAATTGACATCGCATACTCTATCTGTGCAATAATATCATTTTTTGTTTGATTTCTTAAAGCAAACTTTAAATCTACGAAATCATTTTGACCTAAACACATATATAGCTTTCCCGTGCAAGTAAGCCTTACCCTGTTACAAGTGTCACAAAAATTATGAGAAATAGCAGATATAATACCAATTTTTGAGTTATGATTTGAATACTCATAATATCTTGATGGACCGTTAGTTGTGTGCTTAGAGGGATTTAAATTTAACTTATTTACTAAATCTTCTTCAAATTTTTTCATTGATAAAAATTGATTAAATCGCTTTTCTCCAATATCTCCAATAGGCATAATTTCTATTAACGAAATATCAAACTGATTTTCTTTACACCAATCTAAAATACCAAAAATCTCTTTATCGTTAAAGTTGTGAGTCAAAACAGTATTTATCTTTATTTTAATACCTTCTTGTTTAGCAACTTCTATTCCATTTAAAACTTTATTTAGATCTCCCCATTTAGTTATTTTTTTAAAACTTTCCGGGTCTAAACTATCAAGGGAAACATTTATTCTTTCAACACCATTTTTTTTCAAAATAGACGCATATTTAGATAAATTTGTACCATTTGTAGTTAAAGTATGTTCAAAAATTTTACCCTGAATTTTTAGATTATGTAAATGCTCTATAATTGAAACAACATTTTTTCTGACCAGAGGCTCCCCTCCTGTTAATCTAAATTTTTTTACACCTAGCTCATTAAAAATATCTGTAAGTTTAATGATCTCTTCAATTGATAAAACTTCCTGCCTTGGTAGAAAAGTAACATCTTCAGCCATACAATAGGTACATCTTAAGTCACACCTGTCAGTTACAGATATTCTTAAGTAGTCAATTTTTCTCTTAAAATTATCAGTCAGCATTGTCGAATATTTTCAAATCTATGATACTTAAATCTATAACTTTTTTTCCAACGTTCTCAAAGTTAATAGTGATTTTACTGTTTATACAAGACTGTACTTGTCCCAGACCCCAATCGGGTTGAGATGGGCACTCTACAATTGTGCCGGGTATAAAATCGCTAAAATTATAGTTATTTTCCATTATTACTCTTGTTTAGTACAAACAAATATTTACTATTTATAATAGAATCAAATGGATAAAAAAGAAAATTTAAACAAACTTAAATCAGTTATTAGTAATATTGAAAAATCATATGGTAAAGGCTCCATAATGATGCTTGGTAAAAAAGATATCGATACAAATATTGATGTTTATTCAACTGGTTCACTAGGACTAGATATCGCGTTAGGAATAGGCGGCTTACCAAAAGGAAGAGTTGTAGAAGTTTACGGTCCTGAAAGCTCTGGTAAAACGACCCTTACTCTTCATATCATTGCAGAGGCTCAAAAAATGGGTGGAACTTGCGCATTTATTGACGCCGAACACGCTTTAGATCCTGGATATGCAAAAAAACTAGGAGTAAACATAGATGAATTATTGATATCTCAACCTGACACGGGTGAACAGGCTTTGGAAATTTCTGATACGCTCGTTAAGTCAGAAGGTATTGATTTATTAGTTATAGACTCAGTAGCAGCATTAGTACCAAGAGCTGAACTCGAAGGAGAAATGGGAGACTCTTTACCTGGACTTCAAGCAAGGCTTATGAGTCAAGCGCTAAGAAAACTAACTAGCTCTATTTCTAAGACAAATACTATGGTTGTATTTATTAACCAACTTAGAATGAAAATTGGCGTTATGTTTGGAAGTCCTGAAGTTACCACTGGTGGTAATGCTTTAAAGTTTTACTCATCTGTAAGATTAGATATAAGAAGAATTGGTGCAATAAAAGATAAAGATAATATTATCGGCAATCAAACAAGAGTAAAAGTTGTCAAAAATAAAATGGCCCCTCCATTTAAAATGGTCGAATTTGATATTATGTATGGTGAGGGTATTTCTAAAATTGGAGAAATTATTGATTTAGGTGTCCAAGCAGACATTATTGATAAATCTGGAGCATGGTACTCATATAAAGATGAGAAAATAGGCCAGGGTAGAGAAAATACAAAGCAGTTTTTGAAAGATAATCCTAATATGCTAGAGGAGATTGAGGGTAGAATTAGATCTAATTCAGACACGGTGGAAGAGCTAATGATTGATCCTCCTCCACCTACGACAGAGGAAACAGTCGAAAAAAACTCTAAAGAATAATATTAAATTTCAGTTAAATTAATCTATATTCCTTGAATATGAACTCTAATCAGGTCCGTAATACATTCATTGATTATTTTAAGAACAACGATCATAAACACATAAAATCTGGATCTTTAGTACCAGAAAATGACCCTTCATTAATGTTTGCAAACTCTGGAATGGTGCAGTTTAAAAATGTTTTCACTGGTATGGAGGAAAAAAATTTCAAAAGAGCTACTACTTCGCAAAAATGTGTAAGAGCAGGTGGTAAACATAACGATTTAGAAAACGTTGGGTTTACAACAAGGCACCACACTTTTTTTGAGATGTTGGGAAACTTTTCTTTTGGCGACTATTTTAAGGAAGAAGCTATTTTATATGCATGGAATTTAATCACCAAAGAATTCAAAATTAATGAAAATAAGTTATTGGTTACTATATATCATGATGATGAAGTCGCAGAAAAATTTTGGAAAAAGATTGGAAATTTACCTGACAATAGAATAATCAAAATTTCAAGTTCTGATAATTTTTGGTCAATGGGAGATACGGGACCTTGTGGACCATGCTCAGAAATATTTTATGATCATGGTGATAAGTATTTTGGTGGTCCTCCTGGCTCAGTAGATGAGGATGGAGATCGTTTTATTGAAATATGGAATTTAGTTTTTATGCAATATGAGCAGGTTGACGAAAAGACTAGATTAGATTTACCTAAACCATGTGTAGACACCGGAATGGGATTAGAGAGAATAACTGCTTTATTGAATGGTAGTAATGATAATTATACGTCAGATCTATTTACAAATATTATTGATATTACGCAAGAATGTATCCAAAAAAAAATTACTGAAGAGAATAAATCTAGTTTTAGAGTTATAGCAGATCATTTAAGGGCATCATCTTTCTTAATCGCTGATGGAGTTTTACCTTCAAACGAAGGTAGAGGTTATGTTTTAAGAAGAATATTAAGAAGAGGCATAAGACATGCTTACTCATTAGGTTCCAAGGATGCATTATTTCATGAAATTTTTGAAGAATTGAAAAATTTAATGGGAGATTTTTACCAAGAACTCAATACAGGTGCCGATGCTATTAAGGAAACACTGTACTCTGAGGAAATAAAATTTAGGGAAACTTTAAGTAAGGGTTTGGAAATACTTGGACAAGAATTACCAAAGATTAAAAATAATAAACTAGATGGTAAAATAGCATTTAAGTTATACGACACCTTTGGGTTTCCTCTAGATTTAACACAAGACTATTTAAGATCAAAAAATATTAGTGTAGATGTTGAATCATTTGATGCTGCAATGAAGCTTCAAAAAGAGGAAGCTAGATCCTCATGGAAGGGTAGTGGAGATGGAGATACCCAAAAACTATGGTTTGATTTAGCTAAAAAAATAAAACAAACAACTTTCGAAGGCTATAAAGAGACATCTATATTAGCAAAGATATCATCATTAGTTTTAGACTCTGAGCAAGTTCAAAATTTAAGTGATAATCTTGAACAATCTGCAATTATAACTGATAAATCATGTTTTTATGCTGAATCTGGTGGGCAAGTTGGAGACAAAGGCACTATTACTTCAGATACTGCTGAATTCAAAGTTACAGATACAAGAAAAACTCCTCAAGGTATATTTATTCATTTTGGTAATGTTATTTCAGGAAATTTTAAAATAGGTGAAGAGGTCAAACTTAAAATTGATACTAGTTTAAGAGATCTCATAAAAAAAAATCACTCAGCTACACATCTACTTCATTCTGCCTTAAGAAATATTTTAGGAACACATGTAGCACAGCGTGGATCTTTGGTTAATGAGGATAAATTACGTTTTGACTTTAGTCATAATAAACAAATATCAACTGAACAAATAGAAATTATTCAAAAAGAAGTAACAAGCATAATTTCTAATTCTTGTGAAACACAAATTGATATTAAGCCACAAAATGAGGCCATTAAACAAGGTGCTATTGCTTTATTTGGTGAGAAATATGGAGATGAAGTCAGAGTTGTTACTCTTGGAGAAAATAATAATAAACCCTACTCAATAGAATTATGTGGGGGAACACACGTAACAAATGTCCGAAATATTGAAAAATTTCATATCATTAGTGAAGAGTCTGTCTCTTCAGGTGTGAGAAGAATTGAAGCCTGTACTGGAGATAAGGTGGATGAATTTATTAGTAATAAATTAAAAGAAAGTAAATTACTTGAAAAAAAACTTAATGATAAAATCAAAAATTTAACCACAAAAATAAATAAATTAAATGGAAAGATTAGTTTTAGTGAAGACAATAAAAATATTTTTATTAAGAAATTAGAAAATTATTTAGAAACTTTAAAGAATAAATCAATCCTTTCTAATAATGATAATAATAAAATCGATGAAATAAATATTAATGGGATTAATTTTGTTACTCAATTAATAGATAATTTACCCCCCAAAGAACTAAGGTCAATTTTTGACAAATTTAAATCAGAAAAATCTAAATCTATATTAACTTGTATCACAATAAATGATGATAAAGTCTCTATTATTGTAGGATTAACTCACGACTTAATCGATCTTTATGATGCAAGAACATTAATAAAAAGTACCTTCGACATACTTGGTTCAAAAGGTGGTGGTGGGAGAGTTGACTTCGCACAAGCTGGTGGCAACAAAAAAGATCAAGTAAATCAAGCTATTTTAAGTATTAAAAACCAGATTTAATGCAATTTAGTTTGAAGATTTTTATCAAGACAAATCAAAAAATCCTCAGTATTCATCCATGGTGAATTTCTATCAACTAGCATTGCCAAATCTTTAGTCATCTGACCAGACTCCACTGTCTCGATACAGGTTTGTTCGAGTGATTTAGAAAATTTAATGAGTTCTTCATTACCATCAAATTCTCCCCTAAAGTTTAACCCCTTTGTCCACGCAAAAATAGATGCTATTGGATTTGTTGAAGTTTTCTCTCCTTTTTGATGGAGCCTATAGTGTCTAGTTACTGTTCCATGGGCAGCTTCAGATTCTATAGTTTTACCATCGGGTGTCATTAAAACACTAGACATCATACCCAAAGAACCAAATCCTTGTGCAACAGCATCTGATTGTACATCCCCGTCATAATTTTTACATGCCCAAATAAATTTTCCAGACCATTTCATAGAGGATGCAACCAAGTCATCAATTAGTCGATGCTCATATACTATTTTGTTATTTTCGAAATCAGTCTTAAATTCACTCTTAAAAATTTCATGAAATATCTCTTTAAATCTACCATCATATTTTTTTAAAATTGTATCTTTTGTTGATAAATAAACTGGCCATTTTAATTTCAGTCCATAATTAAAACAAGCTCTTGCAAAACCTCTAATGGATTCATCTATATTGTACATTGAGAGTGCGACTCCTGGATTTGAAAATTGAAAAACTTCTTTTTCTTCAATTTTTCCATCTTCATCTTCGTATTTCATATAAAGTTTTCCTGGTTTGTCTATTTTCATTTCAGTAGCCTTATATTGATCGCCAAATGCATGTCTTCCTACAACTATAGGATCGTCCCAGGTTCTTACAATTCTTGGAATATTCTTACAAATAATAGGTTGTCGAAAAACAGTGCCATCTAAAATGTTTCTTATTGTTCCATTTGGCGAGCGCCACATTTTTTTAAGATTAAACTCTGATACTCTATTATCATCTGGAGTAATAGTTGCACATTTTATACCAACACCGTGCTTTTTTATTGCATTCGCTGCTTCAACTGTAATTTCATCATTTGTTGCATCTCTTTTTTGAACTGATAAATCATAATATTTAAGGTCAATATCTAAATAAGGAAGGATAAGTTTTTGTTTAATAAAATCCCATATAATTCTTGTCATTTCATCGCCGTCAAGTTCGACAACTGGATTTTTTACAGAAATTTTTGCCATTTATATAGAGATATTGATTGTATAACAGATTAAATTAATAAAAAAAATCTATTTTATTGATCAAATTATGCAATTCAGATATTAATTCCTTCTTATGTACTTCAGGTTTCACAAAGAGATTTCTGCCTCACTCATCATACTGTTTTTGTTGGTAATTTTTTTTTATTTTATTTATAAACCTCTATTTTTAATTTTTATAATATTATTAATTTTCACTTTCTATTTTTTTAGAGACCCTGAAAGGGTTATACCCTTGGGTGAAGATATCTTGGTGAGCCCAGCTGATGGCTTAATTACAAATATTACTGAATTTAAAGAAGGAAAAAAAAATTACACTAAAGTTTCAATCTTTCTTAGTGTTTTCAACGTGCACATACAAAGATTACCAGTCTCAGGTGAAATTAAAAAAATAGACTACATAGAAGGTAAATTTATAAACGCAACACTCGATAAAGCTAGTGAAGATAATGAAAGATTAAGACTAACACTTAAGTTAGGTTCTAATAATATATATGTTACACAAATAGCAGGCTTAATAGCTAGAAGAATAATCTGTCATCTAAAAGTAAATGAGAAAGTAAATCAAGGTGATAGATATGGGATTATCAAATTTGGAAGTAGAGTTGATATTGAATTTCCAACCTCCTATAGCTTAATGGTTAATGTAGGACAACAATGTATCGGTGGTGAAACTATTATTGCTAAGGAACTTAAAAATAATAAAAATATACAATCTAGAGAATATAAAAAGATCTAGTTACTTAGATGGCCGAACACCCTCTTACTAAATTTATACCTAATTTAATTACGTTAATGTCACTCATTGCAGGTATTTCTTCAATAAAGTTTTCTATTCAAGCTAACTGGAAACTTGCTGTCTTAATGATAATGCTAGCTGCCTTTTTTGATTTTTTTGATGGATGGATGGCAAGAAAATTAAAAAAATCTTCACAGTTCGGAGCTGAGTTGGATTCTCTATCAGATTTCATTAGCTTTGGATTAGCTCCATCTTTATTAATAAATTTATGTTTCACTTATGAGTTGGGCAGAATTGGTTGGGTTATAAGTTTATTTTATATAGTTTGCGCAGCTTTAAGGTTGGCTCGTTTTAACATCGAAAATATGAAAGAGCAAAGTAAGGTATTTTATGGAATACCCTCACCAGCTGCTGCAGGAGTAATAATGATACCCTTATATCTAAATTTTATTGATCAAGTTCAATTTACAATTGATTATCCTTTATTTTGTGCCTTACTGACTACTTTTGCTGGGGTCATGATGATTAGCAGAGTTCCTACACCTTCTGTTAAAAATCTTAAAGTTAAAACATTATATTTTCGGCTTATGATTATTTCTGTTGTTATAGTTTTAATATTTTTAATTAGTTATTTTTGGCAAACAACACTTTTGGTCGCCATTGCATATTTATTAATTTCTCTATTTAGCTTGATTACTTACTTTTTTACTTTTTTTAGAGGATCTGCCTAGATACTTAGATTTGAGCATTAATGCCGATGGTGTTACAAGTAAAGTTAAAAGAGTTGAAAATAGAAGACCAAAAATAATTGCCCTTGATAAATCTACCCACCATTGTGTATCAGGAGAGTTATAGCTATATTCAAAATTTACAAAATCAATATTTAGTTTTAAAGCCATAGGGAGTAAGCCAAGAACAGTTGTAGTTGTTGTCAATAAAACTGGTCTCAATCTTTGTGCACCAGTCATTAAAACGGCATCTTTAGCATCTTTTGTTTTTTTCATTAGTCGATCAAAAGTATCTATTAAAACAATATTATTATTTACAACAATACCTGCTAAAGAGATAACACCAATACCACTCATAACGATTCCAAATGGTTGTTTTGTAATCAACAAACCTAAAACAACCCCAACTGTGGACATTATAACTGCAAATAATATTAAAAGTGTGCTACTAAAACTATTAAATTGAGTTAAAAGTATTAAACCCATTAAAAATACTGCAATGAGAAATGCTTTTTGTAGAAACTCACTTGACTTTTTTTGACTTTCGTCCTCTCCCTTGAATTCTATCTTTACCCTTGGATCAATATTAGCTGAATTAAATTCGGGTATCTCCAATCCAAAGCTATTTGGAATATCAAATTTTTCTATGCCAAGCCAATGTTTAATCAATCTTACATATGCATCTGTTTGGTAAAACCTAGTAACATCTGATTTAATTGACTCAATTCTGTTTTGTTCAACTCGAGTTAAATTTCCTGTCTCTTGATTAGTTTCAATTTTAGTAAAATTCGAAATTGGTACATAGCCTGATGACGTTGGTATCTTTATATTATCTAATTGATCAATAGTTCTCTGTTCTTTTGGCAATCGAAGATATATTGGTATAGATTCATCACTATCATCGGGTCTAAATTCGCTTAACTTTAGCCCACTTGTAAGAAGCTTTATTGTATTACCTATTATGGATATGCTCGCTCCATATTTAGCAGCCTCTTCTCTATTAACATAAAGTTCATACTCAATACTTGGTGAAGGTAAAGATGTCTCCAGGTCTTTGAGTCCAGAAATATTAGATAAATATTTTTCAATTTTCTTTAATTCTTTTACAGTAATTTTAGGATCTAAAGAGGTTAAATTAATTTCAATTGGTTTTCCACTTGGAGGACCAGCTCTTTCAGTTCTCGTCTCAACTTTTATTCCAGCAATAGAAGATGTTTCCTTTCTTATCTCAGAAATTATTGTTTCTGCTTTTCTTCTCTTGTCCCAATCTTTAAATTCAATATCAATAAAACCAATTATATCAGGAGAACTTTCTTGTCTATTTTCAACATTTCCTGAGGTGGTATAAACAGAGTCAAATTCATTATTTGTTTTTTGTAATTTTAATACTTGTTGTTCTACTTTTGCGACAAGGCGATCTTTTTCTAAAACAGATAGATTTCCAGTAGCATATATGATTACTTTAGTATTCTCTGCTTCAACTGAAGGAAAAAAAATAACCCCTTTCCCAAATTTTCCGTAAGCACCGTATATTCCTATCAACAATCCCAGCGACAGTATGATTATCTTTACTGGATTGTTTATACAAATTTTCAAAATAAAAAGGTAAATTCTCGTAAAAAAACCTACTGTACTTAAATCAGTTAAATCTTCATCGTCATCAGCATTTATTCGAGGAATTATCATTTTTTGAAAAAAACCTTTGTTTTTGATATATCTAAAAAAGAAAAATAAAATTGCACCTACACTGAGTGTAGTTAAAGTTTTTATTCCAATGTTAAAATAATTATCAAATTCTAATAGAGATAGAAAGTTATAAGCAATAAAGTTAATAACTCCAAACAAGATTAAGGGAATTATAAAAAAGAAAAAAAGGTTTTTTATTTTATAAGCTTGAGTTCCTATAATAGGAATAACAATTAAAGCCATTGCTAAACTTGATCCCAAAACAGATATTACTGTGATAGGAATATACTTCATAAATCCACCTGTTGTTCCTGGCCAAAATAATAATGGTATAAAAGCAGCAATCGTTGTAAAAGTCGAAGCCATTATAGGTAATGACATTCTAGATGCTGCTTTAATGTATGAGTCAGCTAGCCCCATTCCTTCTTGAATTTTTCTCTGGGCGTATTCTACAACAACCACTGCTCCGTCTACTAGCAATCCAACAGATAGTATTAATCCAAACAATACGACCATATTTATTGTGAAACCAAGAGAGTAAAGAATTAATATTGATGACAAAAAGGATCCTGGAACAGCTAAACCTACAAGTAAACTAGATCTTATTCCAAGAAAAATAATCACAACACTCATTACTAGTATAACAGAAAAAATTACATTATTTTGAAGGTCACCTAACATGTTCTTTATACTAACTGATTCATCGCCTGAAAAAGTAATATTAACTTTTGAAGGTAAGATTTTTTGCTCTTCTTTTATTAACTCTTTTACTTGGTCAACTGTATCAATAATATTTGCTCCTATTCTTTTAGAGATTTCTAGGGTAAAAGCTGACTCATTATTTAAACGAGCAAATTTTTCAGGATCTTTGAAAGTTCTTTTTAGTTGAGCTATATCTTTAAATTTGATTGTTTTTTTATCATTAACTTTAATAGGTGTATTAAAAACATCATTCAGGCTTTCATAAAGACCAGGAATTTTAATTACAAATCTTCCATCTCCAGTATCAAGATTACCTGCTGAAACTATTTGGTTATTAGAACGAACAAAGTTTAAAATTTCATTTAGATTCAACCCATAAGCTTCTATTTTATTTTGATCAATTACGATGTCTAATTGTTCTTCTCTCTCTCCACCAATATTAACCTCTAAAACATTTGGCAAAGATTGAATCTTATCTTTTAAATCATTTGATATTTTTTTTAGTAAAAACTCAGAGATGTCACCGCTAATAGAAACAACTAAGATAGGAAATAGGCTTATATTTACCTCGCTAACCTTAGGTTCATCAGCATCATCAGGTAGGTCAGATTTGGCTCTATCAACTTGCTCTCTTGTGTCTAAAAGTGCTTGATCTGGATCAAATCCAACATCAAACTCTAATAATACATTTCCACCACCTTGGTAAGACGTACTTGTCATTTCTTTTTTTCCTTCAATATTTGAGACTTCATCCTCAACTGGTTTTATTAAAAGTTTTTCTGAGTCCTCGGGGGAAATGCCCGTTAAACCAAGAGATACGTAAATATAGGGTAGACTAATGTCTGGATAGGACTCTTTTGGTATTGTATTAAAAACCAGAGATCCACTAAATATAACAAATAGAAAAATTGAAATTGTAGTTCGATAGTATCGACTAGCTAAGTTAACTAAGCTCATGAGTAGTTAAAAACTAACTTTTTCTCCTGCAGATACATATTGTTGACCAACAATTATAATTTTTTCTCTCTCACTCAATCCAGAGACCAACATGTAATCAGAAGTATCTTCTATAATATTAATTTCTTTAAATTGAACAATATTTTTGGAGTCAATAACTTTCACTCCTAACTCGCCTGAGTTACTTAAAGCTAAAATTGATGGAGAAATTTTATGAGCTAAAACATTTCCTTTTACTATTGAAATCATTGATGACAAACCATCTTTATATCGGAGGTTTTTATTTTCCACTTTAACAACAATTTCAAAAGTTTTAGTTTCTGGGTCGGAGATGGGA
>CABXXO010000032.1 GCA_902516235.1 uncultured Alphaproteobacteria bacterium
AATCATTACAGTTAACATACCTGGAGATAGTGTAGTTGATCAAAATAGTTTAGATAAATTAATTAAAGGCCTTAAAATAGATGAAAGTCTGTCAACAGACTTCTGTGATCAAATTCAAAAAATATATAATAGTTTCTTGTCAACAGATGCTTCTCTAGTTGAGGTAAATCCCTTTGTTTTAACTGGCGAAGGTAATTTTTTAGCTTTAGATGCAAAAGTATCCATAGACGATAATGCACTTTATAAACATAAAGATATTGCGTCTATGAGAGATGAAACTGAAGAAGACCCAGCTGAAATCGAAGCATCAAAACACGAACTTAACTATGTAAAACTAGATGGTAAAATTGGTTGCATGGTTAATGGAGCAGGATTAGCAATGGGTACAATGGACATTATTAAATTACATGGCGGTAGTCCTGCAAATTTCTTAGATGTCGGAGGTGGAGCTACAAAAGAAAGAGTAGAAAAAGCATTCTCTATTATTTTGCAGGATCCAAATGTGAAAGCAATTTTGGTAAATATTTTTGGTGGTATCATGAAATGTGACATCATTGCTGAAGGTGTTGTAGCTGCAGCTAAAGAGCTATCTATAGAGGTTCCATTGGTAGTAAGATTAGAGGGAACCAATGTTGACCTAGGAAAAGAAATTCTAAATAAATCTGGGCTCTCAATCATATCTGCTGATAATTTAGATGATGCAGCTCAAAAAGTAGTTAAGGCTTTAAATTAAGGGAGAGATTATGTCAATATTAATAGATAAAAATACCAAAGTTATTTGCCAAGGATTTACAGGCTCACAAGGAACTTTCCACTCAGAACAAGCAATTAAATACGGAACACTGATGGTCGGTGGCGTGACCCCGAAGAAAGGTGGTCAAGAACACTTGGGTCTTCCAGTTTTTAACAGTGTCAAGGAAGCTAAAGACAGTACGGAAGCAAATGCTACTGCAATATATGTTCCACCTCCCTTTGCTGCGGGTGCAATTATTGAAGCTATTGATGCTGATATGGAGTTGATTGTTTGTATAACTGAGGGTGTCCCAGTACTCGATATGATGCAGGTAAAAAGAAAATTAGAAAAATCAAAATCGCGTTTTATTGGTCCAAACTGTCCAGGAATAATTACACCAGATGAATGTAAAATTGGTATCATGCCTGGACATATTCATCAAAAAGGAAGAATAGGAATTGTTAGTAGATCTGGGACCCTTACTTATGAAGCAGTGGCTCAAACATCTGCTGTAGGTCTAGGACAATCAACTTGTATTGGTATTGGTGGAGATCCAATTAATGGAACAAACTTTATAGATTGTCTTGATTTATTTTTAAAAGACCCTGAAACAGAGGGTATTATTATGATAGGAGAAATTGGTGGCACTGCTGAAGAAGAGGCTGCAGAGTTTATAAAAAAATCTGAAATTAAAAAACCAGTCGCTTCTTTTATAGCTGGTGCAAGTGCTCCTGCTGGAAAAAGAATGGGTCATGCTGGCGCTATTATTTCCGGGGGAAAAGGTACTGCTGAGTCAAAATTTAATGCTTTAGAGGAGGCAGGAGTTCATATCTCCAAATCACCAGCAAAATTAGGCGAAACAATTAAAGAGGCACTAAATTAATATAATTTAGCTTCTTTTGCTCTAAGTTTTGTTAAAGCAAGCACTGTATCAATTGTTGGTGTTGGAATATTTGTTATTCTTCCAAGTTCTTGAACTGAGGAAATTAAAGCATCAATTTCCATAGGCCTATCACGTTCTAAATCTTGAAGCATTGATGTTTTATGTTCACCTACAGCTTTAGCAGCCTCAATTCTTCTTTCCACATCAAAAGGTTTGTCAATTCCTAAGCTTTGAGAAATGCCATGTGCTTCATTCATCATATTTTTTATAACATCCCTAACCTCATGGTTGCTACAAATTTTAACAAGAGTAGAAGTAGTAAGTGCGCTGATAGGGTTAAGAGACAAGTTACCAAAAAGCTTTAGCCATATATCTCCTTTAATATTTGGTCTTATAGGTGCTTGAAAACCAGCTTTCTCTAATGTTTGAGACAGGTTTTTAATTCTATCAGTTTCCTCACCATTGATTTCCCCTAATTGAAACTTATCTCCCTCTAAGTGTTGAATAACACCAGGTTTGATAACCTCTGAGGCTGGGTTAACAATACAACCAATAATTTTTTCAGGACCTATTCGAGACCATTGACTTCCGTCTGGATCAACTGAGGTTACTTTTTTATCTTTGAAATCCGGATTACTATGATTGTAAAAGTACCACCATGGAATACCATTTACGCCCCAGACAAATGATGTATCCTCTTTCATAAGTACTTCAAAAGCATCAAGACAACCTGGTACTGAATGTGCTTTTAGAGTCACAAAAATATAATCTTGTTTTCCTGCTTTTTCTGCTGTGTCAACACACTTTGGGTATACCACGAGTTCTTTACCATCTTTTCTTAATCTTAATCCATCTTGTCTAATAGCTTCATAGTGAGGGCCCCTTGCAATCAAAGTTACATCAGCGCCAACTTCAGTTAATTTTGCTCCAAGGTAGCCACCTATCGCACCAGCACCGTAAATACAAATTTTCATTTAAACTTTTAAATGTTTGATGGCTGCGGCAACACCACTTCCAAGTTCAAACTTTATTCCAACATCATACATTGCCAATTCGGCTGTTGAAATTGCTCCAAGTATCATAGTGCTATTTAAATCACCTAGGTGACCTATTCTAAATAACTTTCCAGCAACTTTATTCAATCCACCACCAAAGGAAGTGTTATATTTATTGTAAGCCGTTTTAACAACATCTGTGGAGTCAATACCCTCTGGAACCATGATAGCTGTTACAGTATTAGAATATAAAGAGGGATCTTTTGCACAAAGTTTTAGTCCCCAAGCTAATGACGCTTTTTGAACAGCTTCAGCTAAAAACTTATGACGTGAATAGATGTTATCAAGTCCTTCTTCCATCATCATATCAAGGGCTTCTCGAAGACCTCTTAGTAATGGCATTGGATTAGTATATGGCCAGTATCCAGTTTCATTAATTTTTAGCATATCTTGATAATCGTAATATGCTCTAGGTAAATTTGCTGTTTTAGAAATTTCAAGTGCCTTTTGACTAATGCAAGAAATAGCAAGACCTGCTGGTAACATAAAACCTTTTTGAGATCCAGAGACTGCAACGTCAACACCCCAAGCATCCATTTCAAATTTTATTGATCCTATTGAGCTTACGCCATCGACAAATAGTAAAGCTGGATGATTAAGATTATTTAAAAGCTCTCTGGTAGCTTTAACATCATTTGTTACACCAGTAGATGTTTCGTTTTGAGTAACAAGCACAGCTTTTATTTTATGTTCTTTATCAGCTGATAAAATTTTTTCAAAATCTTCATAAGGTGTTCCTGAACCCCACTCACAATCAACTTCTTCAACTTCAATGGAGAGTTTTTTGCACATTTCAATCCAAAGATGAGAGAAATGTCCAAATCTTGCAGATAAAACTTTGTCTCCATTGCTTAATAAATTAGTAAGAGCTGCTTCCCATCCACTAGAGCCAGTCCCTGGAAATATAATTGGTTGAGCTGAAGTTGTTTCAAAAACTTTTTTTAAATCATTTATAAGTGGATGCCAAAATTTATCCATTCCGGGTGCGCGATGATCCTCATTTGAAATATCCATTGCCTGTCTTACTCTATCAGGCATATTTGTAGGTCCTGGAACAAAAAGTGAAATTTTACCTGGCATAATTAATTCTATATCCTTTCTATTTAAATAATGACTTTATGGATTGCTTTACAATGATTATTCTAGCAATTTCACTAAGTGAAATAAAAGTCAATATTTTGGCATCTCCTACGGGAATCGAACCCGTGTCTTCACCGTGAAAGGGTGATGTCCTAACCGCTAGACGAAGGAGACATCGGTCTTTAAAACAAACAAAATAGCTAGATTTAATAAAAAATCAATCAATGAATATCTTCGAAATGAATTATAGTTTTATCGCTATACGTATCTTTTTTAACCTTAAAATAGCAATTAAACTCAGATTGATTTTCTAAATAATTTTTAAGATCTGTTGATGAAATATCAAAAAACATTCCTTCACATGAAAAGCCAAGATTATCAGAAACTTTTAATTTTGCATGCTTATCTTTAAAGATTTTTAAAATATCAATTTTAGCATTTTCAATTTTAAATATTGGCTCTGCATTTTGTTGACCAAATGGACTTAAATATTCTAAGTCTTTTAAAAGGTTGTCATTAATCACATTAACATCAATTAAAGAGTCGTAAGACTTTTCGTTTAAAATTTTCATATCCTTTGTCTGATCAATTAAAAAACTTTTAAAAACATTGACATTTTCCTTTTTTAATGTGAATCCACAAGCCTTGTGATGACCACCACCTTTAATTAAAATACCTTTTTGTGTTGCTTTCATCATTAATAATCCAATATTTTTTTCACCCTGAGATCTACCAGAACCAACAACTAAATCATTGGACTTAGTCATTACAAATGATGGGCGACTATTAATACGCATTAATCTTCCAGCAATAATCCCCACAACACCTATATGCCATTTTTCATCATAAAAAAAATTTATATTAATATTATGGTTATTATCTAAATCTATCTCTTTAACTATTTTAGTTTGAATTTTTTGCCTATTTTGATTGTGTGACTCAATAATTTGTGCAATTTGAATAGCCTGATGTATATTTTCAGATGATAAGAGGTTATAGGCTAGTAAAGACTCCCCCATTCTTCCTCCTGCATTAATTCTGGGCCCGATAATATATCCTAGATGATACTCAGATATTTTCTGTTTAATCTTTGTTAAATTTATGAGTGTTTGAATACCTTTATTCTTATTTTCTGAATTAATTATCCTCAATCCTTGTTTTACGAAAGATCTATTTATATTATTTAGAGGGACTAAATCACAAATTGTAGCTAGTGAAACAAGATCAAGATATTGTAATATATCTTTTTTTCGAAAAGTTTCTTCATGATTTAAAAAAACAAGAACTAGAAATGATAATGCTGTTGCACATAAATCATCAAGATTAGACTTATCCTCTAGAGTTTTTGGATTTATAATAATAGTTTTATTAAAGTAATTTTCACATTCATGATGGTCTATTATAAGAAGATTTGCTCCTTGTTTGTGAATATATTTTTGTTCATCAATATTGTTACTCCCACAATCTAAAACTAAAATATTAGAGCTGAATGCTAGTAATTTATCGCAGGCTGTATCACTTAATCCATACCCTTCATTCAATCTATTTGGAATATAAACAAACACCTCAATGCCAAATTGACTAAGATATTTTTTAAAAATAGCAGCAGCACATGCTCCATCTACATCATAATCTGAAAAAATAGAAATTTTCTTATCGTTATTAATTTTTTCAAAAAAAGGAATAGTCTTTTTTAAATTATTTAGTTTTAAGATTTCATTTACAGAAATATTGTCTTTTAACTTTGAATTTAAAAAATGAGGTATTTTTTTTATATTACGGTTTATTAATAATTTCGATAAATTAATAGATATATTATTTTTTTGAGCAACTTCAAAAGCTGTATCTTCATTTAAATCTAAATTCAATGGTCTCCAAACCGTATCATTAAAAGTCTTTTTAGTAGTCAAGTTGCTTGATGTCAAAGTTGTGTTTTCCATCAATTTTTCTGATAGTACCTGTTTTAGAACGCATCACAATAGAGTGTGTTTCTGCAAATTTTTTATTGATATTTATACCTCGAAGCATAGTTCCATCAGTTACACCAGTAGCCGAAAACATTACATCTCCAGTAGCTAGATCATTAAGCCTATAAATTTTATCTAAATCATTTATACCTGTTTTTTTTGCTCTATCTATTTCATGATCATTATAAAATATAAGCTGACCCTCTAAATAACCACCTACACATTGCAACGCGGCAGCTGCTAGTACCCCCTCAGGTGCGCCACCTATACCGTAATACATATCAATATTACTATTATCTATAGCTGAGGAAATAACTGCGCTAACATCTCCATCACCGATTATTTTAATTCTTGCGCCTGCAGATCTTATAGTTTCAATATCATCTAGGTGTCTCTCACGATCGAGAATGCATATTACTAAATCTTCAATATTAATTTTTTTATATTTTGCTAGCTCGTTAATATTTGATTTTAGATCTTGAGTTAAAGATATAATGCTATCATTGTCGACCTTAGCTGAAATTTTTTTCATATATACGTCAGGAGCATTTAAAAAGCCCCCCTCTTGTGCTAGCGCAATAACTGCCATGGCATTTTCTCCACCTTTTGCCGTTATTGTAGTTCCTTCTAAAGGATCTAGTGCTATATCAACATTTGGTCCACCTTGACCAACTTTTTCACCAATATACAGCATAGGCGCCTCATCTCTTTCACCTTCACCTATGACAACTTTACCTGATATTGTTAGAGAGTTGAGACACTTTCTCATTGCATCAACAGCTGCTTGGTCAGCTGCCTTTTCATTGCCTCTTCCTATATGTTTGGATGCAGCTAATGCTGCAAATTCAGAAACCCTGACCAACTCTATAGCAAGATTTCTATCCAATATTTTCCTCTATTCTGATAACAGAAATTTCGTTTTTAATAAAACTAGTTTTCTTTAAATTATTAACTACTTGCGTAATATTTTTCAAACCAACTGGATCAGATATTATGATGATAGGAACGACTTTCTCATTAGATGTATTTAATTGAATTATAGATTTAATAGAAATTGATTTTTGAGAAAATAATTGTGCAATCGATCTTAGAACACCTACTTTATTAAGTACAGACATTCTTAAATAATATGGTCTAATTCTTTGAGATTGATTAACAAACTTAGCTGTCAACATTTGTGAATATTTTTTAATAAATACACCTTTGTCTGGAGAATAATTAATAAATCTTTTAATATCAGAAATAATAGAAGTAGCTGTCGGATATCCCCCAGCACCTTTTCCAACTAAGCTAGTCTTTAAAAAATTTTCTCCTTCAAAAGTAATCACATTCTCTTCAAAATTAGTTTTTGCAATTAAGCCTGAGTCAGGAACAAAACAAGGTGCTACAGATGAGAAAAATTTATCCTTATTCCTCTCTGTAATAGAAACAAGTTTTAATTTATAACCAAGGTTAAGACCCTGCTCTAAATCAATGAGTTTAATATTTTCTATTCCATCATAATGCATATCAGAAAATTTAAATTTTTTTCCAAAAGAGATATTTGATAGTAATACAAGTTTGTGCATTGCGTCTCTGCCAGACAAATCTGCACTTGAGTCCTGTTCTGCAAATCCGTTATTAATTGCCTCTTCTAATGTTTCTTTAAAACTAATCTTATTTTCATACATCTTTGAAATTATATAATTGGTTGTGCCGTTAAAAATTCCATAAATAGAATTAATTTTTGAAGGGTGAATACTTTGTTCTATTGTTTGCACTACTGGTACAGCACCCAAAACAGCAGCCTCAAATCCTAAAAATAAATTTTCTTTATCAAATCCTTCAAAAAATAAATCCGACTTTTCTGCAAGTTGTGCCTTATTTGCAGTAATGAGAGATATTTTATTTTTTAAGCAAAATATATAGAGATCCTTTATATATTTCCCAGTGCCTCCAACAGTTTCAATAATTAGGTGAGGTTTAAATTGATTTAAGCTTTTAAAATCATTCACCCATTTGTATTTACTAATATTGAAAATTCTTTTTTTTTTTTTGTTTTTTGCTCCAATAGCAACTATTTCACATTTCGTATTATCTAATACATATGAGTTTTTTTCTAATAGCTTGACGACATGAGAACCAACGACACCTAATCCTAAAATTGCTATTCTAATCTTGTTCATTTTGAGATTTTAAAATTTGTTCTTTTCTAATACTACTCTTTTCATTAAATTCCTCTAATTCTTTTTTCTTTTCAAGTAAATTTTGATCAAAGTTCTGAAAAGATCTTTCACAAGAAATGGTAGTAATTGATAGAAAAATGACAGAAAAAATAAATAAAAAATTATCTTTTAGAGAACTGAAAACTTCGTCTAGCTTTTTGCCTACCATACTTTTTACGTTCTACTGTTCTAGAGTCTCTAGTTAAGAAACCATTTTTTTTTAATATATCTTTAGTATTCGGGTCAATTTTTGTCAAAGATCTGCTAATCCCATGTTTAATTGCACCTGCTTGACCAGATAAACCACCTCCAAGTACTGTAATTCTTAAATCTACAGAGTCTAATTTTTTTTGCTACTTCCAAAGGTTGGTTGATTATCATTCTCAGAGCCTTGTCTGGAAAATAATCATCAATTTTTTTTTTGTTAATTATAATATTACCTGTTCCGTTAGATATCCATACCCTTGCGATAGATTCTTTACGTCTACCAGTACTATAAACTTGATTAGACATTAACTTCATTCTTCCTATTCATTGACTTAAAATCTAATAATTTTGGATTTTGAGACTCGTGAGGATGATTAGCGTCTTTATAAATTTTTAAATTATTTTTAACAAGATCCCTAAATAAAGGAGAATTAGGGAGCATTCCTTTAATTGCCTTTTTTATAATATCATCAGATTTATTCTTTTCTTTAAGCTTTTCTGGCGTAATTTCTTTTATACCACCAGGGTGGCCTGTATGTTTGTAATACTTCTTCTGAGTGCTTTTATTACCTGAAAATTTTACTTTGTCAGTATTTATAATAATTACACCATCTCCAATGGGTAAATTAGGGGAATATTGTGGTTTATTTTTACCTTTAAGTATTAAAATAACTCTGGAAGCAAGTCTCCCAACAGAAATGTTCGTTGCATCTAATATATGCCATTCTTTCTGGAAATCAGATTTTTTTAAAGTAGTTGTTTTCACGATAGGGGGAATATAAGTAAAATCATTAAAAAATCAAGGATTATAGATAAAATTATCAATATATATTTATATAAAATAGAGTTTTAAGACTTTAATCTCCTTTAAATTTGACTGGGAGCAGTGGAAATGAACAATTGGCCTCACATTCTAAGAAGCTTAATCTACCAAACTGAGATAAGCCTGGATTATCTTGACTTTTTAAGATGTCCCAATAAATCTTTTAAAACTGAAATAATGTTCTCATCTAGTGACTTTTTCTTACGTTTTGATTTTGATAAATAATCATTAACACCCTTTATTGTTAGTTTTTGGTCATCAAGTAAATTTTTTATTTTTTTAAGAAGAAGTAAATTCTCATAATCGTACAATCTGTGTCCTGATTGGGTTCTTATTACTTTTAATTTCGAAATTCTAGTTTCCCAAAACCTTATGGTATATTTTTGCTCTCCTATAATCTTAGATATTTCATCTATACTATAAAAATTTTTTTTCATAAGGTTAGCTTATTTGATTTTTTAAAGCTTATTACTCTTCTTGATTTAATAAGGTGCTCCTCGTTTGTTTTTGGATTTCTACCAATTCTCTCATTTTTATTTTTAATTTTAAACGAACCTATATGATTTATTGACAGGTCTGAGTCGATCATATTATTAATCCAGATTTCTAAAATTTTATCAATTTTTTTATAGATTGTTGAGTATGCAATACCAAACTCAATAGATATTTGTTTAGCAATTATTTCTCTGGTTAATTTATTTTGAGACATTTTTCTTAATCTCGTTTAGTAAATCTGCATCTATACATTTTACACCAAACTCTATTGCGTTTGCAAATGCATGTGAGTCAGCATTACCGTGACTTTTTATAACTATACCGTTCACTCCAATAAACATTCCTCCATTATAATTTCTTGGGTCTATTGAATTTTTAAAATCATTGAAATTTTTTTTTAGCAACAAAGACAGGAACTTTGAGTATGAGGATGAAGTCAAACTTTTTTTCAAAGACTCAGTTATGAATTTAGAGACACCTTCAGCTGTTTTAAGTGCAATATTTCCAGAAAATCCATCAGTTACAATGACATGGTAATTTGTAGAAGTTATTTTGTCTGCTTCAACAAAACCTCGATAATTTATTCTTTTATCACTTTTCATTAATTCATGTGTCTCTTGAATTAAATTATTACCTTTGAGTTCCTCTGACCCAATGTTTAAAAGTGCTACTTTGGTATCAATTTGTGGGTAAAGGACTTTATAGTATGTACTTCCCATGACAGCGAAATCTAATAAGTTTTCTGAGGTGCACTCAGCATTTGCTCCTAAATCTAAAAAACATACTGGATGTTTTTCTGATGGGAAAAGAGAAGCGATAGCTGGTCTTGTAATATTTTCTATAGTTCTTAGGTAAACAGTAGAATAAGCCATCATAGCGCCTGTATTTCCTGCAGAAATAGTAATTTGATTTTTATCCTCTTTTAAATTCAAAATAGCATTAGACATTGAGCTATTTCTATTATCTTTTTTTAACGCATCACTAGGTTTCATATCAGGGGGAATAAAGTTTTCTGATTGGGTCCATTTAGAGTTAGCTAACAGGTTTGAAAATTTTGGTTTAAATTTTTCATAAATAGATTTTTCTGAATGTAAATTAAAATTAATATATGGATTTTTAGATTTAGCTAAAATGGCTCCTTTTAGG
>CABXXO010000033.1 GCA_902516235.1 uncultured Alphaproteobacteria bacterium
GATTAGCAAAAAAACTTTTCTTATGAACTTTTTTTATAAAATGTTTAATCATAGCTTCAGCTATGTCAAAGTCTGCAATTACCCCATCTTTCATTGGTCTTATAGCTTCAATTCTTCCTGGTGTTCGTCCAAGCATTGACTTGGCATCACCTCCTACAGCTAAAACAGATTTATTATTCTTATTATCTGTGGCAATAGCTACAACAGAGGGTTCATTCAATATAATTCCTTTTCCTTTTACATAAACAAGAGTATTTGCTGTGCCCAAGTCTAAGCCCATATCCTCACTTAAAAAAGAACTGAAAGATTTTAACATTTATATTCCTTTAATATTTGAGATGCTTATCTCAGAAACTCCCTCTTGCGTTTTAGAGTTTTTCTCGAAGTTTAATATTTTATTGCATGCATTGATATAAGATTTTGCAGAGGCAACTATAATATCTATATCTGAGGCCTTACCAATAAATTCTTTATTAAGATACTCAAGTTTAACAGTAACTTCTCCTTGTGCATCAGAGTCTGGAGTGATGGCGTTTATGTGATACAGAACTAATTTTGGAGAAAAGCCTAAAACTTTTGAAATACAACTAAATACAGCATCTACTGGACCATTTCCAGACCCACTTATCTCTTTTTGTTCCTTTTTAAAATTTAATTCTAACGATGCAACATGTTTGGAGTTAGTTCCAGACATAATACTTAAATTTTTTAGTTTTAAAATGTTAGATTTATTAAAATGTGTATCATCAACAAGAGCTATTAGATCTTCATCATATACATCTTTTTTCTTATCTGCTAAAAGCTTAAATCTTTCAAATATTTCATTGATATAATTATCACCTACTTCATATCCTAAAATTTTAAGTTTTTCTTTGAAGGCATGTTTTCCTGAGTGTTTGCCAAGAACCAAACTTGATTTTTTTAAACCTATTGTCTCTGGAGACATAATCTCATAAGTTTGAACATTTTTTAATACTCCATCTTGATGGATTCCTGACTCATGAGCGAAAGCATTAGCACCAACAATTGCTTTATTAGGTTGAATAGGAAAACCAGTAATTGAGGATACAAGTTTTGAGGTTTTTGAAATAGCACTAGTGTTTATGTTAGACTGAACTTTCAAAAGATCTGATCTAACTTTCATAGCCATAACAACTTCCTCCAATGCTGCATTACCAGCTCTTTCACCCAATCCATTTATAGTGCACTCTATTTGTCTTGCACCGTTTTCAACAGCATTTAAAGAATTAGCAACTGCCAAACCTAAATCATTATGACAGTGGACAGAAATTATTGCTTTATCAATATTTGGAACATTATTTTTAACTTTTTTTATAATTTCTCCAAACTCAAATGGTAAAGTATATCCTACTGTATCGGGAATATTTATTGTTGATGCACCACTTTCAATTGCTAATTCGATACACCTATAAAGAAAATCTATTGATGATCTTCCACCATCTTCACAACTCCATTCAATGTTAGGGCATAGGTTTCTTGCAAATGAAACACTATCCTTAATTTTGCTTAGCACTTGTTCTTCAGTTAATTTTAATTTGAATTCCATGTGTATTGGGCTAGTGGCTATAAAAGTATGAATTCGAGGATTTTTAGCTTTTTTTACAGCATTCCATGCTGTTTCAATGTCTTCATGTTTTGCTCTTGCTAAACCTGCAATCTGACATTCCTTAATCTCTTCGGAAATTGCTTGAACAGAGTTAAAATCTCCTTTTGATGCTATAGGAAAACCTGCCTCAATAATGTCGACTTTTAGCTCTTCTAATAATCTAGCAATAGAGAGTTTCTCCTCTTGATTCATTGAAGCACCAGGAGATTGTTCCCCATCTCTAAGAGTTGTATCAAAAATTAATACTTTATCCGGCAATACTAGATATCCTTTACAAGTTTATTAGATGCAATCCATGGCATCATAGATCTCAATTTAGCTCCTACCTCTTCGATTTGATGCTTCGCACCTTGATCTCTCATTTGTTTAAACTTTATTTGGCCTGCTTTGTGCTCAGACATCCACTCTTTTGTAAAAGTACCATCTTGTATTTCAGTAAGAACTTTTTTCATCTCAGCTTTAGTAGCATCATTTGGCACAACTCTAGGACCTCTTGTATAATCTCCGTATTCAGCAGTATTAGATATTGAATACCTCATATTAGCCATTCCTCCTTCATACATTAAATCAACGATTAATTTTACTTCATGTAAACATTCAAAATAAGCCATTTCAGGAGCATAACCTGCCTCAACAAGAGTTTCGAAACCATTTCTAACTAAAGACATTAAACCACCACATAAAACTGTTTGTTCGCCAAATAAATCTGTTTCACATTCTTCTTTAAATGTAGTTTCAATAATACCAGATTTACCGCCTCCTAAAGCAGAGGCATATGCAAGACCAATTTCTTTTGCATTACCACTTACGTTTTTGTCTACTGCTAGTAAACATGGAACCCCTCCACCTTTTAGATACTCTCCTCTGACTGTATGACCAGGTCCTTTTGGGGCAACCATAAAAACGTCCAAATCTTCTCTAGCTGTTATAAGTTGAAAATGTATATTTAAACCGTGTGCAAAAGCTAAAGCTGCTCCATTTTTTATATTATCTTGAATTTGACTTTGGTAGATATCTTGTTGATTTTCATCAGGAGCTAGGAACATCACAATATCAGCATCTTTTACTGCTTCTGCAGGAGTTTGGGTAGTCAGACCTACATTTTTAGCTTTATCAATTGAAGAAGAACCCTCTCTTAGTCCTACAACTACATTGGATGCTCCAGAGTCTTTTAAATTTAATGCATGAGCATGGCCTTGAGATCCGAAACCTATAATTACTATTTTTTTATCTTTAATTAAGTTAAAATCAGCATCTTGTTCGTAATAAACCTTCATATTACCCCCCTAAAAACGTTATATACCGAGCCCTATAGGCCCGCTTCGAACTAATTCGACTTTTATACCACCGATTGTGTTTAAGTCATCTAAAAATTTATTTATTCGCTCGCTCGTTCCAGAAATTTCATAAACCACGATATTTTGTCTTTTTTGAACAGTTCTAGAACGATAAATATCTGCAAAATTTAGTATTTTTTGATCCTGTTCATCATTTTCGAATTTAATTTTAACCAAGCAAATTTCTGCTTCATATGACTCGCTTAAATTTGCTAGATTTGTAGCGTTATGGACGGGAACAAGTTTTTCTAATTGAGCTATAATTTGGCTAATTACTTTTTCTTCTCCTAAAGTTTCAATTGTGATACGTGAGAGATTATCTTTAATATCAACCACTGTAACATTTAGAGCTTCTATGTTGTACCCACGACCAGAAAATAAACCAACAATACGTGCAAGTATACCTGGTTCATTATCTACAATTACAGAAAGTACACTTCGCTTGGACTGTTTAAAGGCATTAATAGGAGTGGGGTAAACAGATGTAGAGGACATGATTGAAAAATTTATTATACTAGTACTTTTCCCTTTTCTTGATTTTCAGGATTTTCCTTATCATATTTTGACAAAAGCATTTCATGGTGCGCAGCACCGGATGGTATCATTGGAAAACAATTCTCTTTTTTATCAACCCAAATATCTGCAATAACAGGCCTATCTATTGAGACCATTTCGTTAATAGTATCATCTAAATCAGAAACTTTTTTTGCTCTAACTCCAACTGCATTAAAACTTTCAGCAAGTTTTTTAAAATCAGGAAGAGCATCCACGTAACTCTCAGAGTATCTACTACCATGTAATAGTTCCTGCCATTGTCTAACCATTCCCATATATTCATTATTTAAAATGAAAATCTTAATTGGTAACTTGTATTGAACTGCAGTAGCTATTTCTTGAATATTCATTAAAAAAGATGCTTCTCCTGCAATATCTATAACTAGTGAGTGAGGATTTGCCATTTGCGCTCCTACTGCAGCGGGCATACCAAAACCCATTGTCCCAAGACCCCCAGAGGTGATCCATCTATTGGGTTTTGAAAATTTGTAGTACTGTGCAGCCCACATTTGATGTTGTCCTACTTCGGTGGTTATAAATGTATCTTTTTGGCTAGTTAATTCATACAACCTTGAAATGGCATGTTGAGGTTTGATAACCTCATCACCTTGCTCGTAATGAAGACATTCTTTTTTTCTCCAATCGTTGATTTGACCCCACCATTTATTATAGTCTTTCTTTTCAAGTTCAATATTATTTGATTCTATAAAAGAGTTTATTTCTTTTAGTGTCAGTGTGATGTCAGTGTTTGTATGAAAATCAACTTTTACATTTTTATTTATTGAACTTTGGTCTATATCTATATGAAATTTTACTGAATTAGGAGAAAAAGCATCTAGTCTTCCTGTGACTCTGTCATCAAATCTTGCACCAACATTAATCATTAAATCACATTTATTCATGGCCAAGTTTGCCTCATAGTTACCGTGCATTCCTAACATTCCAAGTGAACTTTTATCCTCTCCTGGAAAACATCCTAATCCATGAAGAGTAGTTGTAATTGGGATATTAGTTTTATTTACTAGTTTGATTAATTCTTGACTGGCTTGAGGTCCTGAATTTAAACAGCCACCACCAACATAAAAAATAGGTCTTTCAGAATTTTTAATATGATTTACCAGCTCTTGAACAAAATTTTTATCAACACTTTTTGAACCAGCCTTAATTCTATGTTTTCTGAAATTAACTTTATTTTTTGGTATGTATTTTGACTTTGCAAATTGGACGTCTTTTGGGATATCAATTAATACAGGACCTGGTCTTCCTGAGCTAGCAATTTTAAATGCTTCATGAATAGTCTCAGAAAGTTTACTAACATCCTTTACTAAATAATTGTGTTTGGTACAAGGTCTAGTAATTCCAGTTGTGTCACATTCTTGAAATGCATCTGTTCCTATTAGATGTGATGGAACTTGTCCACTAATACAGATAATAGGAATACTATCCATTAAAGCATCTGTTAATCCAGTAACAACATTGGTCACCCCTGGGCCTGATGTCACTAATAAGACACCTACTTTTCCGCTTGACCTTGCATATCCCTCAGCTGCATGAACTGCACCGGCTTCCTGTCTTACTAGGACATGTTTTAAAAAATTTTGTCCAAAAATTGCATCGTAAATGGGCAAAACAGCTCCACCTGGATAACCAAATATTGTCTCTACATCTTGGTCTTTAAGGGCTTTTAATAGAATTTCTGCTCCTGTAAATTCGTTTTCAATGCTCATTTAGATATATACTTATATTTTCAATTGAATCTTTAGGGAAGCTTTTTTTATAGTTTATTCTAAGATTAAGTTGACTAAATTTTTGATTGTTCCACCATGTAAGCTGTCTTTTAATATACCTTTTGGTATTTTTAATACCAAGATAGATGGCCTCATCTAAACTAATTTTGTTTCTAATAAATGATAATAGTTCATGAAGACCATGTGCTTTGTAGAGAGTTTTAGAGATTTTTTTATTTTCATAAAGGGATTTTACTTCCTCTAAAGCGCCATTTTTGATCATTTGCTGAAATCTTAATTCTGCTTTTTCATAAAGGTCTTTTTTAGGTTTTGTAACTTGTATTACAAGAGGATTAGGAGTGATAGCAACTTTATTACCATAATTATTTTCCATTGTATCGTTGTGTTCCAAGCAGAAAGCTAAACGACTTAATAATCTTTGTTTATCTTTAGGAAAAATTTTTTCTTTGTAATATTTTTCTAAAATATTTAAACAATGATCTGGGCCTTTATTTAAAAATAAATCTTCTGCTTCTTTTTTAAATTTTTGATTTATTAAAGGCATATCTGAAAGCCCCTCTACTAAAGACTGAACATAAAATCCTGTGCCTCCAACAAAAACAGGTATCTTATTTCTACTTTGAATATTTTTAATTACTTGTTTAGCCTCATATATCCAATGATTGACTGAGTAATCTTTATTGTTGATGTGTCCATATAAGTGATGAGGGACTACCTTTAATTCTTTATCTGTGGGTCTGTTAGATAGGATTTTTAATTGTTTATATACTTGTATGCTATCAGCATTAATAATTTCTATATCTATTAACTTTGATAATTTATAAGTGTAATCATTTTTACCAGAGCAGGTAGGACCTACAACAAAAAGGAACTTATTCAATAATGAATGGGTTAATTAACCAAAATTCATTACCATCTCTGATAACTCTTAATAATAATTTATCTCTATTTAATTTGATGCTATTAGAAATTATTGATTGGAAAGAGCTAATATCTTTAATTTTTTCACTTGAAACTTGAATAATGATATCATTATCTAACAGATTTTTGTTTTTATCTCCTACTTCCTTGACCAAAATACCTGAAGTTTTTGGGTCTAATCCCAAGATTTTTAAAGCATCACTTGTCAACTCTTCAACAGTGATGTCTAATTCTTCAAGATATACTCCTTCATTTTTAGCAAGTTTACCACCTTCTTCTAATTCACCAACCTTCACATCAATATTAATTATCTCTCCATTCCTCCATACTTTAACTACTACTTGACTTCCGATAGGAGTTTCAGCAACAACTTTTGGTAAATCTTTAAATGATGAAATTTTTTGATTATTAAACTCAATAATTATATCACCGGCCTGAATGTTTGATAGTGCAGCAGGACTATTAGGTTCAACAGAGGCTACAAAGGCGCCATCAGTGGAGTCATAACCCAAACTATCTGAGAATTCTTGAGTTAAATCTTGAATTTGAACACCCAGTCTTCCCCTTTTGGCTTGACCAAATGAAATTATTTGTTCAACAATTAATTTTGCTGTTTTAGAAGGTATTGAAAAACCCAAACCAACACTTCCACCAGTTTGAGAGATAATCATAGAATTAATTCCAATCACTTCTCCATCTAAATTAAATAATGGACCACCAGAGTTACCTCTGTTAATTGCGGCATCGGTTTGTATAAAGTCAACATATGGCCCTCCACCGATATCTCTGTTTATAGAAGAAATAATTCCAGATGTGACAGTTCCACCCAAACCAAGAGGATTACCAATAGCTAAAACAATATCGCCAACTCTAGAGATATCTGAGTCACCCCAACTTACGCTTTGAATATTTACAGAAGATGGATCGATTTTTAAAACAGCAATGTCAGTTTTCGGATCAGTTCCAACAAGCTCTGCTGAAATTTCATCAATTCCATTGTTAAAAATTACAGTAATTTGATCTGCACCACTAATGACATGATTGTTTGTCACTACGTAACCTTCGTCACTAATAATAAATCCGGATCCCAGACCAGTTAAATTTTCACGTTTGGGCATTTGATTACCAAAAAAATCATCGAACATATCATTGAATGGATGTCCTTCTGGAAGTTCAGGTAATTGACTAGTTTTTCTCTCTACTGTCTGGCTGGTCGCTATGCTAACAACTGAAGGTAACAGCTCATCTACTAAGTCAGCGTATCCTCTTTCAAATTGTGCAAAAGTATTATTTGTTAAAAAAAAAATATTGAAAAGAGATAAAAAGATTAGTCTTTTCATAGATATAATATAACTTTAATTTGAACCCTCAGAATTTTCAAAGTATTCAAAGAAATCACTATCAGGTGATATAACCATAGTAGTTGTTCCATCTTTAAAAGTATCTGAATAAGCTTCCATAGACCTAATAAACTCAAAAAACTCAGGATCTTTTGCGAAAGCATTATTTAGGATTTGATTTCTGGCTGCTTCACCTTCACCTTTTAGAATATTAGATTGCTTCTCAGCCTCTGCAATTATTTCAATTTTCTGTCTATCTGCAGTAGCCTTAATTTTTTGGGATATCTCTTGACCCTCTGCTCTTAAAAGGTTGGCTTCTCTTTCTCTCTCTGTTCTCATTCTATCAAAAACGTTAGATTGAACTTCAGGAGTCAATTCTGTTCTTTTTAATCTCAAATCAACAATTTCAATACCAAAATTATCTTGGTCTTCACGAACATTTTCAAATATCTCGGACATAATTTTTTCTCGATCATCAGATAATAAATCATTCAATTGGTACTGCGCTATTACACCTCTTACTGAAGAATTAACTATTCTTCCTAAACGATCATTTAATGCTAATTCTGTTCTTGTGGTTTGAAAAAACTTCAAAGGATCTTGAATCATATATCTCACAATAGAGTCAACGACGATACGCTTTTGGTCTCGTAAAATCACTTCTTCTTGAGCAGGATCTAAGTTTAAAACTCGACTATCGTAATAAACAACATTTTGTATAAAAGGTAATTTAAACTTTAAACCAGGGGTTTGATGTACAGCACGAGGTTCACCAAATTGTAAAACAATTACTTGTTTTGTTTGATCAACAACAAAGAAAAAACCAGATGCAAACAAAATAAAAAAGAAAGATAAGCCAACAATCACATAATTCCTCATTTTCATTGACTTCCTCCTTGTTTATTTTTGTTTAATTCGTTTAAAGGCAGGTAAGGAACAACACCATTTCCAGAGTTTTGATCGATCATTATCTTACTTGATCCTGAAAGAACGTCTCTTAGGGTTTCTAAGTAAATACGTTTTTTAGTTGTTTCTTTAGACTGCTCGTAGGTATCTAGCACTTGAAGAAATCTGCTTGACTCACCCTCAGCTTGTTTTATTAATTTGTTTCTGTAACCCTCTGCTTCTTGAAGAATTTTTTCAGCTTCACCTCTAGCTTCTGGAACAATTCTATTGCTGTATGCTTCAGCCTGATTGACAGTTCTCTCTTTATCTTGTCTGGCTTTTTGAACATCATCGAAAGCATCAATTACTTCTCTTGGAGGGTTAACATCTTGTAATTGGATAGATTGGATTAATATTCCAACTTCATATTCATCTAAGAGTTCTTGGAGTAAAGATCGTGAGTCTCTTTCAACTGACTGTCTAGATACTGTGAGTAAACCCTCAAGATTTGTTTGTCCTACAACTTCCCTAAGAACACTCTCAGAAATTACTTTTACTGTTTCTTCTGGATCCCTTAAGTTAAATAAAAACTGCCCAGCATCTTTAATTCTATACAGAACGGTGTAATCTAAATCAGATATGTTTTGATCAGATGTAAGCATCATGCTTTCTTCGAGTACATCTCTAGTAGAGCTGCCATTAGATCTAAAGCCGACATTAATTTTTCTAATTGCTTCTACTTTCGGAGTTAGAACTTTTCCAATAGGGGTAGGAAAGAAATAATGAAGACCAGGGTCAGTTGTACTTTCGTTCCACTTACCAAATAATAGTTCAACTCCTTGTTCATCTGGTTCAACTCTATAGAAACCAGTTGCCAACCAGATCACAAAAGCTATCAAAATTAAAAATGAAACACCCTTAAGTCCACCTTTAAAAGGCATTTTAAACTTATATTTGTTTTTAAGATCTTTAAGAAGATCATCAATCGAGTCATTATTTCCACCAGAAAAACCTCCACCAGATCCTCTATTATTATTTCCTGAAGAAGATCCCCATGGGCCGTCAAGTGCGAAAATTTTCAATTTGTTATTGTTCACGATACAATATATGTAGTGTTTAATATATGAATATCAAGACATGTTTTGGAATTTCAAGCTGCAAAGGTGGTGTTGGCAAATCAACAGTAGCGTGTAATGTCGCTATAACTTTAGCAAACCAAGGATATAAAGTTGGCCTTTTAGACGCAGACATTTATGGACCTAGTGTACCAACAT
>CABXXO010000034.1 GCA_902516235.1 uncultured Alphaproteobacteria bacterium
AAAATTTTAATATTAAAAGTCTTAAAATTATAAAATTAAATAATTTAAAATTTAAAAATATTTTTGATCAAAATAAAATCAAAGCACAATTAAAAGTGCTAATAATGAAAAAAAAAATAAACTTAGTTCATATTTCTTCAAGAGCACCAGCTTTTTTTCTTATTAATTTTATTAAAAATTTAAACATAAAAGTTGTTACGAGTGTTCATAACAAGTATGAGTCGAGATCTATATTAAAAGATTGGTATAATAGCTTTCTGTTAAAAGGTGATGTTATTATATTTAATTCAAATTTTGTAAAAAATACATATAAGCACTACTTTAATAATAAAACCAAAATGCATGTTATTCCAAGAGGTGTTGACACTAATTACTTTTATCCATTAAAAAAAAAACTTATCTCTAAAAATATTTTTATACCATCAAGAATATCCAGTTGGAAAGGACATGAATTATTACTTAAATATTTTTCATTATTAGAAAAAAAATATAAAGATACATTCAAAATTCATTTAATATCGATGAATCAAAGCAAAGAAGAAAAAAAAATACAATCATTAATTGATAAAATGAGTCTAGCAGAAAACGTTATTATTTCTAAACCTACTCTAAAAATAAACAAACTTTATCAAGAATGTTATTTAGTCGTAAATATTTCTAAAAAACCTGAGGGTTTTGGAAGAACTGTTTCTGAAGCATTATCATCAGCTAAAATTATTATTGCTCCAAACCAGGGTGGAACTAAGGAGCAACTTTTTAATTTCGACAAAAATTTGTTATTTGATGTAAATTCTTTTGATTCTTTTCAAAAAACTTTTAAGTATGCTTTAAGAAATTATCAATCAATTTCTAAAAAAGGTAGATTGTATGTAAAAAAAAAATATTCCTCTGACCTCATGTGTAAAAAAACTTTGAATATATACCTTGGCTTAATTAATCAATGAATATTTTGATAATCAAGCATGGATCTATTGGTGACTTCGTTATGTCTATAGGAGCCATAATATCTATAAGAAATAAATTTCCAAAAAAAAGAATTAATTTACTTACTACGACATCAATAAAAAATATTTTTTTTAGAATACCATATATTGACCAAATATACATCGACGATAGAAAATCATATTTAGATTTATATCAATACTTAATTAAATTAAAGAAACTTGATATCTCAATTGTTATAGACCTGCAAAATTCAAAAAGAACAGAAATTTACCATTTCTTTACAAGAATATTTTATAAAAATATAAAGATTAATAGTTCAAAAAAATTTGCACATTTTAGGTACAAAATCCCACCTCATGGATATGAGCATGTTTGTGATGGTCTTAATAATCAATTAAAATTAATGAAAATTAATAAGTTCTACAAACCAAAAGTAGATTGGTTAAAAAATAAAAAATTTAAAAATCCTTTGAAAAAAAAATATGTAGTTTTGATACCAGGTTCTTCAAAAAGTGGTATTGAGAAAAGATGGTCAGCTAAATTTTACTCTGATCTAAGCAAAATATTCTTTGAACAAAAATTTGATGTGATTGCTACTGGTGGAGACACTGATAAAGATATAGTTAATGAAATCATAAGTTATAATCATAAAATTATACAATCTGAATATTTATCTAATTTTAATAATTTTATTAACTTATGTAATGAGTCTAGTCTTATAATATCTGTAGACACTGGACCCGCTCATATAGCTGCCCTTTCAGATAAGCCTATTATTTGGTTGGTTTATAGGAGTCCCTATAATTTTACAAATGTTCCTATTTCTAAAAACATTCATATTATAAAGGCAGATAAAATGCAAAATATTTCAGTTAATGAAGTAGCTAAAGTTTCAAAAAATATTTTAAATATAAGATAAAATTTTTCTATTAAGTCTTTTGCCTATATCACTATTAATTTGAATAATTTTTTTTGCTAAATAAGGACGATATTCTTTTTTTATATAATCAGCTTTATTATTTTTATCATAAATAATTATAGCTTTTTTATTCAAAAGACCACATACATGAGCACATCCACACTCAGGGGTGATTATTAACTTAGATTGATCAATTAAACTGATCCAACTTTTAAAATCTGGTTTTAAATTTAAATTATATTTTTTATTTAATTTTATATTTTCAATAACATCTTTCATATTATCGTTTATCGTCATATCAGTTGAAAAGGAAATCCTATTAGATTTTCTTGATATATTTTTTATGAGTGAAATCAAATCTTTAACAAAGTACTCAGAATTAATCCATTTGTTCGATAAATGTATCAAGCAATCATATTTTAAATCATTTTTTAAGTCTAAATTTAAGCTCTTTGGTTTATCAGATAAAGATATTCCCTCAAGCTCTAAAATTCTATTCATATAAATTGTTTGATGAAATAAATTTTTAAAATTATCTCTATAATTTAAGTAGTTACTATTAAAGAAAAAATTGAAGAAAAATAATTTGAATTTATGGTTATTTGTTTTTTTTTTATATCTAGAGCAGTAGATAATATTGACTTTCCATTTAGCTTTTAAAAAAAATTTGTATGGTTTACCTTTTATAGGTGAGAAATTCAAAATCAAATCAAAGTTTTTAGAGTTAATTTTATTTATAGTTTCAATAGAGTTATTAGATACAATAAAATCATCAACAATATCTATTATTTGTAACAAATCTCTTGAAATTTTTGATATGATCATTGTCAAACTTGACTTGGGAAAATCTTCTTTCAATTTTTTCATGATAGGAAGTGTTAAAATAGTGTCTCCCAGCCTATCGTCTCTAATAACAGCTATATTAGAAAAATCTTTTTGTTTCATTTTTTTATTTACAAGCTTACAAATAAACTTTAATTTTTTTTAATGCATTACATTCATATCTTGTCAGATCATAAAATTTGACTCTTTATAACATACATTTTGAATAGACCTTTTAATAGAAATAATAATTTTCGTGGTAAGAGGGATCTCCATAAAATAAATAACTTTATAAACTCCGATGAGGTAAGAGTAATTCTAGATGATGGAGAGCAGCTTGGAGTTATGAAAAAAAATGAAGCTATTGACATAGCAAAAGCTAGAAGTATGGACTTAGTTGAAATTGCCCCAAATAATAAACCTCCTGTTTGTAAAATAGTAAATTATGGTAAGTTTAAATATCAAGAACAAAAAAAGAAAAATGAAGCCAAAAAGAAACAAAAAGTAATTGAAACGAAAGAACTTAAAATAAGACCTGGTACTGGTGTGCATGATTATCAAGTAAAAATTAAAAATGCGCAGAAATTTTTGAAAGAGGGTAACCGTGTAAAATTTAGTTTGAGATTCAAGGGCAGGGAAATGGAACATTCTAATTTAGGTATTGATATGCTTAAAAGAGTTAAAACTGATCTAGGTGAGCTTATTAGAGTTGAAATGGAACCTAAAATTGAGGGAAGACAAGCTTTCCTCGTAGTTGCACCTAAATAAATTTTATGATATCTAATTGACCTCAACTGGTCGAACAGGCTTTTAAACAAGGGTATGCCTTAAGACCTTATAAGTTCAATCAAAAGGAGATAAAATGCCCAAACTAAAAACAAAAAGTAGTGTTAAAAAACGCTTTAAAACTTCCTCTTCAGGAAAATTAGTGGTCGGAAGCGTTGGTAAACGCCATGGCATGTCCAAAAGAACAAATTCTTTTATCAGAAATTCCAAAGGTACAAGAGTCTTATCAAAGTCTGCATCAATAATAATTGAGTCAATGATGCCGTATTCTAAATAGCTAAAGGAGAAATAATATGCCAAGAGTCAAAAGAGGAGTTACAGCAAGAGCTAAACATAAGAAAGTTTTTGAATTCACAAAAGGTCATCGCGGTCGAAGAAAAAATGTTTACCGTGTAGCTACACAAAGCATGGACAAAGCACTCCAATATGCTTACCGTGATAGAAGAAATAAAAAAAGAGATTTTAGAGGACTATGGATCCAAAGAATTAATGCAGGTGTTAGAGAGCATGGTCTAACATATGCCAAGTTTATTGATGGATTAAAAAAAGCAAATATTGAAATCAATAGAAAAATTCTATCTGAAATTGCATTTCATGAACCGGCTGCATTTAAGTCAATAGTTGAGAAAGCTAAGGCTAATATAGCCAGTTAAAATTAAAGATGGACATTAAAAAAGTCCTAAACGAAGCTACAAAAGAAATAGAGCACAGCTCTAATCAACTTGATTTACAAAATGTTAAAGTAGCCTATTTAGGAAAAAAAGGAAAAATTACAGAGTTACTTAAAAGTCTAAAAGATCTATCATTAGATGAAAAAAAATCTTTAGGTGCTGAATTAAATCAATTACGAAGTGAGGTTGATTATCTTATTAAGAGTAAATTTAATAAAATAAAAGTTGAAGAAATCAACTCTAAGCTAAAAAATGAATCTTTAGATATAACTTTTCCCCCACCAAATTCAATTTTCCCAAAGGTTCATCCAATATCAAAAACATTTGATGAAGTTATATCTATTTTTGGATCAATGGGTTACTCAGTTGCTGAAGGCCCAGACATTGAGACAGATTATTTTAATTTTTCTGCGCTAAATATTCCAGAAAACCATCCTGCCCGTGAAATGCAAGATACATTTTACATTGAAGATAAGGATAAAGATGGGAAACCCTTTGTTTTGCGAACACATACAAGTCCAGTTCAAATCAGAACTTTATTAAAGGAAAAACCTCCAGTTAAGATAATTGCTCCAGGAAGAACTTATAGGTGTGACTCAGACTCAACACACTCGCCTATGTTCCATCAAGTTGAAGGATTATTTATAAATAAAAATGCAAATATGGGTGATTTAAAGGGAACCCTGATTGAATTTTGTAAACAGTTTTTTAATGTGCAGAATTTAAAAGTTAGATTTAGACCTAGTTATTTTCCTTTCACAGAACCGTCTGCAGAAATGGATATCGCCTATGAGGTAGTTAACAATAAGATTAAATTAGGTCAAGGAGATCGTTGGCTTGAAATTCTTGGATGTGGAATGGTAAATCCTATAGTTTTAGAAAACTGCAATGTTGATACAAAAAATTTTCAAGGTTTTGCATTCGGAATGGGCTTAGATAGAATTACAATGTTAAAATACGGGTTAACTGACATAAGATCATTTTTTAGTGGAAACTTAAATTGGATTGCTAATAACGGTTTTAGCATAGGAGATTTTTAGTGAAGTTTAGTTATAGCTGGTTGTGTGAACATTTAGAGACTGATAAAAACGCAATTGAAATTGGTGACGCTCTCACAAATATTGGTCTTGAACTTGAGAGTTTAAGTGACTATTCCTCATACTCAAAATTTGTTGTCGCAACAATCAAAGATTTTAAAAAACATCCTAACGCAGATAGATTAAATATTTGTAATGTTGATGACGGAACTGATACTTATCAAGTAATTTGTGGTGCAAATAATGTTAAGAGGGGATTAAAAGGAATATTTGCTAAGGACGGAATGTATATTCCTGGAACACAAATATATTTAAAAAAAGGTAAGATTCGAGGTGAAATATCTGAGGGAATGCTTCTGTCAGAGAGAGAACTTAATTTGAGTGATGATCACGAAGGCATTATCGAACTGTCAGAGGATTTCAAAAATGGTACCTCTGCAGTAGAAGCACTTAAACTAGATGATCCTATTTTTGAGATAGGCATTACACCCAACAGAGGAGACTGTCTTAGTATAAGAGGAGTTGCTAGAGACCTCTCTGCAAAAGGTATGGGAAAACTAAAGCCATTAAAATTTGAAAAAATAAATAAATTAGATTTTGAAAGCCCAATTAGTTGGAGTATCAAAAATGATGATAATAGTTGTGAGTATGTCGTTAGTAGATATTTTAAAGATGTAAATAATACAAAGTCTCCAGAATGGTTGCAAAAGAAATTAATTAGCATCGGTCTCAGACCAATAAATGCATTAGTTGATATAACAAATTTTATTACTGTCGATTTAGGTAGACCATTGCATGTATTCGATGCAGATAAAGTTGGAAAAAAACTTGATATGAGACTTGCAAACTCTAATGAAAAAATTCTTGCATTGGATAATAAAGATTACACTTTGGATGGTAATTCAACTGTAATTGCTGACAGTAATAATGCTCTCGCGATTGCAGGAATTATTGGAGGGGATTACAGTGGATGTACAGAAGATACTAAAAATGTTTTTCTAGAAGTAGCAATATTTAATCCAAATAGTGTTGCAAAAACAGGTAGATCTCTTGGAATTAATTCTGATGCCAGGTACCGCTTTGAAAGAGGCCTAGATAAAAATATGGTCTTTGAAGGTTTAGAATATGCATCTTATCTGATAAACAAAATTTGTGGGGGATCTGTTAGTAAAAGTATTGATGCAGGAAAATTAGATACCAAAGAACATAAAATTAAGTATGACTTTAAATATTTTAATAAGATAATTGGTTTAGATTTAGAACCACAAACACAAGTCAAAATCTTAAATGACTTAAAATTTCAAATTAATGAAAGAATTGATAATGTATGCGATGTACTGGTTCCATCATGGAGAAATGATGTCAAAAATGATATCGATATCGTTGAAGAAATTATAAGAATTTATGGATACGATAATATTAAAGTGAGCATACCTTTTTCGTCAGGAGACGAGATTAACAATATTGAAAACTCATTAGTTAATAAAAAATTTAAAACAATCTCAAAACTAAAAAAAACCTTAATATCTAATGGAATTTCAGAAGTTATAACTTTCTCTTTTCACTCAAACAGAGCTCAAGAAATCCTCACAAGTGATGCGTCTTTAAAAATTTCAAATGCAATTAGTGACGACCAATCTTTCATGAGAAATTCAATGATCTTTAATCATTTAGAAAGTGCAGAGTTGAATATTAAAAAAGGAATAAAAAATATTCAGCTATTTGAAATTGGACCTATATATAATTCATCTCAATCTCAGGAGAATATTTTATCTTTACTTATTTCATCTCAAGATAACACAAACTCAATTTATAAATCTGTAAACTTTAATTTTTATTCTTTAACAGAACTCCTATCAAAATTAATTATTTCATTAAACTTTGATATAAAACAGTTTAATATTTCAAGATCAACTTCAAATATCTATCACCCAGGACAATCTGCAAAGGTCCATATGGGAAAAAAAATAATTGCTAGGTATGGGAAAGTTCACCCTTTAATTATGGAGGAATTTCCTAAACTTAAAAATACCTATGCAATTGAGTTGTTTTTTGAAAATCTCCCAATAGAGTCTATATCTAGAGTTAATTCTATCAATATCTCAGACTCCCAATTTCAATTCAGTGAAAAAGACTTTTCATTTATTTTCGAAAAAGAACAAAACCTCTATGAAGTACAAAGATATGTCACAGGAATAGATAAAAACTTAATTAAGAATGTGGAATTTTTTGACCTCTATGAATCAAAAGATTTAGGAGATAGTAGCAAAAGTGTAACATTCAGAGTTACTATTCAATCGAAAGAAAAAACTCTTGAAGAAAAAGACTTAGAACACCTTCATAAAAATATTTTAGAAAAAGTATCTAATAAATTTAAAGCAAAAATCAGAACTTAATGGAAATTTCTAAAATAAGAAATTTTTCAATTATAGCCCATATTGACCATGGTAAATCTACTTTAGCAGATAGGATTATTGAAATTTGTGGAGGTATGGATGACAGAACTAAAAAAGATCAAGTCCTTGACTCAATGGAGATTGAAAGAGAAAGAGGTATCACTATAAAAGCACAAACTGTGAGATTGAATTATAAAAACAAAAATGGAGATGAATATCAGCTAAATATACTTGATACACCTGGGCATGTAGATTTTTCTTATGAGGTTTCAAGATCGTTATCTGCATGTGAGGGCTCAGTTCTTGTAGTTGATAGTACTCAAGGTGTTGAGGCTCAAACACTTGCAAATGCTTATCAAGCAATTGATGTCAACCATGAAATACTCCCTGTCCTAAATAAAGCTGATCTTCCTGCCTCTGAACCAGAGAGAGTAAAAGAGGATATCGAGCAAACAATTGGAATAGATACTTCAGAAGCTCACCTTGTCTCTGCAAAAACAGGATTAGGTGTTGAGGGTTTATTGGAGCAGATTATTGAAAAACTTCCAGCTCCAAACACAAATGAAAAGAATCTGAAAGCTCTGTTAGTTGATAGTTGGTACGATAATTATTTAGGAGTGACTGTTTTAGTCAGAATTCTTGATGGTGTTATGAAAAAAGGAATGAAGGTTAAGTTTCTATCTAACAATCAACAGTACAATATAGATAGAATAGGATATTTTAGTCCAGACATTAATTATTGTAACGATCTCGGCCCTGGAGAAATAGGTTTTATAAATGCGAGTATAAAGTCAGTTGCTGATTGTAAAGTTGGAGACACAATTGCTGAATTAAATGACCAAAAAATTAAACCACTTCCTGGATTTAAGCCTTCTTTGCCAGTTGTATTTTGTGGAATCTATCCTGTAGACACATCAGATTATGAAAGGTTAAAAGAAAGTTTTGAAAAATTGGCTTTAAATGACTCTAGCTTCACTTATGAAAATGAAACTAGTGCTGCATTAGGATATGGTTTTAGATGCGGTTTTCTAGGGTTACTTCATCTAGAGGTAACTACAGAAAGACTAAGAAGAGAATTTGATTTAGATTTAATTACTACAGCTCCTGGTGTTGTCTATAAAGTAATTGATAGAAACAAAAAAAACTTTGTTATAAGAAATCCATCTGAACTTCCTGATCCAGCAGAAATAGATCAAATCTTAGAACCTTGGGTTAAATCAACAATCATTGTTCCCCAAGATTATTTAGGAACTGTTATAAATCTTTGTATTGAAAAAAGAGGTAAGCAAAAAAACTTAAATATCCAAAACAATAGAGCTATTCTAGAAATGGAGCTCCCATTAAATGAGATTTTGATAGATTTTTACGACAAATTAAAATCTTATTCTAAAGGATATGCTAGTTTTGATTACCAAGTTTATGATTATTTCCAAGGCGATTTAGTAAAACTTAATATTCTTGTTAACTCAGAGACTGTTGATGCATTTTCAAATATTGTTCATAAAACTAGAGCTGAAACTATTGGTAGAAGAATATGTAATAAACTGAAAGATCTAATACCAAGACAAAACTTCCAAATTCCAATTCAAGCAGCAATCTATGGAAAAATTATTGCAAGAGAGACCATTAAAGCCTTCAGAAAAGATGTAACCGCAAAGCTTTATGGTGGAGATGTGAGCAGAAAGAAAAAACTTTTAGAAAAACAAAAAAAGGGAAAGAAAAGAATGAAACAATTTGGTAATGTCGAGATTCCACAAACTGCTTTTTTTGAGGCTCTAAAAATAGGCGATAATGAATAATTACGGAGAGATGGCCGAGTGGTTTAAGGCGCACGCTTGGAAAGCGTGTATAGGGGCAACTCTATCGTGGGTTCGAATCCCACTCTCTCCGCCAATTAAAAGAAATGCAAAATAATAATCTTAATAAAATCAAACATAAACTAAGAAGAATTACAGAGTACCCCCTTGTTGAGTTAAAAGACCAAAAAGGCCTTAATCCCCCAAGTCAAAATATTCCTACAATAGTTCACCAGACGTGGATTAACAAAAAATTTGG
>CABXXO010000035.1 GCA_902516235.1 uncultured Alphaproteobacteria bacterium
GATGGATTTAATGTCATTGCCTTATCATATCCTCACTCTTATGGTGGTTATGGCTTATCAATTAATGCTTTCAAACAAGCTATAGCAGGAACTGATTTAAATTTAATCGGTGATATCGGTGAAGGATTTGGTCAGGCTAATGGTTACAAGGGTGCCGCAAAGCTTATTGCTAAAGTTAAAGACCAAGGTATCCACTTCGTCTATGGAATGGATGATGCTATCTTAACAGGAGGCATCAAAGCTCTTGAAGAAGCTGGCTATAACGTTGACTGGTATGCAGGTACTGGTAAAAACGGAGATGTCGACGGTGACGCAGTTATAACTGTTGGTACAGTTTGTAATGGTGACAAACAAATGATTACCGATGGTAAGCAATTCGGTACAACTCTTCAGTCACCTCTTCACGAGGGTCAGTTAGCTATTAAGCTTGTGCAGGAGTACATGGAAAATGGTGAACTTGCAAACTACATTAACTTTACTCCTAACCCATCAGTAACTGGTGCAACTATGGACTTTACTGCACTCAGGGGTTTTGATGGAAACCTTTATGGCATCGATGAGCTATGCTCAGGTGCTTGGGACTAAGTTAGTTTTCCAATATTTAAATTTTACACACAGGGAATTTTTCCCTGTGTGTAGTTATTCAATTTATAACTATGTATAATTAAGACGATGGCTTCAGATCCAGTACTCAAGATTTCAAACGTTTCTCGCACTTTTGGTGCTATTCAAGCCTTAAAAGAGGCAAATTTTGAAATCAATGAAGGAGAAATTATGGGACTGGTTGGTGAGAATGGTGCTGGAAAATCTACATTAGTTAAGATCATTAGCGGTTTCGACCCTGGTTTCAAAGGAAGCTATCAGCTAAATGGTAAAGAAGTAAAATTCGATACCCCCTCAAAGGCTGAAGAGTCTGGTATAGCTATAGCTCAACAAGAATTGAGTTTAATTCCAAATATGTCAGTAGCTGAAAATATTTTTCTGACAGGTGCAAAAGTTAAAAAATTTGCTACCTTAAACACATTATCAAAAATGGCTCGACCATATTTAGATGAAGTAGGACTCACAGATATTGACCCCTCAACAAGAATAAATTTATTATCAGTTGGTGAACAGCATCTAGTTGAAGTAGCTAGGTTAATATCCAGAGAAGCTAAAATTTTAATATTAGATGAACCAACAGCAGCTCTTGGAGAACTTGAAAGTCGCAGAATTTTAGAAATGGTTCAGCGCCTTGCAAAAAATGGGAAGTCAATTATTTATGTCAGTCATAGGCTAGATGAAATTTTTAAAATTACAAAAAGAATTACAATTTTGAGGGATGGTGTCTCTCAAGGTGTGCAAGAAACAAAAGACATAGATGTAAATAAATTAGTTGAAATAATGTTGGGAAGAGAATTAGCAAATATGTTTCCCTCGCGAGCTGATCATATTAGCTTGGTATCAAAAATTGAAGTGAAAGATTTATGGCCAGATGGAGTATTGGAGCCAGTGAGTTTCTCAGCTTATCAAGGAGAAATCCTTGGTCTATCTGGGCAACTTGGAAGTGGTGCTGGAGAGGTATTAGCTTCAATTGCAGGTGCTTTAAAATCACGATCTGGCTCTCTTACATTGAATGGAGAGACTTTTCTTCCTAAATCTCCCAGTCAAGCAATTAAGAAAAAGATTGCTTACTGTTCTTCGGATCGTAAAAAAGATGGCCTTTTTTTGGGAAGACCGATATTCGAAAATTTAACGTCACCTGCACTTGATACTATTTCAAAATTTGGATTTAACTTTGGGAGCACGGAAGATAGTTATGCAAAAAACCTTGCTCAAGAATTCCTTATTGACGTAAAGAGAGTTTACGACGAGTCTGGTCTATTGAGTGGAGGAAATCAGCAAAAAGTTGCTTTGGGAAAATGGTTATCAATTAAGCCAGACGTTCTTCTAGTAAATGAGCCAACTAGAGGTGTTGATGTCGGAGCTAAATCAGAAATTTATCAAAGGATGAGAGAACTAGCTGCAAGAGGAATAACTATCATATTCGCCTCTACAGATATTCAAGAAATCACTTATCTTCCTGATAGAGTTATAACATTTTATAGAGGAATGATGATAGACGAACATAGATTAGAACAGATCAAAACACCAGTTATACTGAAAGAAATAACTGATCCATTTAATGAGACTAGTATATGACGACCATCACACAAAACAACAAAAGTTTTTTCCCTTCGAAATTTTTACAATTTTACAAAGATAGAACCTTATTAGCAATTCTGCTTTCACTCTTTGCAGTGATGTTTGTTTATGGAATTTTTTTCACAGATAATTATCTAACAATTACAAATTTTAAAGCAATTATTAGAGATGCTGCATTATATGGGATCATGGCTATTGGACTCACATTTGTTACTCTATCAGGTAACTTTTTCTTATTATCCTTAAAAGAAACAGCATCGATTTGCGGTGTTACTTTTGCCATGGGAATGGCAACTGGATTTGGCTCACCAGATTTAGTTGGAAACTTTTTGGTATCTCTTTTAGCCGCTCTATCTGTTGGGGTTTTGAGTGGAGTAATCCAGGGGTATTTTGTTGGCATGGGAGGTAACCCCATAGTTGTTACTCTTGGAGGAGCTGGTATTTTATATGGAATAGGAGCTTGGTGGAGTGATAATCTCGTTATTAATTTTAAAAGACCACATGATGCAGAATGGCTTGGAACAGGCTCTTTTTTAGGTCTTCCAAGTATAACATTAGCATTTATTTTGATAGCAATTGCAGCAGAATTAGTCCTTAGACACACAAATTTTGGCAGAAAAGTTTATTTAGTTGGTGCCAACAAAGCAGCAGGAAGGGCAACAGGTCATGAGAACTTTTCAATGGCTATAATTGTTTTTACAATATGCTCTGTGTGCTGTGCATTTGTTGCAGTTGCTTTTGTTGCTCAAATGGATAGTGCTCAGTCTAACTATTTTTCTGCAGAATTTGGTTCATCAGGTGATATGACCATTCTTGTCATTGCCACTGTGATGGTAGGTGGAAATTCAATTATGGGAGGTTATGGTTCTACTCTCAGAACTAGCTTAGGTGCTATATTTATTGCTATGGTTGATAATATGATGGTATTACAAGGGTTTAATAGCGGTCCGAGAATTGTTGGGGTCGGTTTAATGATTGTCTTCAGCATTATAGTTTTCGGACTATTTGCTAAAGGAAGTAGAGCTCAAGAATAATGGAAAATTTTATCAAAAAAGTCACTAAAGATGTAGATTTATCATTTGCGATACTTCTATCATTTTGCGTATATGTATTTTTTTCATTAAATATAGAAATTTTTTTTAGTCATAATATCTCTTTTGCAATACTCGAAAGATTTGCTGTTTTAGGGCTTGTTGGATTAGCTCTTACCATCTGTATCATAGCTGGAGAAATAGATCTTTCTATAGGTTCTAATGCAGCTTTATGTGCAGTGATAGTAGTTAAATTGACTGACCCTTTAGGTGCACCCTTTGCAATGTTGATTGGCTTATCTGTCTCAACTCTTATTGGAGCCATACAAGGTTTTGTTATTGCTTATATCAGAATAAGAGCAATTGTTATTACAGTTGGAACGTTAATGCTTTTAAGAGGATTAGCTTTATTGATCGCAGAAGAAAAAACAGTAATGCTTACTGATTTCAGAGTTCCTGATTTTATTACTACTAAAGTTTTGATGTATTTCTCTCCAGCTAGCCTTACAGTTATATTCATATTTATATGTGTGGGTATATTTATGCGATACACAAAATATGGAAGAGAAATTTATGCTATTGGTGGCGCAAGAAAAGAGGCTCTTACTGCAGGCATACCTTTAAGGCGACCAATGGTTATAGCCTTTGCCCTTTCAGGATTTTGTGCAGGTTTTGCTGGAACTGTAATAGGACTAAAGTCTGGTACTGCACAAGGCTTGGGATTACAGTACTTACTATTAGCAGGAACAGTTGCAGCTTTTGTTGGAGGTGTGAGTATATTAGGAGGAAAGGGGGGAGTTCTAGGGGCCGCCATAGGAGCATTAACTGTAAATTTTTTAAATACAGGTCTTGTCTTTTATGCTCTTCAAGTTCATTTTGTACAATTATTTACATCTGTTCTTTTGGTAATCGTTATAGTTTTTCAAACGATGTCCAGAGTGTTTGACTCGAGACAGTCGAGAAAGAGTTTACTGGCAACGATTGATGAACGTAAAACGACACTCCTAGAAAAAAAGAGAACTGTTCTAGGTAAATAATATTCATTTTGAATATATTTGATGCTTAGATAAATTAATACTTATAATAGAATTTAGATGTATTTGGAGGATACTCATGGACAAGGAAAGACTTAAAGGTAAAAACGTTTTAATTACTGGTGCAGCTCAAGGAATGGGAGCAGCTATCGCTGAAGACTATTGTGCACAAGGTGCAAAAGTTTGTATTACCGATGTAAATATTGATGGTTGTAAAGAGGTAGAAGATAGAATTAGGTCAGCTGGTGGTGAGGCAATTTCTTGTAGATTAGATGTTAGAAAAAGAGAGGATCATGTTGCAGCAGTAAAGGCTACGGTTGAGGCCTTTGGTAGTCTAAATGTTTCTTTAAATAATGCTGGTGTAAATAAACCTCTTTGGTTTATGGATGTAACTGAAGAAAATTATGATTTTATATTTGATATAAATGTCCGTGGTGCTTGGCTTGGTATGCAAGAACAAGCAAGACAAATGATTAAACAAGGTAAGCAAAATGAGCCATATAAAATTTTGCATGTTGCATCAATTTTATCACGAGAAACTTTTGATGATGTTGTCATTTATGGTGCCAGTAAACATGCAGTTGCAGGTTTAATAAAAGGTGGAGCTAAGGGATTGGCTGAGTATGGCATAAATGTTAATGGATATGGACCAGGTGTTGTTAGAACAGAGATGTGGGAGCAATTAGATAAAGAGTTAGTTGCAATGGGTAAGTTTAAAAAACATGGTGAGTCTATGGACTCTATAGCTGAGAATATGATTTTAATGAAACGATATTCATATCCAGAAGATATTGTCGGAACAGCGTCATTTTTAGCATCAAAAGACTCCGATTACATGACAGGCCAAATACTTATGATTGATGGAGGGATGGTTATTCAATAAATGACTGAACCTACAATAATTAAACCAGAAGATATTAATCCAAATTATAATTGGCATAGAAGAGTTCCTTCTCATGGAAGAACAAATGTTGATTATGAAGAAAGAATTAATTTCCCAAGACTTCACAAATATAGGCTTGGCAGAGCAAGACAGGCTTTAAAAAAATCGAAGGCTGGTTCTTTGCTTTGTTTTGATAACAACAATATACGTTATCTCACTAGTACAGTTATTGGAGAATGGTCAAGAGACAAAATTTGTAGATATTCTCTATTAGCACAAGATCACGACCCTATTCTTTGGGATTTTGGTTCAGCTGCGAAACACCATCAAATTTTCTCGCCTTGGCTTCCTAAAGAAAACTGGAAGGCAGGAATGGTCGGACTCAGAGGAACCGTCCACCCAGATGTAGGTTTGATGAAAAATGCAGCAAAAGAAATTAAATCAATGTTAAATGAAAAAGGATTGGCTAATGAACCAGTTGGTGTTGACCTCGTTGAGCCAGCAATGATGTTTGCTCTTCAAGAAGAGGGCTTGGAAATTATTGATGGCCAACAAATTTTACTCGAAGCTAGAGAAATCAAATCTTACGATGAACTTATGTTGTTAAATCAAGCAGCATCTATGGTTGATGCAACATACCATCAAATTTATGAGACTATGAAGCCTGGTGTTAGTGAAGCTCAAATAGTAGCGAATGCTAACAAACTCTTATACGAACTTGGTTCAGACGATGTTGAGGCTATTAATGCTATTTCAGGTGAGAGGTGCAACCCTCACCCTCATAATTTTACAGACAGAATATTTAGACCAGGGGATCAAGCATTTTTTGATATTCTTCAATCTTACATGGGCTATCGCACATGCTACTACAGAACTTTTAATATTGGAAGAGCATCAGAATCACAAAATGATGCTTATAAACAGTGCAGAGAATGGTTAGACAAAGCTATAGAGCTAGTTAAACCTGGATTATCAACTGACAAAATAGCTTCAGTATGGCCTAAAGCTGAAGAGTTTGGTTTTGTTGATGAAATGTCTGCATTTGCTTTACAGTTTGGTCATGGACTAGGATTAGCTATCCATGAGAGACCAATCATAAGTCGTTTGGTTTCTATGGACTCACCAGACGAAATCAAAGAAGGAATGGTTTTTGCTCTTGAAACTTATTGTCCAGCTAAAGATGGTTACTCAGCTGCTAGAATTGAAGAGGAATTAATAGTTACTGATAAAGGCTGTCAGATAATCTCATTATTTCCAGCCGAAGATTTGCCTATCGCCAATAAATATTAATGGAAGACAAATTAAATGATGACATAGGCGAAGCAAAGAGACTTCAACTATGGGAAATGATGCTCAAATTAAGATTGGTTGAAAAAAAAGCATACGATTTATTTCTTCAAAATTTAATAAAAGGAACAAGCCATTTAGCATTAGGACAGGAGGCTATAGCTGGTGCATTTGGAATAGCTCTCCAAGAGGGCGACTATACTTTTTGTACCTACAGAGGACATGCCCATACCTTAGCTAGAGGTTCCTCTATCGAAGGTGTCCTAGGAGAATTAATGGGACGACAATGTGGTTTGATGAAGGGCAAAGGTGGTTCTATGCATCTTACTGATGTTGAAAAAGGTGTAATGGGATCTTACGCTATTATTGGAGCTCACCTTACAATAGCAAATGGGACTGCATTAGCATCTAAGTACAACAAGACAAAAGAGGTAAGTGTTTGTTTTTTTGGCGACGGCACTACTAACATAGGAGCATTTCACGAAGCTTTAAATATGGCTAAAATATGGGACCTTCCGATAGTTTTTGTATGTGAGAATAACTTATATATGGAATATACTGCCATTAGTGAAGTTACATCCGTAGAACATCCTGCAGCTGATAGGGCATCAGCCTATAGCCTAGATAAAATTATTGTAGATGGTAATGACGCCGATGAAATGTATCGCTCAGCTCAAACTGCGATAAAAAAAGCTAGAGATGGTTATGGTCCTAGTTTAATTGAGGCAAAAACATACAGACATAGCGGGCATTCAAGAGCAGATCCAGGAAAATACAGACCAGATGAAGAAGTAAAAGATTGGATGGAAAACAAAGACCCAATTAAAAACTATAGACAAAAACTTTTAGAATTTAATATTGATGAAAAAACAATAACCGGAATAGAGAGCAAAATTCATCAACAGGTAGAAGAGGCTACAAATATTTCCAAGAATTCTCCGATCCCAGATATTAAAGAAATTTATACAGATGTCTGGGCAGACGGTGGATATAAATGGCACAATTAACTTATAGAGAGAGTGTTTCACTAGCTATTGCTCAAGCTATGAGAAAAGACCCTAAGGTTTTTTTTATTGGTGAAGATGTTGGAGCAGCGGGAGGTGTTTTTAAAGCCACTGTAGGTCTTTTAGATGAATTTGGAAAAGAAAGAGTTATGGATGCTCCCATTTCTGAGCAAGCTATTCTGGGTGCTGCTATGGGTGCAGCAATGACAGGTTTGCGACCAATAGCAGAAATTATGTTTTCTGATTTCTTAGCAGTATGCTGGGATATTATTGCCAACCAAATAGCTAAAACTAGATATATGTCCGATGGTCAAATTAATATACCTCTAGTTATAAGAACCGCAAATGGTGGAGGATCAAAATTTGGTGCTCAGCATTCTCAAAGTTTAGAAAATTGGTCGATGATGATACCAGGCTTAAAAGTAGTAGCTCCAAGTTGTGCTAGTGATGTCCTTGGCTTAATGGATGCATCAGTTAAAGATCCTGATCCAGTGATATTTTACGAACACAAATCTCTTTATGCTTCTAAAGAACAATTAGAAAATACAAATTTATCAATCCCATTGGGGCAGGCTAATATACTTCACGAAGGAGCAGATATTACCATAATAGGCTTAGCTTTGATGGCACAGCGTTCAAAAAAAGCCGCACAAATTTTAAAAGAAAAACATAATATTAATGCAAAAGTTATAGATCTGAGAACTTTGGTTCCTTTAGATTTACAGACCATTAAAAGATCTATTATTGAAACTGGATTAGTCATTACTGTAGAGGAAAATCCAAGGTTATGTGGATGGGGCGCAGAGATTTCATCTCTAATAACCGAGCAATGCTTCTCTAATTTAAAGGGACCAGTTACTCGGATCACAACACCTCACGTACCTCTTCCCAGTGCTGATATATTAGAGGATAATACTATCCCTTCAGTTGATTTGATAATTAATGAAGTTATAAAAAAAGTAAAAGGAGAACAGCTATGGAA
>CABXXO010000036.1 GCA_902516235.1 uncultured Alphaproteobacteria bacterium
AGCTCAGAGGCACTAGACAATGTATTAGATTATTGTGCCGATGAGATGAAAAAATATAATATTCATTTACAAGAATGTTATGTCATTGACCTTAATGGTAAGAATTTTCTTTACGATTTTTATAGTAAATATTATGCAAAAAAAAATAATTTAGAAAATACAAAATCTAACACTAATAATATTGAAAAAACTGAAGAAATAATAAGTACTAAGAATATCTCTGAAATATCTAATGATGATAAGTCAGGTCCAATAATAAATTGTAATCAAACCGAATATCGTATTACTGAAAATTTTATTAAGCTCAAATGTCAAATTAAAGATGATTCTGAAATTTATAAAGTGTTTGTAAATGGAAACGAAATTAAAAACAATCTAAATAATTTTGAATTTAAAATTGAAAATATCCCATTGGACTCAAGTACGTATGAGATTATTGCCTTTGATAAAATGGCCAATCAATCTCAACAAATTATTTCTGTGAAAAGAGATTTTAACTATTCCACTGTTGACTCAGAAAATTATCTTGAACCTTTGATCTCGGGCAAAATTAAGCACAAAAAATCATCCAACAGAATAGCTCTTGTTATTGGAATAAAAAGCTATCAAGACATTCCTAACACACAGTTCGGTGATAAAGATGCAATGGTCTTTGTAGATTTTGCAAGAGAAAATCTCAATATCAAAGAGAGTAATATTAAATACTTATTTAATGAAGATGCTCGTTTTTTTGAAATTAAAAAATTAAATCAATGGTTGAAGTCAAAAATTAATTCTAAAACAGAGGTATTCATCTTTTATTCTGGTCATGGAGCTAATAATGAGGGAGAGTCACTCATCTTGCCATCAGATTTTTCACCTGATCTAATCGCTGACAGTTCTTTTACAAAAAAAGGTTTTTTAAATGATATGGTTAATCAATATAACCCAAATCATATTTTTGCTTTTTTTGATGCTTGTTTTAGTGGTCTTGGAAGAGAGGGAGAGCAATTAATTGCAGGATTAAGAAATATAACTATCGCTGAGGAAGAAGTTATAAATGATAACATTTCAGTATTTAATTCTGCCTCTGGTGCAGAATTCTCTAATGATTTATCTGAGGCTAAACATGGACTATTTTCTTACTATTTAATGAAAGGTTTGGAAGGCGAAGCTGATAGTAATACTGATAGAAAAATTACATCAAATGAACTCTTCAGTTTTATTCAAAATAATGTCTCCAATAAAGCGATTGAAATTGGAAGAAAGCAAAATCCAAGTTACATAGGAGATAGTGATAGAGTTATTCTAGAGTGGTAAGAAGGTTTAAAGAATATCTTTAATTGCTAAATTGATAAAAAGGCGTCCTAAAATTAATGATATTCTAATTCTCAGTCTTTAAATTCACTCTTATTCTGTTAGTATTTCTCTATTATGGGAGGAATACTAAAAAGCTTTATCTTATTATTGATAAGCTTTAATCTTTTCGCTAGCCCTTCTAATGATGTAAGGGATTTAATCGAAATGGGAGAGTTGGATAAGGCTCTCAGTTTAACTAAAGAATTACCATCAAAAACTAAAGAAGATATAGCTCTTAGAGATCATCTCATTGGAAGTATTTATTTCAAGTTAGGAAAGTTTCAAAAGGCAGAGGATTTTTTTGTTAATGCCTCTACTATGAGTAACAAAGAGGAGTACTACGCATCACTTGCAAAGAACTATCTCTTTCTTGGTAAAATATCTCAAGCCAAACAAATGGCAAACACAACGTTAAAACTTAATCAAGATACTATAGAGGCCATTTATGTTCTTGCAAAAGCTGAAGTTCTTTTAGGTAATAGTGATAAAGCTTTAAATTTTTTTGCTGAATTAGACAAAATTAAAAAATCTAATGAACAATTTAATATTTTTTATGCAAGGATCTATGATGAACTAGGAATGCACGTTGATAGTGTTTCTCGACTAGAGTCTTTTATATTAAGAAATCCCTCGACCCCAAAAGCCCATGATTATTTAGGAAGACTGCATTGGTTTTACGGAGATAGCAGTCAGGCTATTGAGTATAGAACAATTGCTAGAAACTTATATTTAGAGCGAGGCAGAGAGTCTATAGCAGAAGTAATTACAGCATGGTTAGAAGTACACAAAGATCTAAAACTAGAGCCGAAGAAAAAAGAAATTATAATTCAAGAACAAGATAACAGTGAAACTCTATCCACAGAGGATAGTATTATTGATGAGCCTAAAGTAAATGACGATGACTCTCGTCAAACTCATTTTATAGCTTATGAACCTGGAGTCGTTGAACCTTTTCCTGTCAAAGCAACGGATGAAATATATTCTGGTTCAGGTTTTATTGTGAATAATGGAACTCAGATCATAACAAACCAACATGTAATCGAAGGTAATAACACTATTTATGTTAGAAATGGAATAGGGGAATTAAGAAAAGCAACTGTTAAAAAAGCTGTTAAATCAGATGACTTAGCTTTGTTAGATTTAGAACGTCCATTCAACTCTGAGTACTCCTTAGATATCCCTAATAATTATAAACTTCGTATTGGTCAAAAAGCCTATGTAATGGGATTTCCTCTAGCTGATTTTTTAGGAGAAAATATGCCTTCCATAACTGAGGGAATTATTTCTAAAGATGTAGGTATGTTAAATTATCCTGGAAACTTTCAACTTACCTCGAAACTTAACGTCGGCAATAGTGGAGGACCCATATTCTCTGATCAAGGTGATGTTATCGGGGTCGCTGTTGGTAAAATCGATAAAGCACTCTTATTAGAAAATGAGGGTTTAATACCTGAAGATGTTAATTTTGCGATAAAACTAAAGCTTGTAAATTATCTAACTGACATCGGTATTGAGATTGATAAAAACAAGTCCACACTTACTGCAGAAGAACTCTATTATAACAAACTTCCAAGTGTCGTTATGATTATCAATGTTGTCAATTAAAAAAAATTTATTTCTTTTTTTATTTTTCATAGCATTCTCCTATTCATACTCAAGAGAGTCTGATGATAATAATAATTCATATTTAATTAATGCAGGTATGCTCTCAGATATAAATTATGAAACTAGTTCAGTTTTATCAATAAATTCAAATCTAAAAAAAAAATATATCAAGAATAAAAACTATGAAAAATTTGAGTATGAAGATTTAACTATGTATCATAATAAATTACAAATTGCGCATAATGATTTAGATTTTATGCTTGTTTTAATTGCTTCACCAAATAAAAAACCTTTTGTCAATCAATTTGACGCAAAGGTTACTATTGAAGCTTATTTAGACGAAAGTAATTACATTAATGATAATTACTCATGGTTTAAAGGTAGGTATGCAGTCAAGATTAGTCCTATAAAAAACTTCAAAAAAGACAATTTACTTTTCTCATACACTAAATATAAATTAAATGATTTTATAGCTAATGACTTTTTTCTTGTTTATCGTAATGAAATATCTGAAGTTACTCAGACTCGAGGAGACCTAAGTGAAAAACCATTAAATTATTTTCTAAAAAAAATATCAAATTATGATGAATATACTCATTGTATTTATTCAAATATTGAAAATTTAGAATTTTATAAAGAAAAAAAATTATCTCATTGGACGGGTGTAGAGTTAAGTTATTGTGGAAAATATGAATTAACCGATAATCAAATAAAGAATTTATTACAATCTATTGAAATTAAGGATAAGTTAAAACCTGTAAAAAGTTCTTACGCTTATAATTTCAATATCCCTAATGAATCTTTATTTGTTAATGAAAATGAAGAAAAAAATATTTCACAGAAGCAAAAACAAATCACAATTGTCTCTAACGAAGTAGATAATATTAATCCATCAATAAATTGTGAGGATTATTCAATATTTACTGAAGAGAGATCTGCTAATGTTAAATGCAATATTCAAGACAATGATGAGATATTAAAAGTTTATATTAATGGTAGTGAGGTTGATTATATCTCTGAGTTGATCGATGTTGATGTAAATTTACGTTATGGTTCTCAAATTATTCAAGTTCAAGCTATAGATGTTTCTGGCAATGAGACCTTTGCAGAAATTAATGCTAATAGAGAATTTATCTTAGCTGAAGAAAAAAAAGTTATTGAGCCTTTAAATCCTGGTTCAATCAGTGTTCCAAAAAATAATAATAGAATTGCATTGGTAATAGGTATTAAAAATTATAAAGATATTGATGATACAAAGTATGCAGATACAGACGCCCAGACTTTTATTGACTTTGCTATTGAAACGTTAGGTATTGAGGTACCTAATATCAAATATTTTATTAATGATGAGGCAGGCTTCTTAGATTTTGCTACTATCGATCGTTGGATGAAATCTAAAATAAAAAAGGATACTGAAGTATTTGTTTTTTACTCAGGCCATGGAGCTAATTATAAAGGAGAACCTCTTTTGTTACCTGCTGACTTTAGAGCTGATTTGATTGAAAATTCTAGTTATAACAAAAAAGATTTTCTTGAAAATATATCTATGTATCAACCTAAACACATATTTGCCTTTTTTGATGCTTGTTTTAGTGGTCTAGGTAGAGAGGGTGAAACCTTGATAGCTGGACTGAGAAACATTAGTATAGTTGAAGAGGAGGTTCCTTTTTCAGGTATTACTATTTTCAACTCTTCCTCTGGTGCCGAGTTTTCAAGAGATTTTGACGAGGCTGGCCATGGACTATTCTCTTATTTTTTAATGAAGGGCTTAGAGGGAATTGCAGATTTAAACAACGATAAATCAATTACTACAGAAGAGCTATATGAATTTATAGCAATGAATGTATCAGAACAATCTTTAAGACTCGGTATACCTCAAAACCCTAGTTTAGTTTCAGATGATAACCGAGTAATAGTAAAATGGTAGAACTTAGTAACTGTAAATTATTAAAATTTAAACTCTTATTTTTATTATCTATCTTTTTCACAACTATAATTTTTCAAGGTTATGCACGTGAAGTAGAAAGAAATATAACCACTGTTCACTGTAAAGTAGGCATGTCAGTAGAAATAGATCCTGTTTTGACTAATATAATAAATTTTAAACTTGTGCCAGGAGTTGGTTCTCCAGAATTTAGACCCATAGGAGGATCTTATGAAATTACTGATATTAAAAATAATTATGCCAAACTTGAGAGCTATAAAGGGTATGGCTGGCTAAAATTAAACGAACAAATAGATTGGTATCAAAGCACAACCCAACTCAGTTTGAATAGTGTATGTAAAATGAATAATAAAATTATACCTGTAAGTGATACAAAAAAGGTAAATGCCAAATCAATTTCTACAGAAGGAAAAGCACTATTAAATGAAATTGATTTAGAAATGAAAAAGAAACCAAAAAAACCAAATTTAGTGATAATTCCTGAAGAAAGTCTTAACAAAGCAAAAAAATCAATGGCCTTAAATGCTAATAGTACCGCAGCGCTTCATCTACTTGATATCATAAACTCTGACACATCTGATAAGATAATTTTATCTGAGGCATATTATCTAATTGGTAGATTGCTTTATATTCAAAATAATTATGTTGATGCATTAAGAAATTTCGGTATACGACATAGAGACTTTAGTAGTGTAAGCAAATATAAAGCTGAAAATTACTATTGGTTAGGAAAAACATTATTTAATATTGCAGATAATGAAAATGGATGTTTGGTTATGGAAGATATTATTTTTTCTAAAATCTACCAATCCAACAAAAAAGTTTTAAGTGACTCTATTAATCTGCAAAAACAAAATAACTGTGGCTTAAATACAGACAATATTGACTACGAAAAATATGAAGTATCAAATAATATAAATGATTTATTTGATAAAGACTCAAATTATAAAGAAAACGAAATAACAGCTCTTGAAATAGAAGCTCTTAAAAATCAGCTTCATTCTTGTCTTAATCTTAATGTTGGAGTTGCTAACTTAAAAGATATAAAACCTGTAATTTACATAGAAGTTAACCCAGATCGAACAGTAAAAAGTGCTAAAGTAGTCAACAAAGAAAAATTAAATGATCCATCATTTAGAACTGCTGCTGAAGCTGCAATGAGAGCAGTAAATAATCCTGATTGTAGTCCTTTGAACCTTCCCCAGGGTAAATATCACTTATGGAAAGAAATTAATTTTACCTTTAATTTTTCTTGGATGTTTGATCAACCTAAACAAAAGATTATGCAAAAACCTAAAACGCTCTATGTTGATGCATCTAACCTAAATGTTAGAAATTCCCCAAATGGAAGTGAAATATTAGGAACACTCACTAGAAATGCAAAAGTGCAGCAAATAAAAAAAACTTCTAATTGGTCCAAGGTAAGGAGTTTTGAAACAGGTCTTGAAGGTTGGGTTTTTAATGACTACTTAAGTGAAAATTTAACTTCAGACATAGACAATGTCTATGTAGCATCACAGTCCCCAAAAGATGATAGTGAAGTTAATAATAAAAAATCTCAAACTAAACTTGGAGGATTTGAATACAAATCATTTTGTAAACTTCCAAAAAATGGTTATGTACAAGGCTATATAATCAAAAAATATTGCGCGGGTGCTTGGAAAAGTGCAACTTTAGAGGAATTCCTTGCTTTTAAGGACAGTGGCCCATCAATTAAACAACAAAACAATACTTCCGAACAGGATACTTCTTTCACAACAAAGGATATAGAGCTGGAAGTTGTAGAAAAAATCAACGATGTGTCTCCACCAATAATTCAATGTAATAATAATTTATTTACACAAGAAAAATCTATTATAGTTAATTGTAGTATTCAAGATGATAGCGATTTGTATGCCATCCTTGTTGATAAGGAGCAGATTACGACATCAAAAAATTTTTCTCATCAAATACAAGTCCCAATTGGTAAATCAAATATTTTAGTAGAGGCCTTTGATGAATTTGGAAATGTATCAGACTTTGAAGTTTCTATAACAAGAGAGTTTAATTTAACTATTAACGACCAAGAGGTTTTAGAAAAACTTTCACCTGGAGATATAAAAGTTCGAACTCACAATAATCGTATTGCTATTGTGATTGGTATTAAAGATTATAAAGATATTCCAGATACAAAATACGGTGATAAAGATGCCTTAACATTTATTGATTATGCAACAGATAGTCTCGGTATAAAACCTAAAAATATTCAATATTTAATTGATAGTGAAGCATCTATTTTAGATTTAGAAGAGTTAGATCAATGGTTATCAAAAAAAATAAAACAAAATACAGAAGTATTTTTCTATTATTCAGGACATGGTTTTAATAACAACGGGGAGTCATTACTGTTACCATTTGACTTTAGGAGTAATCTTGTTGACCGATCAAGTATCAGTAAAGACGAATTCATTCAAAATATACTTTCTTATAATCCTGAACACATTTACGCCTTTTTTGATGCATGTTTTAGTGGCTTGGGCAGAGAAGGTGAAACGTTAATAGCTGGTTTAAGAAACATTTCAATTGCAGAAGAAGAGAAAATCGACAATGTTACTATTTTTAATTCTGCCTCAGGGGCTCAATTTTCCTCAGATTATGATGAGGTTGGTCATGGTTTATTTTCATACTACTTAATGAAAGGATTAGAGGGTAAGGCTGATATGAATGAAGATCAACAAATTAGCACAAGTGAACTTTATTCCTATATCGAGGAGAATGTTTCTTCTACAGCATTAAGCATAGGTTTTGCACAAAATCCCTCATTGTTAAGCTTACAAGATAAAATGATTTTAAAATGGTAAAATCTATACTCAGATTTTTTTTATTTTTATATTTTTTTGTATCTAGTGCATCCTCTTTGTATGCCAAAAATATAGATATAGCTTATGAAAAAGATATTTTCCATCTTTCAATGTATGACGATAATCAACGTTATGTTGATTTAATAGGTGAGATAACAAGTAATAGTTCTTCGGGTATTAGTTTTGATATGAAAAGTAGACTTGTTGGAGGACTAGTTGATCAAGCTAAGATGACATACAATAAATTGAATTTACCAAAAGCTTGGTCATCAAATGTTGATCATATTAAGGATCATGGTTTTAATATTTCTGATTTTTTTAATATTTTATATTTGTATGACCATGAACTTAATGGCAAACGTACATCACAATCACATTATCCAAAAACATTTAGAAATAGAAATTATTCTAATTTATTAAAAGTATATACATCACAAAACCCTAGTATAAAAAATGATCCATTTTCAAAAGAGGTTATTAAAGCTAATGCTAAATTATTAAATAAAGCAATAAATATTGACAAACCATCATGTTACAAAGGTAGAAACGTTATTATGATAAAACAGTCGGGAAGAGATGTAATAAATTATCAAAATATGAATATTAATTATACTCTTTCGTATACATATTACTTAGATGAAGCTACAGGTTTAATTTCAGGAATTGAA
>CABXXO010000037.1 GCA_902516235.1 uncultured Alphaproteobacteria bacterium
AGTAGCTTAAATGTTGTGAACGAAACTATGGAATTTGAAGATGATGATAAGGGAAGTGCTAATAATTTATTAATAAAAATTAGAGATAAATATTCAAATGATAAAATTATATTTGCTAATGGAGGAGATAGATCAGACTCCTCTAAAATTTTAGAATTTGAAACAGCTAAACAATACAATATTGATTTGAAGTTTGGAATAGGTGGAAGCCACAAAGAGTCATCTAGTTCTGATTTATTAAAAAGATGGAGTGAATACTCAAAAAAAATTTAAGGACTAAGGGTGTAGGTAAACCAATCATCATTATTTAGTTCAAACACTTCTCTTTTGTGAATTCTGTGGGGCATATCTTCCCAAAACTCTATTTTTGAATATTTGACTATAAATCCACCCCAGTAATCTGGACGAGGAAAATCTCTGCTTTCAGGATATTTACCTTTGTAAAATTCAATTTTATCCTCTAAATCACTTCTTGATTTTAAAATCTTTGATTGATTTGAAGCCCAAGCACCTATTCTACTTAAATAGTGTCTAGAATTAAAATATTTATCAGATATTTCTTTCGACACCTTTTCAACTTTACCCTCTATTCTGATTTGTCTTAGTAATGACTTCCAATGAAAATTTAAGCAAACATTGGTATTTCTTAAAATATCATTTCCTTTATTGCTTTCGTAGTTAGTATAAAAAATAAAACCAGCATCGCTATAATCCTTTAATAAAACCATCCTTGAATGAGGAGAGTTATTATCGTCAACTGTTGAAAGACACATTGCATTAGGATCATTGATCTCCTTTTCTGTGGCTAAAACAAACCATTCTTTAAACTTAATAATTGGATTTAATTTATCTGACATGGTATGAGTATTATATTAGTTTTAACAAAAAATGGATTTAAAAAATAAAAAAGGATTAATTATGGGAGTAGCCAATGATAAATCTATAGCATGGGGTATTGCTCAACAATGTGCGAAATTTGGTGCAGAACTAGCATTTACTTATCAAAATGATCTTTTATTGAAAAGAATAGACCCTTTGGCTAAATCTGTTGGTTCTGATCTATTGATACAATGTGATGTAAGTGACAAAGGCTCAGTTAAAAGAGCTTTTGATCAAATCAAAAATGAATGGGGGAAATTAGATTTTTTTGTTCATGCAGTTGCCTTTGCAGATAAAAATGAATTAAGAGGTAAGTATGTAAATACTTCAAAAGAAAATTTCCTAAATAGTTTAAATATATCCTGTTATTCATTTACTGAGTCTTGTAAATATTGTTACGATTTAATGGATGATGGAGGGAGTATTTTGACTTTAACTTATTATGGAGCAGAACAAGTTATGCCCCACTATAATGTAATGGGCGTTGCCAAATCAGCGTTAGAGGCATCTGTTAAATATTTAGCTGTCGATATGGGAGATAAAAATATTAGAGTCAATGCAATATCTGCAGGCCCAATTAAAACACTTGCGGCATCTGGTATTGGCGATTTTAGGTTTATTTTAAAATGGAATGAACTTAACTCTCCATTGAAGAGAAATGTAACATTAGAGGATGTCGGTAATACTGGTGCGTATCTTTTAAGTGACCTTTCCTCTGGCGTAACTGGTGAAATTCACCATGTTGATTGCGGTTATCATACTGTCGGAATGGTAGCTGTAGATGAAGCTGAAGGAGTAGCAGGGTTGTTAAATGAGTTTAGTAATAAATAATTAAACAATGTCACACAATTCTTTTGGTAATTTATTAAAGTTTACTACATGGGGGGAGAGCCATGGAGAGGCTATAGGATGTGTAGTAGACGGTTTTCCATCGGGAATAACAATTGATACTAAATTTATCCAAACCAAGCTAAATTTGAGAAAACCTGGCCAATCAAAATATACTACACAAAGAAAAGAAAAGGATAAAGTAAAGATACTTTCAGGTGTCTTTGAAGGTAAGAGCACAGGTGCTCCTATTTCAATGATTATTCATAATACAGATCAGAGAAGTAAAGATTATTCAAATATAAAAAATAAATTTAGACCTGGACATGCTGACTATACCTATTTTATGAAATACAAAAATTATGATTACAGGGGTGGTGGAAGATCTAGTGCAAGAGAAACAGCAATGAGAGTTGCTGCTGGAGCACTAGCTGAAATACTTCTTAAAAAGTTTTGCAGTAATAAATTAAAAGTGACAAGTGCAGTTATACAAATAGGAAATGAAAAAATTAATGATAAATCCTGGAATAATAGCTTTATAAATAAAAATCCATTTTTCTCACCTGATAAAACTATTGTAAAAAAATGGGAAGAATTAATTTTATTTCATCGCAAAAATGGCTCTTCACTTGGTGCCATAATAGAAGTAAGAATTTCCAATTGTCCTGTTGGCATTGGGGAACCAATATATCAAAAACTTGACTCAGAAATATCAAAGGCAATTATGAGTATTAATGCAGTAAAAGGTATTGAATTTGGTAGTGGATTTAATCTTGTAAATTTAGATGGAACAAATGCTTCTGATCAAATGGATCTTAATAAAAAAAAAATTAGTTTTGAAACTAATCACGCAGGTGGCATTTTAGGTGGAATATCATCTGGTCAAGATGTTGTATTTAGATATGTGGTAAAACCTACAAGTTCTGTTCTTACAGAAAAAAAGACTATTACTAAAAATTTGAAAAAGACAAAAATTAGAACTATTGGTCGTCATGACCCCTGTGTTGGCATAAGAGCAGTACCTGTTGGTGTAGCAATGACAAATTTTATATTGGCAGATCTATTTTTAATAAATAAATCTAAATCACTCTAAAAGTTTAGATACTTTGTCAAATATTAACTCTTTTGAAATTCCAGATTTGTTATATTGATCATCGATGTCAGATTGGTCGATAAATTCATCTTTCATAAAAAAGTTTAATATTTTTGGAGTTTTATTTATTTTATTAATTAAAAAATCATTTACCTGACTAGAAAAGCCACCTATTGCATTTTCTTCTATAGTAATAAAAGTGTCGTGAGTTTTGCTCAGATTTTGTATCAATTTAGCATCAATTGGCTTTGCAAATCTCATATCTACTACAGTGCAATTTAATTTATGATGATTTTTTATCATTTCATTGATCTCTAAAACTTTTTTTAATCTTGTGCCCAAATTAAGAAAAGCAATTTTTTTTCCTTTTTTTATTATCTTACCTTTTCCTATTAATATTTTTTGAAAGTTATTGTTATTGTTATATTCATATGCAAAGTCTCTTGGGTATCTTATTGCAGAAGGTTTATTATTAATAGACTGAGCTAATTTAATCATATTTTTTAATTCTTCTCCATTTGAGGGAGCCATAACGATAAAATTTGGAAGGCAACATAGGTAACTAAGATCAAAAGATCCAGCATGCGTAGCTCCATCAGCTCCAACAAAACCTGACCTATCAATCAAGAATCTAACAGGCAAAGACTGTATTGCTATATCATGAACAACTTGATCATATGCTCTCTGAAGAAATGTAGAATATATTGCAACAAAAGGTTTTATAGACTCAGTAGTCATTCCACCTGCAAAAGTAACAGCATGTTGTTCAGCTATTCCTACATCAAAAAATCTTAAAGGATATTTTTCTTGAAATTTATTTAAACCTGTTCCTGAGGGCATTGCTGCTGTTATTGCAACAATTTTTTTATCCTTTTTTGCTAAATTTAAAAGAGTGTCACTTACTACATTTGTGTATGTGACGTCTTTGGACTTGTTTTGAACACCTGTCTTTACGTCAAATGATGATACTCCATGAAATTTATCTTTAGATTGCTCAGCAGGTTTATAGCCCCTCCCTTTCTGGGTTATCAAGTGTAAGAATACTGGTCCATGAAGTTCTTTTTTCTTATATTTTTTAAACAATTGAACCAATAGCTTTAAATTATGACCATCAACAGGACCTAAATAATTTAAACCCAATTCTTCAAATAGAGTATTACCTGTTAGATAACCTTTAAAATATCCTTCAGTTTTTTTTGCAAATTCTCCAACTTCATTTGGAAGTCTTTTAGTAAAGTTTTTTATGATATCTCTAAACCCCTCATACGACTTAGAACTTAACAAGTTAACAAGATACTTACTCATTGCACCAACAGGTTCAGCAATAGACATCTCATTATCATTAAGGATAATAAGAGAGTTTTTATTCAAATGCCCAAGGTTATTTAGTCCCTCAAATGCCATGCCTGCACTAATAGCACCATCACCAATAACACTGATGACGTCAAAATTTTTATTTAGAATATCTCTTGCTGATGTAATTCCTAAACTTGCAGAAATAGAAGTAGAACTGTGAGCTGCACCAAAAGGGTCATATATGCTTTCTGATCTTTTTGTAAAACCAGATAATCCATTTTTTTTCCTTAAAGTGTGTATTTTATTTTTTCTTCCTGTAAGAATTTTATGAGGATATGTTTGATGTCCCACATCCCAAATAATTTTATCAGATGGTGCATTAAAAACGTAATGTAATGCTACTGTTAGCTCCACTACTCCCAAACTAGCACCAAGATGTCCTCCAGTTTTTGAGACTATTTCAATGGTGTAATCCCTTAATTCATCATTAAGTTTTTGTAATTCACTTAATGATAATTTTTTTAAATCTTTGGGTAATTTTATTTTACTTATAAATGCCATAAGTTTTTTTATTACTTAAATTGTGTTGACGAAAGTGATTTATTTTTTTTTACAATTTTGTCAATTTTAATTTTCGCAGATTTCAATTTTTCATCACAATATTCTTTTAGATCTATGCCTTCCTCAAATAACTTAATACTATCGTCAAGTGGTGTGTCTTCATTCTCCAATAGATCTGATATTTCCTCTAGCCTTTTGAGTGCACTTTCAAAATTTTTATCATTTTTTTTATTCATCAGAATATTCCACTAAAGCTTTTAAATGGTTATGTAGCCCATGATATAAACCATCCATATCATATCCCCCCTCCAAGACTGAAATTATTGGAACATTATTTGCATACTTTTCCAATATAATTTTTGTCACCCAATAAAAGTCATCATCCTCCAAGTTGATTGAAGCAAGTGGATCCAATTTATGTGCATCAAAACCAGCAGAGAAATATATTAAATCAAATTTAGTATCAATTTTATTAACAATATTTTTTCTAAATAAAGATCTAAAAGAAATCGAATCACAATCACTAGGCAAAGGACAATTAAATATATTTCCAACACCAACTTCGTTTAAAGACCCAGTGCCAGGGTAAAAGGGAAATTGATGACTTGAGGCGTAGTAAATATTGGAGTTGTTTTCAAAGATATGTTGAGTACCATTTCCATGATGTACATCAAAATCTACAATTAAGATTTTTTTAAATTTTCCAGAATTTAATGCATATTGAGCTGAAATAGCAACATTGTTAAATACACCAAAACCCATGGCTTTATTAATCTCAGCATGATGACCAGGGGGTCTATGAGCACAGAAAAAAACACCCTTATTTTTATTATCTAGAATGTAGTTTACTGCATCAATACTACCCCCTGCTGCTAAAAGATAACTTTTTAAACTGTTTGGACTAGCAATTGTATCAGGATCAAAGTAAGTATATCCGGAATTAGGAATAGAAATAAAAATGTTATCTATATATTCTTCGTCGTGTACTAAAGAAATTATTTTTTTATCAGCAATAGTTGGTTCAATAAGATTGTGTTTTGAATACACTTCTTTTATTAAATTATTTACAACTTTTATTCTTTCGATAGATTCTGGATGGTTACCAGTATCATGATTTTTATACTCTTGTGAAAAAATAATATTAATCATTTTAATAATTTTAATAAAAAAATTTTAAACCAATTATAATTTTGAAATTGGTATTTTTTAAAGTCTTTCATTATTTTATTTAAATTATCTATATAAGGATATTTTATCTTAACTATGTCATGCCATCTTTTTATAGTATGAGCTGTTACTTCAGGATGAAATTGAAACCCATAAATATTTTTGTTTTTAATTTTGAAGGAGTCAACTTCATATAAAATGCCCTTTGCTAATAATTCCATATTTTTATTAAAAGAAATACCCTCTGTATGAAATTGTAAAAAAGATAAATTTTTTTTAAAAACTTTGTTATTATTTTTTAAATTTTTCTTATAACCGCACTCAAATACTCTATCTTTTGATTTTGATATTTTTGATCCATAAATTTTTGCTATTAATTGAGCACCTAAACAAATACCGATAATAGGTTTATTAAGTTTAATTATATATTTTAGAAATTTATACTCGTACGCAATAGCCTTTGACTTACTATTTGCACTCTGTTTACCTCCATGAAATATGAATAAATCAAATTGATCTAAATTTTTTTTTTCTAAAAAATGTAAGTTTTTATAAAAAATTGTAGAAGAATGGTGATTTTTTTGAAAAAATTTTGAAATAACACTAACATCAGCAACTTCACTATGAATTATTTGCAATACTCTCTTCATTTTTACTAAAGTTGATGACTGTACCAAATATTATCGCATAAGAAAGCATTGATGAACCTCCATAACTAATAAATGGTAGTGTCATTCCTGTTGGAGGTATTAATTTTATAGATGAGCCAATATTTACAAAAGCTTGAATACACATCAAAAAACACAGACTGAAGATAGTATTTGAAATAAATAAATTTGATGGGCTTAAAATAGATTTTCTAACTAAAATGAAGAATACAGGATAGAGAAAAGATACAAATAAACCGAATAAAACACCAAATTCCTCAATTAAAATAGCAAATATAAAGTCATTATGAGACTCAGGGATTGAATATTTAAGTTGACCTTCCCCAAGTCCTACACCAAAAATTCCACCGGTTTTAATTGCAGATAAGCTTTGCGAGACCTGAGTGTTATCGCCATCTATAAAATTATCAATTCTGTAAGCAACGTGATCAAAAGAAAAATAAGCAATTAATAAAAAAAACACACCTAGAAAACCCAATAAAATAAAAAGTTTTAAATTTCTAAAATACAAAATTAAAATTAAAGAAAAAATTGATATATAAACTAACAAAGTGCCTATGTCGGGTTGGAGAAGAAGAAGTAAGATTACCATACTAATCATTATAAAACTGATAAATAAATAAATTCTATTACTAGACTTTACATATAAATAGCAAAACCATGAAAACAAACATACAAGAGGTCCTTTAAGTAACTCAGATGGTTGTATAGAAAAAAAATTAAAACTTATCCATCTAGTTGCACCCTTAATTTCATACCCAAAGATTGGTACAATTAACAAAAGTAAAATAAAAAAAATACACAATATATTTAAAAGTTTCCTTAAATCATTTTTAGGAATTAATGATATGAATATTAAAACCAACAAAGATATAGCTAAAAAAATTATATGTTTAAATATAAGTAAAATTGAATATTCAGTGCCTATCAGGGAATAAAT
>CABXXO010000038.1 GCA_902516235.1 uncultured Alphaproteobacteria bacterium
CGCTTAGGGCATCCATTATTTTATCTTGTTGATTTGTGTCTAAGTTTTTTCTTGTTCTTCTGCTTAAAATAATTTCATCACCATAAGGCAATAAATTAATAAATTTTCCAGTTAGTATCACGTTGTTTGTGAAAAGATGGACTTTATCTTTGGAGCCTATGCTTCTTACTTGAAGTAATAATGACTGTCCTTCATGGGCCTTATCTCCATTAGGAAAGTTTATTCTTTTAAAAAAACCTTTTTGGTCCCCACTGCCGTATGAGACGAAAGCTCCGCTATCGTTGGGTAAAATTTCTGTAATTTTTACTTTATAGATGTCACCAATTTGAACATCCTCGTTGGGTTGAAAGCGAATGTTAACCAACTCTCCTTCATTTAGTTTAACTCCACACTTGAAATTTTTGTAGTTTGTAACAATAAGTTTTGTAGACATGGCATTACTCCTTTTAAAAAATTATTCATTAGTTCTTTGACCTAAATGTTATTCTGCCCTTAGTTAAATCATAAGGTGTCATTTCAACTGTTACTCGATCTCCTGCGAGCACTCTAATCCTATTTTTTCTCATTTTTCCAGACGTATGAGCTATGACTTCATGTTCATTATCTAGCTTAACTTTAAACATAGCGTTTGGAAGTAGTTCAGAAACTACACCTTGAAATTCTATTGCATCTTCTTTGGACATATTATTGTATCTTATGTTTTGATCTTTCTAATTTCAACTGATAAAGCGTGTGCCTCTAAACCTTCTTGTCTAGCAAGATTGATTGTCGGCTTTGAAATTTTTTTAAGAGTTTCAATTCCAGGATCAATAAAAACTGTTTTTTTTGTAAAATCTTCGACACCTAAACCAGATGAAAATTTTGCAGTTTGATCAGTAGGTAAAACATGGTTAGTTCCTATAGTATAATCTCCTAAAGCGACAGCGGATTTTTCTCCTAAAAATACAGATCCAGCATTTACGATATTATTTAATATATTTTTATTAAATTTTTCATGGATATGGAGGTGCTCAGGAGCAATAAAATTTGTAATTTCAAATATTTCTTTTTGACTCTTAGCTAAAATTAAATAGCAATTATTTTTAATAGATCGATCAACATTTTTTAGCTTTGTCTCTTTCATTATTCTTTGAAGTTCATTTTTTACTTTGAGTAAAATGTTTTTATTTTTTGCGATTACATAGGTTTTTGCATTAGGATCATGTTCTCCTTGCGCTAGAACATCATAAGCTATCCATGATGGATTTGATTTATTATTTACTATTACTAAAACTTCTGATGGTCCTGCAGGTAAATCTATTCCAATAAATCCAAATAATTGTTTTTTTGCTTCAGCTACATATTGATTTCCTGGACCAAATACTTTATCAGCTTTTTTTATTACCTTAGTGCCAAAAGCAAAAGCTGCAATTGCCTGAGCTCCACCAACATTGTAAACTTTATTTACACCGCACAGATAAGCAGCTGCTAAAGTTAGTTTTGATGTTTCACCATTTTGAGAGGGAACACATATCATTATGTTTGGAACCTTAGCTATTTTTGCAGGTATAGCTGTCATTAAAACAGTTGAGGGATAAGAGGCTAGGCCACCAGGAATGTATAAGCCAACATTTTCAATCGGATTCCATTGGATGTAAAATTTTGAGTCGATTTGATCTCTAAAAGAATATGATAATTTTTTTTGTTTTGTGTGATAATAGTGAATTCTTTTATAAGCTAATTTGAGTGCTTTTTTACTATCATTTGAAATAGAATTATAAGACTCTTTTAGAGTTTTTTGGCTTATTTCTAAACTATTTAAAGTTGCCTTTTTATTTTCAAACTTTCTGACATACTTTAATAAAGCTTTATCCTTATTTTTTTTTATATCCTTTATGATATTTTGGACAGTACCACTTACTGCTGTACTAACATTTGAAGATGAGTTAAGATTATTAAAAATCCATTTTTTACTGACAATTCTCATTATAAACCTTTTGTTAGTAGTTTTTTTATAAATTTTTTCTTTAAATCATAAGCAAAGTAACTGCTGATAATGACAGTTGAGATATAGTTATTAATGATTACATTTTCATAAAGTTGGTTGTCTTTCAAAGTCTTTCCAGATTGTACAAGATCTAAAATAAAATCAGCAATTCCGTATTTTACTGCAAGCTCTATTGAGCCATTTAATTTTATTGTTTCAGTTTGTATGTTTAAATCTCTAAAGTAGTTTTCAGAGATATTTTGAAATTTTGTTGCAACTTTAAATATTTTTTTCTTTGAAAAATTAAGTTCTTTTTTATCTGATGCTATGGATATTCTGCACTTTCCTATATTAGTTTTTTTTAATAGAACAATATTTTGTGAACTATTTTCTAGAATGTCATCATATCCAACAAATCCGATATCTGCTGCCCCTAACATAATATAAGATCGAATATCTGAGGGTTTTAACTTAATAACTTTTATCTCTTTAAAATTTGTATTAAAAGCTAATTTCCTTACACTTTCATTAAAAAAGGCTTGTTCAATAATTAAACCTCTTTCAAAGAGATATTTTACAACTTTTCCCTCCAGTCTTCCTTTGGGGCAAGCAATAGTTAAATTTTGATTGTTCATTTTTTTCTAGATATGTTTACGCCACATTTTTTTAATTTTAAATCAAAATCTTCATAACCTCTGTCTAAGTGGTAAATTCTATTTATTACAGTTGTGCCTTTTGACATCATTGCAGCTATAATAAGAGAAAAACTAGCTCTTATATCAGTTGCCATCACCTCAGCACCAAATAAATTCAAGGTTTTATGAATTGTCACTGTTTTTCCAATAATTGATAAATTGGCTCCAAATCTTCTAAGTTCTGGGATATGAATGAACCTATTTTCAAATATATTTTCAACTACTTTTGATTTTAGAGAAGATTTAAGTTGTGTGGCTATAAGTTGTGCTTGTAAGTCTGTAGGATATCCAGGAAATTCTCTAGTAGAAATTTTTTTTATTGGATTAAGTTTTTTACAATTAAATTCATAAGATGATTTAGATATTTTTTTTATTTTTAGTCCCATGTCTTGATAAATTTTTAATGGAAAGGACAAATCATCTGGGTTAAAATTATTTAACCTGAGTCTCCCTTTCGTTGCCATGGTAGCTAAAATATAAGATCCTGCCTCAATTCTGTCAGGAATAACTTTATAATCTTCAAGGTTCAGTTCATCTACGCCCTTAATAGTAATTGATCTATTTTTTACTTTTATATTAGCTCCACATTTGTTAAGGAAATTGATTAGATCTATGACTTCAGGCTCGATTGCACAATTTTTTATTTTACTGATACCATTTGCTAAAGTAGCTGCCATTAAAATATTTTGAGTAGCTCCGACACTTATTTTTGGAAATTTATGAATTATTGAATTTAGTTTATCTTTTTTTCTCTCTGCTATCACATAGCCATTTTTAATTGAAATTTTTATTCCCATTATTTTTAAAGCATCTAAGTGTAAGTCAATTCCTCTAGTTCCAATCGAGCAACCACCTGGAAGGGCTATTTTAAATTTTTTATATCTAGTAATTGCTGGTCCTAAAATTACAATAGATGCTCTCATTTGACGAACATATTCATAATCAGCAGATTTTTTTTTGATTACAGAACTCTTTACAACAAAAGTATTTTTTTGAAAATCAACACGACAACCTAAATCTTTAAGGATTGAAACTAAAAATCTTGTATCTCTGAGATTAGGTATGTTGTTAATTAAGCAATTACCTTTAGCTAACAAAGTCGATATCATTATGGGTAATGAGGCGTTTTTGGAACCTGAGATATTGATCTGTCCTTTTAAGGTTGATGGACCTTGTATGACTACATTTTGCATAACTTTATTTTTTTAATTTTTTTCTTTTTTTTAAATTTTCTCTTAATTTTTGGGCTAATTTATCTTTTTTTATTTTTTCAACATTTTTTCTTTTAAGGTCTTGTTTCTTCATAAATTATAACCAAATAAATTATATGATGAATTTTGAAAAATACACTAATAGTTCAAAAAAAATTATAAATTCTGCACAAAATTTGGCATTAGGTAAAAAACATCAAAAGATTGCACCCATTCATATTTTATCTGAATTATTAAATTCCAATCATGAAATAATAACTAAAATTTTTGAGAATATTAATATTGATAAAATTAAAAAAAATATTTCTGAGTTACTTTTAAAAGAGCCAGTAAACGGCTCGACATCTAGCCAAATTTATGCTGATCCTAAATTATTAAATTTATTTGAGAGTGCTGAAAAAATAACAAGAACAAATCAAGATAGTTTTGTATCAATTGACACTTTATTTTTAAGTTGTATAAAATCAGATGATCAAATTGAAAGTATATTAAAAAAAAATGGTCTGAGTCACTCGTCAGTCAAATCTAAAATAGAAGAATTTAGAAAAGATGGAAAATCTGACAGTGAAAACTCTGATGATAATTTTAATGCATTAGAGAAGTATACTATTAATGTTACTCAAAAAGCACAAAATAGAGAATTAGATCCTGTTATTGGAAGAGATGAAGAAATTCGAAGAACAATTCAGGTTTTATCAAGGAGAACTAAAAACAATCCAATACTAATTGGTGACCCCGGTGTGGGTAAAACTGCCTTGATAGAAGGTTTAGCTCAAAGAATTGTAAACAAAGATGTTCCACGATCATTAGAGAATAAAGTTATACGTATACTTGACCTTGGCTTATTACTTGCTGGAGCAAAATATCGTGGAGAATTTGAAGAGAGACTTCAAAACGTTTTAAAAGAAATTCATAAACAAAATGGTTCAATTATTTTATTTATTGATGAAATTCATACACTTGTTGGTGCTGGAAAGACAGACGGTGCAATGGATGCTTCTAATATGTTAAAACCGGCATTAGCACGAGGTGAATTACATTGTGTTGGAGCCACAACACTTGATGAATATAAAAAATACTTTGAGAAAGATGCAGCTTTGACAAGGCGCTTTCAACCAGTATTTGTTAACGAGCCCTCTTCTCCCGACGCAGTAGCTATTTTGAGGGGTTTGAAAGAAAAGTATGAAATTCATCACGGGATTAGAATTAGTGATGAGGCAATTTTATCTTCAGTTCAATTATCTGATCGTTACATCACTGATCGTTTTCTTCCTGATAAAGCCATTGATTTAATGGATGAAGCAGCGAGTAAAGTTAAAATGGAAATTGATAGTAAACCTGAAGAAATTGATCAATTAGACCGTGATCTTATCAAGCTTCAAATGGAAAAAAACGTCCTCTCTAAAGAAAATGATAAAGATGATAAAAAAAATGAAAAAATTGATACTCAAATATCAAATATACAAGAAAAACTAAATGTGCTTAATAGCACTTGGGAGTCAGAAAAAAAGATTTTAGATACAAAAAGAAATCTTAATGAAAGAATTGATCAAGCAAAAGAAGACCTTGAGAGTGCTCAAAGAACTGGAGATTTGACAAAAGCAAGCGAACTTATGTATGGCTTACTTCCAAGCCTTGAAAAAGAATATGAGGAATTAAATCAAAAAGAGCAGGCTACCATTTTAAATGAAGTGATAAATGCTGAAGATATTGCAAGTGTAGTCTCCAAATGGACAGGTATCCCCTTAGAAAAACTTATTGGTGGAGAAAAAGATAAATTAATAAATATTGAAAAACTTTTAGAAAAAAGAGTCATTGGGCAACAAGATGCCATTGAGAAAGTCTCTAAAGCTATTAAGATTTCAAAAGCTGGTCTTCAAGATCCAGATAAACCCCTTGGTTCTTTTCTTTTTTTAGGCCCAACTGGTGTTGGAAAGACAGAGTTATCTAAAGCTTTAGCAGAGTACGTTTTTGATAATGAAAAACAAATGCTAAGGCTTGATATGTCTGAATATATGGAAAAACACTCAGTTAGTAAGTTGATAGGTTCTCCTCCGGGCTATGTTGGTTACGATGATGGTGGAAAACTTACAGATTCTGTCAGAAGGCGTCCTTATCAAGTAATCTTATTTGATGAAATTGAAAAAGCACACCCAGATGTGTTTAATATATTATTACAAATCCTTGATGATGGTAGGTTAACTGATTCAAAAGGTAAAATAGTGAATTTTAAAAATACACTTATCATTATGACCTCCAATATTGGCTCACAAATACCTATTGATGATAATTTTGATTATACCACTAAGAAAAATTTAGCACTTGAAGAGCTTAAAAATCATTTTCGGTTAGAATTTTTAAATAGAATTGATGATATAATTTTATTTAACAAATTAACAAAAGAAAATATAAGT
>CABXXO010000039.1 GCA_902516235.1 uncultured Alphaproteobacteria bacterium
ATTCTAAAGCTGTCCCATTTTCTGATAACTCTGATGGGAGGTAGCCGTAAACAATATGTTTATCTACAAAATATCCATAATTAGTGCTTGTAACATAACCAACAGCCTTGCCGTTACTGTAAATAGGCTCTGTGCCTAAAGCCATTCCCTCAGGGTCTTCTAAAATCATACAAGTTAATTTTTTTTGAACTGGTTTTTCCTTAATTTTTTGTAAAGCAGACTTACCAATAAAGTCTTCATCTTTATTTAACTTAACAGTAAAACCTAAACCAGACTCATAGGGATTATAATTTGTATGAATATCAGAGCCAAGTGATCTATATCCTTTTTCTAATCTAAGAGACTCAAAGACACCAGCTCCTGAGCAAATCATATTAAATTCTCTTGAGGTTTCTCTAAGTTCATCCCATAAAGTTAAACCATATTCTGTAGGAGTGTAAATCTCCCATCCCAACTCACCTATGTAAGATATTCTTACCGCTACGCATGGAACGTTACTAATTGAAATTCTTTTTATACTAAAAAAAGGGAAACCTTCATTTGAAACATCGTCATCATCACAAAGTTTTTGAAGAGCTAATCTAGAATTTGGACCCCACAAACCAATACCTGCGTAAGCGGAAGTCCAATCAATGATTTGAACACTTCCATCATTAGGAGCATTAGAGCGAAGCCAATTAATATCAATCATACCATTTCCTGCTCCTGCTAGAACCCAAAATTTGTTTTCTTCTAATCGACTTATAGTAAGATCACTTTTAATTCCACCATACATATTGGAGATAACGCTATAGACAACTTTTCCAACAGGAACATCAATATTATTTGTACAGACTTTTTGAAGTAACTTTAAGGCACCTTTACCACTTACTTCAATCTTTACAAAACCAGTGATATCAAATTGAGCACCTGTTTGTCTTGTAACTAAATGTTCTGCTGCTTGAATTGGGGACCAATATTTTGCTGCCCAACCAGTTCGATTAGGAAAGTTTTTTCCTTTCATTAAATCAGCATTTGCCTCATACCATTGCGGACGCTCCCATCCCATAGTTTCAAAAAAATAAGCTTTTTGGCCCTCTAATCTATTAAAAAAAGGACTTCTCCTAAGTGGTCTTGGTTGCTCCATTTGTTGTAAAGGATGAATGATGTCATAAACCTCTTTGTAATTTTGTTTTCCTCGTGCTCGTAAGTATTTTCTGACGTGATGGTGCTGATGGAAACGATTTATATCACCTTGACGAACGTCAAGTTCAGGTTCGCCATTGACAATCCATTCTGCCATTGCCTTTCCAACGCCGCCGCTATGCGTAATCCAAACAGCATTTGCCGTCCACAAACCTTTTACTGAAGTTTCTCCCATCAAAGGATTACCATCTGTAGTAAATGAAAACATCCCATTAATCTTTTTAGTTAATTTTTTCTCAGCAAATTTAGGAAATAGCCAATTAGACTCTTTGTGCGCCCCAGCAAAATCATCAGGTCTGAAATCTACTAAAGAGGGCATCTCCTCTGCCTCTTCAGGTTTTTTTATATCTTCAGATTCTAAAATTCTTGGCTCATGTCTGTAATTTCCAATTACATAAGAGTCATTCCATTGTCTGAAATAAAGACTGTAATCTTGGTGACGAACTAAGGCATGATCTACCAATGCTTCCTTGTGGTCAGCCTGATATTCTTTTAATTCTTCAAAAGGCTCAAGCCAAACCATTTGATGTTCACATGGTACCAGAGGTAAAGAGATATTTGCAAGCCTTCCCATTTTGGGAGCCCAAATACCTGTTGAGACTAAAACAATATCGGCGTCATAATCCCCATTTGAAGTCTGCACTCCTCGAATTTGATTATTAGAAATTTTAAAACCTTTAACAGCTGTATCACCTATAAATTCTCCAGCTTTTAAATCTATTACATATTTTGCCATTGCTTTTACAGCTCTAACTGGTGCTGCAAGACCATCAGTGGGTACATAATATCCACCATGAATTTTTTCAGGATCAATATAAGGACTCATTTTTAAAACTTCATCTGGTGAAATAATTTTAGCATCTTGAAGTCCATAACTATGTGCAATTCCAAGTTTTCTATATAAGTCCTCATGCCTCTCTTTAGATTTAGAGACCTCAATTCCTCCAACAGTGTGATAACAAGGTTTTCCATCAAAAGTTAGAGATCTCAAAAGTTCAACAGTATATTGAGCAAATTTGCACATCATTCTAGATGGATTAGTTTGAAATACACCACCTGGAGCATGACTAGTAGAACCTCCGGTTTCAAATAAAGAACCTTGATCAAGAATTACCATATCTTTCCAACCTAATTGGGCTAAATGATATGCAGTGCTCGCACCAACTATCCCACTTCCAACAATAATAATTCTAGATTTTTTTGTCATCTTTATCCTTAGTACTTATCTAAACTAATCAGTTCCAAAATTTGATGTCAATATGAAAAAAAGTTACAGATTAACCGCGTCAATTAGACGATCTTCTAGGTAATCACTAAATGATCGACCACAGCTTAAAAGTATTACGTTATCTAAATTAAAAATGGAACAATCAATTCTGGCCAATAAAGTTTGAGCAGCTGTAAGAGGTTTAAAGGATTTTTCACGAAAATCAAAATGTGTAAGTTTATTTAAAATCATGGTAGCATTCTCGCCACCAACTTGAAAAAATATTTGTGAGTCTGTCAGGTTAGTTGCCAAAATTGAACTAGATTTATTAAAAGTATCACAGAGTTTGTGAAATTTTTTTTGTTCAATATCTTTCTTAAAAACTAAATTCCATTGATCAAAAGACATTTTAGCTAAAATGAAATTATCATTGGTAACTATTCTCAAATTATCAGAAGGGGGAAGGAGTTTTAATGTCTTGTTCACAACACCGTTGAACTCTGAGTTACCAGAACTTCTTAAAACAATTTGTTGTGAGATAATTTTTTTAATTTCAATACCATTTGATCGAATTACATCCTTCATGAAGCTAGCTTTGTATTTTCTTTATCATAAAAAATCGGTTCAACTATCTCAACTTCTATTGTTTTCAATTCAGGAGTTGATGCAAATGCTTTAGTTCCAATAAGTGACTGACCATTTTTGATAACAGCTAGAGCAAAGTTATGTCCTAAAGTAGGACTTTGATAACATGATGTTATATGTCCAAGCATTGGAGTTGGAGTTTTTATTTCCTTATCTAAAATGATGTGTTGACCTTCTTCTAACTTCTCATTCTTGTTAGTTGGTATAATTCCTACGAGCTGCTTTCTGTCTTTTCTAACTGTATCAGAACGGATTAAAGATCGTTTTCCTAAAAAATCTTTTTTTGATTTTCCAATCATCCAATCTAAACCTAAATCAAGAGGTGTAATTGATCCGTCCGTATCTTGACCAACTATGATATATCCCTTTTCAGCTCTTAAAAGGTGCATGGTTTCAGTACCATAAGGCTTCAAACCAAACTCCTTTCCAAAATTTATTATTTTTTCCCATATTTTTAGAGCTTGATTTGAAGGTACATATATCTCATAACCCATTTCTCCAGTAAAACTAGCTCTTAGTATTCTTATAGGAGTGTCTTCATATTCATGAAATTGAAATGTCATGAATGGGAAAGCTTCATTACTAAAATTAACCTCTGGGAAGACTTTCTCGATTATATTTCTTGTTTTTGGACCACTGATATTAAATGTAGCATACTGCTCAGTTATAGAATTCATATAGACATTTAAGTTGGGCCACTCAGTTTGAGCATATTCTTCCATACATCCTAAAACAGTTGCTGCGCCTCCAGTAGTAGTAGTTGCTATAAAATGCTCGTCTGAGATTTTACAAATAATACCATCATCTTTTACCATACCATCCTCTCCTAACATAAGGGCATATCTTGAGGTGCCAGGTTTCATTTTGGAGAAACTATTTGTATATATTAAATTCATGAAAGCTAATGCATCCTTACCTTTAATCTCAATTTTTCCTAGAGTGCTACCATCCAAGACCCCAGCATTTTCTCTTACATTTTTACTTTCTCGTTGAACGGCTTCGTCCATTGTTTCATCTTTATTTATTGGAAAAAACCAAGGTCTTTTCCATTGACCAACATCCTCAAAAACAGCACCATTAGTTATATGCCAATTATGAAGTGGTGATTTTCTCTCTGGGTCGTAATATTCATATGAATTTCTTCCTGCTATTGCAGCAAAACTCAAAGGAGCATAGGGAGGTCTGTAAATTGTTGTTCCTACTTCATTAACTTTCTTATCGAGTAAATCAGAAACTATACCCAAAGCATTTATACTACTTATTTTACCTTGGTCCGTTCCCATGCTGTTAGTGGTGTATCTTTTGAGATGTTCAATTCGATCAAAACCCTCTGAGATAGCTTGTCTTATATCTTTTGTGGTGACATCATTTTGTAAATCTATAAATGATTTTGACCAAATAGTTTGTTTTTGTGGTAAAACTTCCCACAATTTTTCAATTTTAAATTTGTGACTAGTATTCAGTTCTAGTTTAATTTGGACAGGTTTAATGCCAAATACATCTAATTTTTCGTTAATTTCCCTATTAATAGAATTAAAGTCAAATTGCCCAGAAGCAGAGCCAAGAGTTATTGTGGGTTGAAAAGCTTGAGCGGGCTTATAGGTTAAATCTTTTTCATCCCAATCTAATAAGCCTTTGGACTGAGTAAACAAGTGAACATCTGGATTGATACCACCAGACAAACATAAAAAATCTGTTTTAATTTCATTAACTCCCCCTGAACTATCTTCAACTAATATTTTTTGTAATTTTTTATTTCCGTATGCTCCTTTGATTTTAGAATTAGTATATAAAGGAATGTCATTTTTTCTTATTAGATCAAATAAGTCTGGTTCGATATTTTCACCTGAGCGTGAGTCGATGTAAGCTTTTGGTTTAAAGCCCTTTTTGATAAGGCTAAATACTAGACTTTTGGAATTAGAGTTATTGCTAAAAACAACAGTTTCTTTTGAGGGTATCACCCCATATCTACACATATATTTTTCAAAAGATGAGCACAACATAATGCCTGGTAGGTCATTATTTTGAAAAGATAAAAATCTTTCTATATGACCGTTGCATAAAATAACTTGGTCAGTTCTAATTTTATGAAGAGTGCTATTAACTTTATCTTTCAAAGGTCGAGATCCAACAAATTTATCTTCAACAGCAATTAGATGATTAATATAATTGTAAGTTGTCACTAAAGTATTTTTTAATATTTTTATATTTTTAGAGTTCTCGATTTCTTTAACTGTCTCACTTATCCAGTCCATTGGTGTTTGATTATTAACACTTTGAACTTTATTAGAGTTATTCAAAATACCACCCAGTTGATCGTCAAAATCAATAAGAAGAACACTATATTTTGTATCGATTAAACTCTTTGCAGCAATAAGCCCATTCAAACCTCCACCAACAATAGTTATATCGACATTATGATAGAGATGAGTACTAACGGCTTTAAATTCTTTTGGAGGCTTGCCAAGACCCGCGGCTTTTCTAATGATAGGCTCATAAATTTTTTTCCAAAAATTTTTATGAGGACCCATAAACGTCTTGTAATAAAAACCTGCTGGAAAAACTGGTGAAAATATATTGTTTATACTTCCAATATCTGTCTCTAATGAAGGCCATCTATTTTGACTTTCGATTTCCATGCCCTCATAAATCTTTTTTATGGTAGCTCTTGTATTTGGCTCCGAATATTCACTAATTATTTGTACTAAAGCATTCGGCTCTTCTATACCGCAAGTATAAAAACCACGAGGTCTATGATATTTAAAACTTCTTCCGATTAACTTTATGTTATTTCTAAGTAACGCTGAGGCTATAGTATCACCTTTGTAA
>CABXXO010000040.1 GCA_902516235.1 uncultured Alphaproteobacteria bacterium
GATTTCCCCCCAGGTACTGGTGATGTACAAATATCCATGTCTCAAAAACTTAAACTGGATGGAACTCTTATTATTACAACTCCACAGTTGTTATCTTTAAAAGATGTCATTAGAGGTATCAATATGTTTATAAAGGTGAATGTACCAATACTTGGTGTAGTAGAAAACATGTCTTATTTGGAAGAACAAAATGAAAAAAAATATATTTTTGGTGAGTCAAAAACAAAATCTTTATTACTAAAAGAAAATATAAATTTAATTGAAGAACTTCCTTTTAATTTAAATGTTCCTAAAAGTTGTGATGACGGAAAACCTTATTGTTTTGACTATAAAGACGATTACTCTCAAAAATTTGAAAATATTACAAACGCAATAACAAAAAAATTTCAAAGTTAAGATAATTTAATATTAAACTTTACTTCTAACTCTCTAAGCTCTCTTGGAGATAGCTTATAATTAGACTTCTTAATTTTTTTATTTGCTAATTTATCTTTAACAATTTTTAAAGCCTCTTTAGAGAGTTGGAATGAATCTGAACGGTAATCTTCAAAAGCTTCGTATGTTAAAGGTACCCACTTTTTTAAAATTTCAACCATTTTTTCAGCATAAATTTGTATTTCATACTGAGCATGACTATCTGCTCTTAATCTCAAAAAGTGCATAAGATTATGAAGGTCTACCTTCCAATACCATTGGGTGTAGTAGTTTAATGGAAGAGTTGTTCGAGCTAGCTCTCTCGCTAATCCCTCCCCTTCAACGTATTCGTCATTATTTAAAAGTTTACCATTCAATAAATTTTGGTAGTCGTCATAAAGTTGCTCAGAATTTTGTTGAATTAAATCTTTAGCCTGTTTTGCAAATTTTTTATCTAAAGTATTTGATCTTCCTTGTTTGTTTGTAGTCGATTGAGATCCTAGTTGATCCATTTTTGGAACATAAAATTCTTTATCTAGTACTGAGTATCTTGCAGAGTATTCATTTACATTTGCAGTTCTGTGTCTAATCCATTGTCTAGCAACAAAAATAGGCAGTTTAATATGAAACTTAATTTCACACATCTCAAAAGGAGTTGTATGCCAATGACTTAACAAATATCTAATAAGACCCCTGTCCTCACGTAATTTTTTTGTTCCCTCACCATAAGAAACTCTTGCCGCTTGAACTATAGACTGATCAGTTCCCATATAGTCAATAACTCTTATAAAACCGTGGTCTAGGATAGGTATTTGCTTATATAGTATTTTTTCTAAAGCAGATGACGTTGCTCTTGTGGTTTTAAAGTCTTTAAATTTTAGCACTTTAGTGATTTTTTTCTTCATAGATGTTTAAAGGATTCATTTATTAGATTATATTATCTGCGTTGTTTATCAACTATGGCAATAAACGCTGTATGTAATAGGTGTATCGGACTCGGGGGCGGTACCCGACACCTCCACCATAAAAATTTTTATGGGGGTGATATAGGTTTGACGTGCTCTGAAGGATATAGTTTTTGCTCGTTGTAAGCGTTTCTTCGTATAGAAACTTAAAGTAATTGCTAAAAACAATCAATTAGCACTCGCTGCTTAATTTAATTAGGTAAGCGCGGCTTTGGGGCGGCCGGGCAACAGAACGCCCCTCTCTAAACTTCCTTTTAACTTTAACTATCAACTCTTTTCTAAAATTAACAATGTTTGTGCCACATTAATGGCACAGTATGCATACAATTAGATTTTAAATATTTAGTTAAAATATTTTGAAGTAATTTTTTCTAATAAGATGAAATTTTTTTTCAAAATATTTCCTTGACTGCCCATCAAATTACCCTTTCCGTAACATTTCTTTATTGTTTTGAAGACAAAATCCTTTCTTATTTGATATTTATTTTTTAGATCAACATCTGCTTCCATTCTTATTTTAGAGTTTGTCTCAGACTCAAAATAACTGCCATCATTAAAAAATTGTAAATCACAATTTGTAAATGTCGGATATTCAGAGGATGGAAGCCATTCAACAGGGAAATTTGCCTCAAATGCATGAACACCATCTTGGAGAAAATGCTCACTAACACTTGATCCCGAGGATTTTATTTTACTAAAATTTTTGTCACAAATTTTTTTATTATACTGTAAGTCTTTTGTTCCAATTATGAAGTGAAAATCTGCACCAGTAGTTTTTTCCAAATCTGCGTAGTTTAGAAAACAGTCTCCATAAACAGAAATATTAAGAATAAATTTATTTTTATTGTTGAGATTATTTTTGAAATTAGAGTCAAGAGCTAATGCAGTAGCATTTGCTCCATATGAGAACCCAATTAAACCTACTTTTTCCAAGTCTATATTTGGATGACTGCTTAATCTGTTTAGTGCTTGATATGCATCAGTTGCGAAATCGACAGTTGTAATTTTAGATATACAATTTTTCCAAGGCCCACTATTACCCGAAGGATTACATTTTCGAGTTCCATATGTGTCTACAATATAAGCAGCGTAACCTAACTTATTAAAAAATTTAGCATACTTTGTTTCCCTATGAGATTTAACACCACCAGACGTATGTAATAAAACCATTAATGGTATTTTTTTATCACCTATATTTTTTGGTAAAAACAAATGACCTTTTCCTTTTAACGGTCTCTCTAAATATTTTTTGCTATAAAAGGAACTTAAGTCAAAAGTGTAAAATGTATCAAATTCGATTTTGCCTTTTTGACCTATTTTAAAATCTGCAAAAGAGTAATTATTCCAAAAAAAGTTAAAAAAAATAAAGGCTAATAAAACTCTCATAAAAATTCACTCTTTAAATTAAATATAAATATAATTATTAAAAAGCGGAAGTCTAAATAATAGATTACAAAGTTACTTTATAAGTTTTTTGGTCTTTGGAGTCTTGAATATCCATTATTTTGAATTTACTAGTCTTTTGTAATTTTTCGCCTTTGTCGGTAACAAAAGACTTCATTTTTTTTACTTCACCTTCTGACATCTTTCTTTGATATTTAAGGGTGTGGTTTTTGGAGCCAATTTTAAATATTGTTTTCATATTACTAATTACGACTTTGAATATTGCTGGATGAAACTAAATTATGATTTATTTGCATAATGTTTTAAAAAAAAATAATTATTTTTGTGAGATAATAAGCTAAAGTAAATTTATTAAAGGAGAGTGTAATCATGGAAAAAATGATGTTAGCAATTGGTAAGTTTAAAGAGGGTGAGGGTATGCTTGAGAAATTCATGACATTTTTTCAATCTGATGAAGGTATGGCTATGAGAAAAGAGGTTGCTTATGTAGAAAAAACTGTACCTGGTATATTACCGGATAAAAGTGGAATAATGTTCAAAGTGCATGTTCATAATGAAGAGGGTATGATGGCTTTAGTTAATGGAACTAACCCTGTGATGAAGCCGATTTATGATGAATGTATGGAAAGTATTCAGTTATTTGAACTTACACCTGTAGAAGTTAAGTAACCTTAAGGAGGATAAATGAGTGGTATTGAAGTAAAGAGTTTTTCTTCACCTGATGAAGAATTTACTCAGTTTAATAATGCTAATATGAAACACGTAAATGTTGGCGGACAAAGATTAGTTAAAATAGATTTAAAACCGGGATGGAAATGGTCAACAGATGTTAAACCTCAAGTTGGTACAGAGAGTTGCCAAGCAAAACATTTAGGTATCATTGTTTCAGGCACTGTTTGTGCAAAGCATAATGATGGTTCTGAATTTACATACAAATCTGGTGATGCTTATTCAATTGAACCAGGTCATGATGCTTGGGTTGTAGGAAATGATCCAGTAATAGCATATGAATTTGGCGGAATATGGGGAGAGTAAAATGTCTTTATTAGAAAAATACAACGAAGTTTTTATGAACAAAGATGAAGCCGGAATGAACGAAGTACTTCACGATGACTATAAATTTACAATGCATGCATCAGGAAATGTTTTAAGTAAACAAGATGTAATTAAATGGGCTATGAGTGATGATATTAATAGAGAAAAAGTTCGAATTATTTATGAAAATGATGAAATTGGAATTGAACATTCTTTTGTGACTTTTTCAGATGGCAATATTCAAGCTGTAATGGCAGTATTCACTTTTAAAGATGGTAAAATTTTCTCTTTAGAAACTGGTGCCACAAATATGCCAAAAGCTTAATCAATAAATTTTAAAAGGTCCGGTTTAAAATAATTCGGGCCTTTCATTACTTTTCCAGACTCATTATAAATAGGTTTTCCATCTTCACCTAACTTACTCATGTTGGAGTTTTGAACTTCATCAAAGCATTTGTCTAAATCAATACCAAAAGCATGGCCAGCTCCATAAGTGACATAAAGTATGTCTGTTAATGCATCAGCTACCTCAAGTAAATTTTTATCGTTCATTGCTTGAGTTAATTCCTCTAATTCTTCTTTTATCAGGTCAATTCTTAATTTGTTAGTCTTTGTATCACTAAATTCTGCTTTATCTTTTACTTCTTGACCATAAGTATTCATGAATAACTTCACTTTTTCAAAATTTGTCATTTAGAACTCCTCTGTTCTATAATAACTAATTTTTACTAGTAAAAAGAAATTATTTGTAATAAATATTACTCGCTATGGCCAGATAGCTCAGTCGGTAGAGCAGAGGACTGAAAATCCTCGTGTCGGCGGTTCGATTCCGTCTCTGGCCACCACTTGATTAAGTTATTGAAGATTTAATTCGTCAATTGAGCGATCGTTTCTAGATCTACTTAATTCTAAAAGTCCACCCCTAGTGTAGCCGTAAACATTAGTAATGCTCAAATCATCTCTAAATTCGTTTTTCAACATGCCCACTAGTTTTCTAAGAGTATTTTGATCACTTGCAACTGGGTCAATAACAACTTTGCCAGATATATTTTTTAGTTTTATAAGCCTTGAAATTAATTGAATAGCTTCTCTGTTAGTGTCATATCTTTTTGCGGAACCAGTATTTACATCAATCGCAGTAAGTGCATCTGTTTTACCAATCATGATATTGCCTCCACTTGGTAAATCATAGTTATGACCGATCAAATAATCTATTTTTTCTCCTAAATTAAAGATATCTTCGATTTGTTCATTTGACATCTCTTCACATAAATTTGCAAAGGTTGAGTCTAACTTTTCATCCCAGTTTTTTACTCTTTCAAAACGATCATTATCACTAAAAATAATTTG
>CABXXO010000041.1 GCA_902516235.1 uncultured Alphaproteobacteria bacterium
CGATATTGTCTTCATTCTCAATCGCATTAATACTCTTAATATTAGAAATTATATCATGTATTATTATAGAACTTGTTTTTTTATACCCACCTCCACCACAACAATCACATTTATTATAAAATGTTTCATAAATACTTTGTCCGATTCTTTGCCTTGATATCTCCATTAAACCAAATTGAGAAATTTTAGTTAATTGGACTCTTGATCTATCTTTATAAAATAATTCTTTTATTCTTCTTTCAATTCTTAAATTATTCGCACTTATATTCATATCGATAAAGTCTATAACGATTAACCCAGCTATATTTCTTAATTGTATTTGTTTGAATATTTCATCACATGCTTCTAAATTTGTATTTAATGCAGTTATTTCTATATTTTTTTCTGATGTAGCTCGACCAGAATTTATATCAACACTTGTTAGAGCTTCAGTTGGATTTATAACTAAATATCCTCCTGATTTTAAATAAATATTATCCTCTGTTAGAACATTTATTGGATTTTTAATACCGTAACTCTCAAATAGTGGAAGTTTATCTTTGTAATGTGTTATTTTTTTGTTTGATTTAACACTAAAATCTTTTTCTAACTTTTTATACATCTTCATAGTTTTTAAATCAGAAAATATAATTTCTTCTATTGTTCTTTGATTAAAATCTCGTGCAACTTTGATTATAGGTGTATCTAGCTCTGTTATTAATATAGGTGCTTTCGATTTTAGTGTATCTTCCCTGATTTTAGTCCATAATTTTCTTAAATAGCTAAAATCTGCAACTATATCATCGTTTTCTGCAGATATTGCATTAGTCCTTATTATCAAAGACATCCCATCTGGTAATTTGAAATTATCATGCAACTTCTTCAGTCTTTTTCTATCAAGAAGATTAGAAATTTTTTTTGATACACCACCTGTAGAAGAATTATTAGGTAATAAAACACTATATCTTCCAGGTAAAGATATAAAAGTCGTAATTGCTGCACCTTTTGTACCTCTTTCTTCTTTAACTATTTGAATTAATAGAACTTGATCTTTTTTAATTACATCTTGTATTTTATATTTTCGATAAAAAGATAAGAAGTGTTTTTTATTTTCTTTTTCATCTTCTACATCGTTATTTTTTTCACTGCTATTTACAATTGTTTTCTCGTTATGAGGTATTTTGAAGTAACTTGGATGAATTTCATCAAAAGGCAAAAAAGCTTTCTTTTCAGAACCAAATTCAATAAAAGCAGCCTGAAGAGAGGGTTCTACTCTAGAAACGGTTCCAAGATAAATATTATTTTTTTTACTACTTTTTAAATCATTTGAATAGTCAAAATAGTTGATTTCTTGCCCGTCTGCTGCGATGATACATAATTCAGAATTGACGCTACCATCAATAAAAATTCTTTTAGACATTTTTTTAAATCCTTTTGATATGATAATTTATTATTAATTTGATTATTTATTAGAATGAAATTTTTTAGATATTTACAGTACATTTTCATACTTTTTGTATTAGGTTTATCCATAATAATTTTATATTTATGGAATATTCAACAAGAATTACCCGATTACAATATATCTCAATATTTTCCAAATGAAATAACAAAAATTTATGATGAGAAATATGAGCTTATGTACCATGTGGGTAATAGAGATAGATTTTACCTTGATTATAAAGATATACCTCAGAATATGATTAACGCTATTATTTCTGCCGAAGACAAAACATTTTTTCAACATCAAGGATTTGATATCAAAGGAATAGCCAATGCGTTCTTTACTAACCTTAAAAATATCTATTTAAAAACTAATAGTAATTATGTTGGAGCTTCTACTATTACACAACAGTTAGTTAAAAACATTTTGCTCAATAGAGATCAAACTATCTCAAGGAAAATAAAGGAATTAATATTATCACTTAGAATAGAACAAGAATATTCAAAAGAATTTATTATAGAATTATATTTAAATGAAATTTATTTTGGAAGACGTTCATATGGTGTTGCCTCAGCATCATTAAATTATTTTAATAAATCAATATTTGACCTAGATATACATGAATATGCGTATTTAGCTGCATTACCTAAAGGACCAAATAATTATGATCCTAAAAAAAATTATAAAAGAGCTCTTGAAAGAAGGAATTATGTCTTAAGACAAATGGAAATTAATAAATTTATTACTTCAGAGCAGTATAATCATTATTCAAATTTAGTAATAGATCTTTCTCAAAGAAATATTAAAAAATATAAGTCTGATTATAAAACTGATCATATATTGAATTATCTTAATTCAAACTCATTTAATGAAAATGCTTTTTATATACAATCAACAATTGACCAAAGTCTTCAAAAGATATCAGAAAAATCATTAATTGATAATTTAGCTTTATTGGAGAGAAAATATAGAAATTGGATTGGGAGTTTTAAAAGTTACGATGATATTTTAAAGTATGAAAATGAACATTGGCAAATCGGGAAGGTTGTAAAAAAAAATTCAACTTCAACAGAAATATCAATCATTAATGCAGATAAAATTATTATCTTAAATAATGATAAAAATTTGTATGGTCCTAAAAAAGTCTCACCGAATAGTTACCTAAGCTTAAATGATTACATATTTATTACGAATATTGAAGGTTCTTTTCACACAGTTCAATTACATGAAATTAATGGAGCTGTTGTTGTTATGGATCCATTTAATGGAGACATAGTTTCCATGGTAGGAGGTGTGAATTATAATATTAGTAATTTTAATAGAGTTACACAAGCATATAGACAACCTGGTTCATCGATAAAACCTTTTATTTATGCTAAAGCTTTGGAAACTAAAAAATATTTACCTAATACTCTGCTATTAGACTCTAATATACTTCTTGATCAAGGTGTAAATTTACCAGTCTGGGTTCCTAAAAATTATTCTAATAAATCATTCGGGGAATTAACATTTAGAAGGGCATTAGAGACTTCGAATAATTTAGTTACATTAAAAATTGGTCTAGATTTAGGAATAAATTCTGTTAACGAGTTTTTAGATAAAATAAATTATTATAATGAATCAAAAAATTATGATGTATATTCAACACTTCTAGGTGCTGTTGAAAATAATCTTCTACAATTAACAAAATCCTATTCTATTTTTTTAAATGGAGGTTATATCGTTGAGCCCTCAATAATTAAAAAAGTCGTCTCTAACGAGGGTGAATTAATCATTAATAACAATTATTTTAAATGCAGTTATTGTTCATTTTCAAATAATGACAGATCGTATAGAAGACCAATTATAGAGTCTCAGAAGGAAAAAGTAATATCACCACAAACTTCTTTTCAAATTCTAAGTATATTAGAAGGTGCTGTTAAAAGAGGAACCGGTAAGTCTTTAAATAAAATAGATTATCCAATAGCGGGGAAAACTGGAACAACAAATGAAAGTAAAGACTTATGGTTTTTTGGACTTACTCCAAGATATGTGATAGGTGTCTATGTCGGCTACGACACTCCTAAGTCAATTGGTTATAGGGAAACAGGGTCTTCTGTTGCTTTACCTATCTTTAAAACAATTATTGAGAATTATCTTTTAAATAATAAAAATCTAAATGATAAATTTGTTGTGCCGACTGATCTTATTGTAAAAAAAGTCAACAAAGATAATGGTAAAATTTCCGATGGACAAAATACAATTATTGACTATTTTACAAAAGATCAGATAAAAATATTAAATGATATCAATAAAGTAAAGAGTATTGGTGGAATAAATTAATGGATAAATTCGAATTACTAAATTTAATTAAAGAAATAGACTCTCTTATAAATTTAACTAGGAGGAGTCTTTGACTATGATAGAACCAGCAGAGAGATTGAAGATTTAAACAGAGTAATCACTGATCCTGAAAATTGGAAAGATATTAACTTAATTAATAAATCTCAAGAAAAACTTAAACAAAATAATGATATAATTAATGAATTTAATTATGTGTCAAACCAATTTAGAGATTTCAAAGATTTTATTCAAATTTATGAATCCTTAAACAATATTGAAATAAATCAATTAGTTCATAAAATTAACGAACTAAAAAAAAATTGCGAAAAACTGAAAATTAAATCTCTTCTTAACAAAGAAACTGATGATTGTAATTCATTTTTAGAGATACATGCTGGTGCTGGAGGTACAGAGAGTCAAGACTGGGCTGAAATGTTGTTTAGAATGTATTCTCGCTTTGCAGAAAAAAATAATTACAAGTCTAAAATTATAGACTATCAAAGAGGAGAAGAGGCTGGTATCAAGAGCGTAACAATGATTATATCTGGGTTTAAAAGCTATGGCTATTTAAAGAATGAGTCTGGGATTCATAGATTAGTTAGAATTTCACCTTTTGACTCCAATAAAAGGAGACACACAAGTTTTTCAAGTGTGTGGGTTTATCCTGAAATAGATAAAGACATCGAAATAGAAATTAATAACAAAGATCTTAGAGTAGATACATTTAGAGCTTCAGGAGCAGGTGGTCAACATATTAATACAACTGATAGTGCCGTAAGGATAACTCATTTAACCTATAATATCGTTGTCCAAAGCCAAAGTGAAAGATCACAACATCGTAATAGAGATACTGCAATGAAGATGTTAAAATCTAGAATATATGAAATAGAGCTCGATAAAAAAAATGAGAAAAAAAAACAAGAAGAGAGTAACAAAAAACAAATAGGTTGGGGAAACCAAATAAGATCATATGTCCTTCATCCATATAAAATGGTAAAAGATCTTAGAACTAATTATCAAACATCTAACGCTGATGGAGTATTAGATGGCGAAATATTTGATTTTTTAGAGTCGACACTA
>CABXXO010000042.1 GCA_902516235.1 uncultured Alphaproteobacteria bacterium
AGCTGTTTAATGCTATCAGATTCACTGTTTTTTGGTTGTTTTTTTAACTTAATAACTTTGTTCATATTTACAATATAGATAATTTCTTATTTGTTGGAAGTATGACAAAACAACGCTTTTAGGTAAATCTTAAGTCGACCTCGGGTATCCAATTCTTAAGTTTTTCAATACGATTTTTAGGAGAGGGATGCGTGGATAAAAATTCTGGAGGACTATTTCCATTTTGAGCCTCAGCCATTCTTAGCCATACCTTATATGATTCATGATTATCGTAATTAGCCATAGTCATAAAGGCTAAGCCTAAATAATCAGCTTCAGACTCTTGCAATCTATTAAATGGCAAAGATAAACCTAAATTAACTAGATAATCATCAGCGGAAGTGTTAGATAGTGCTCCCTCGAGAGCTATATCTAAAATTGTTGTACCTAAGTTAATAGCTAATGCTTGACTGGCTCTCTCAACGCTGTGTCTTGCAACAGCATGTGCTATTTCATGTCCCATGACCGAGGCTAAACCATCGTTATTAGCCGTTACATCTAAGATACCTGTATAAAAAGCAATTTTACCTCCCGGCATGCACCAAGCATTAAGAGTGTCTTTGCTATCTATCAAAATGAACTCCCAATTATAGTTTTTAATGTTATCAGACTGACCCATCTTTAAAAAATACTCCTCAACAGACTCTGTAACTCTGAGGCCAACTTCTTTCACCGCTCTGTAATTAGGTCCAGACTCTATTAAATTTTCTTGTTTTTTGACTTTTTCATAAGCTTGAAGGGCTTGTTGATTAATATTTTCATCAGAAATAATTGAAAGTTGCTTCCGATTTGTAATTGCAACCTCAGTACAAGAGGGCAAGAATAGAGGTGCACAACACGCACAAGAAAATTTTTTAATAAAATCTCGTCTTTTAAGATTCATAATACTAATATAACCAAAAAGATAATCTTATGACAACCTGTTATATCAATGGAAAATATAAACCACTCGGTCAATCTACTGTCAGTGTTACGGATAGAGGCTATCAGTTTTCAGATGGTGTTTACGAAGTCATTGCTGTTTTTAAGAATGAATTTGTAGATTTTAAACTTCATTTGAACAGATTATTCGTTTCCTTAAAAAAAATGGATATGAAAATTAATCTTAATAAAAATCAAATTGAAAGTATTACTAAAAAAATCAAAAAAATTAATAAATTAGAAATGGGAATAATTTATATACAGATTACAAGAGGTGATCAAAATCCAAGAGAACATAAATACTCGAACAACCTCAAACCCAATATTGTTATTTATTCAATAATTAAAAATTTTGAAAATTTAAATAAACTGGCTCAAAAGGGTGTCAAAACATCTCTTTATCCAGACGTAAGATGGCAGAGATCTGATATTAAAAGCATATCTTTACTAGGAAATGTCTTAGCTGCAAATCATGCTAAGAAAAATAAATCTCACGAGGCAGTGCTATTTAATAATAGAAATATGATAACTGAGGGTAACTCATCGAGTATTTGGATTATAAAAAAAAATAAATGTATTACACATCCACTTAACTTTAGAATTTTAAAAGGATGTACTCGACACAAATTGATTTCAATTTTAAAAAAAAATAAATTTAAATTTGAGGAAAAGAAGTTTTCAATTAAATCACTTCTTAATGCAGACGAGGCATTCATGACAAGTGCCACAAACTTTATCATGCCCATAATAAAAGTTGATAAACATACCATTTCAAATGGAAAGCCCGGTCTAAATACTTTGAAGTTTCGTAGTTTGTTTATTAACGCAATATGATTTTTAGATATTTATTTATTTTAGTTTTGCTCCCCTTATTTAGTCTTGCAAAAATTAATACAATTTACCTGGCAGGAGGTTGTTTTTGGTGTGTTGAGGAGGTCTATGAGGAAATAGAAGGGGTGGTTAATGTTCAGTCAGGTTACTCTGGTGGTCATGTTGAAAATCCTACCTATCGAGAGGTTGTAAGTGGAAATACAGGTCATATAGAGGCTGTAGAAATCGTCTTCGACTCAGACATTGTGAGTTTGGATACATTAGTCAAAAGTTTTTTTTTAAATATAGACCCTTTTGATAGCAACGGTCAATTTTGTGACAAAGGCTATTCATACAAAAGTGCAATCTTTAGCAATGACCAGGAATTTACAGATAAAGTAAATTTTTATATTTCTAAAATTGAAACAAATCACGATCAAAACGTTGAAACTTTAATTTTACCTTTTAAAAACTTTTACCTTGCAGAAGAATATCATCAAGATTATTACAAAAAAAACCCAATTAAATATACATATTACAAGTATAGCTGTGGAAGAGAGCAAAGAATAAAGCAAATAAACATTAATTTAGGATGATTAAACTCTTAATTCTAATATCAATTGTAGCACTATGTATTTTTGTTTTTTTTGGAAACCAATTATCTACTCGAAACAAAAAGTATTTGATTATTACCTTAATAATAATCTTAGGATTTTTCTTAATATTTTCAGGGAAGCTAAATTTTTTACCTGTGGCTTTAGCACCCGCATTACTTTTCTTTAGAAGAATTTCATCTCTATTAAGTATTCTCAATTTATTTTCACGATCCTCTTTTGGAAGTAAGTTCAAACCAAAAATTAAAACTAAGTATCTTCAAATTGAAATAATCCTTCAGTCACGTCAAGCAAGTATCAATATTATTGAAGGTGAATTTAAAGGCCGCTCTTTTTCATCTTTATCTCAAAACGAAATATCTAAGTTATTAGAGGAACTTAAAAATAATGATCCACGTGGATTCAATATTTTAAACGTAATAATCAGTCAGAATAAACAAACTTCATCATCCTCAGATAAGTCCCAAATGACAGAAGAGGAAGCTCTTTCTGTTTTAGGACTTAAAAAAGGTGCTTCAGATGAGGATATTAAAAAATCATATTACGATTTAATGAAAAAGTTCCATCCTGATAAAGATGGAAATAATTATCTATCTAATTTAATAACAGAAGCAAAAAATAAGCTTTTAAATAACTAAATTTAATTTATAAGACACCTATCTCAATGAATGATATCAAGAATCTTGCTATTATTGCCCACGTAGACCATGGTAAAACTACTCTTATAGATAATTTATTAAAACAGTGTGGGATTTTCCGAGATAATCAAGAAGTTTCAGAGAGAATTATGGACTCTAATGATTTAGAAAGAGAGAGAGGTATTACTATTTTAGCAAAGCCTACCTCAATAATTTTTAAAGATATTCGAATTAATATAATCGATACTCCTGGCCATGCCGATTTTGGAGGTGAAGTAGAGCGTGTTTTATCTATGGTAGATGGCGTTATTTTATTGATTGACTCTTCCGAAGGGCCTATGCCACAAACAAAATTTGTACTCGGTAAAGCTTTTAAACAAGGGCTTAAACCAATAGTTGTAATAAATAAAATTGATAAATCTGATGCGAGGCCAGATGATGTGCTAAATGAAGTTTTTGATTTATTTGTATCACTCGATGCAAATACCCAACAATTAGATTTTCCAATCTTGTATGCCTCTGGACGGAGTGGTTGGTGTGTAAATGAGCTATCTGAAGAAAGAACAAACCTTACGCCTCTTTTAGATAAAATTATAAATCATGTTCCATCCCCAGACGTCGATAATTCAAAACCTTTTGCAATGCTCTCAACCCTTCTTGATTATGATCCTTATCTAGGAAGATGTTTAATTGGAAGAGTAGAACAAGGATCTGCCAAAATTAATGATAGTGTTCACGCAGTTAATCTTTCAGGTAAAATCGTAGAAACAGGAAGACTAACAAAACTTTTAAAATTTGAAGGAACTAAAAAAATAACTGTCGACTCAGTTAATACTGGGGATATTGTTTGTATAGCTGGTTTATCGACAACATCAGTATCTGACACTATTTGTTCTACAGAGATAGAAATACCAATAAAATCCACACCAATAGATCCTCCAACCATGTCAATAAATATAATGGTTAATGACTCTCCTTTAGCAGGGACTGAGGGTAAAAAAGTTACATCAACTTTAATAAGAAATAGACTGATAGCAGAAGCAGAGACGAATGTTGCTATTACTTTCTCAGAAAACCAGAATAAAGACTCTTTTGAAATTGGTGGAAGAGGTGAATTACAATTAGGTGTCTTAATTGAGACTATGAGACGAGAGGGCTTTGAATTAACGCTATCAAGACCAAAAGTTGTTTACAAAGAATTAGATGGAACTAAGTGCGAGCCCTACGAAGAAGTAACGATAGATGTAGACGAAGAGTTTTCTAGTATCGTTATTGATAATATGAACCAAAGAAAAGCTGAAATGTTAGACATGAGGCAGTCTGGGACTGATAAAACTAGATTATTATTTATAGCTCCATCAAGAGGTCTAATAGGCTATCAAAGTAAATTTCTTACAGATACTAGGGGAACTGGAGTCCTAAATAGAGTATTTCATTCTTATAAACCATTCAAAGGGGAGATTACAGAAAGAAGGGCAGGTGCTTTGATTTCAACAGGCGACGGTAAAGCTATTGCTTATGCTATTTGGAAACTTCAAGACAGAGGTATAATGTTCGTTAAACATCAAACACCTGTCTATCAAGGTATGGTTGTTGGCGAACACACTAGAGATAATGATTTAGAGATAAATGTACTCAAAGGTAAACAATTAACCAATGTTAGAGCATCTGGTTCAGACGAAGCTGTTAATTTAACTTCCCCTAAAATTATGTCTCTCGA
>CABXXO010000043.1 GCA_902516235.1 uncultured Alphaproteobacteria bacterium
GCTGACATTAGAGACTTCGTTTATAATCCTGACTTTATGGATCCTAACCAGCCACTTGGCGAAAGTGTATACAGAGATTGGAAAAGTGATAGACCGCTTCCTTGGACTATTGGTTATGCAAGCTCTTACGCTGGTAATCTATGGAGAAAAGGTGTGATGGAGAGATTATATGGTGACTACTTACCTAAAATGAAGGAAGCAGGTATTCTTAACGATATCGTTGTTACCCAATCGAACTTGAAAGACGCAGTTCAAATTCAACAAATGAGACAGTTGACTGATCAAGGAGTTGATGGATTAATAGTCTGTTGCTCAAATCCTGTCGCTTTAAATCCTACAATTGAATATGCATATGGAAAAGGTGTTCCAACTGCATCAATGACAGGTTATTTAACTTCAGAGTATGCGATCAGCACATCAGTTAATTATAAATTAACGGGTTATTATATAGCTTCATGGTTAGCAGAGACCATTGGTGGTGAAGGTAACGTTGTGATCATGGAAGGTATTCCAGGAACATCAGCATCTGACTCACAGCACCAAGGTATGCTAGACGGTTTTGCAGAATATCCAGACATTACTGTTGTTGCAGAAATTGCACACATGTGGACCCCACAAATAGCACAAGCCGAACTACAAAAATGGCTATCAGCTAATACAACTCAAGTTGATGGTTTTGCAGTTCAGTCTTCAGGTGAGTCAGGAGCGCTTAATGCTCTCGAGTCATCAGGAAGACCTATGGTTCCTATGGCTTTAGGTGGAGAAATCGGAGCATTCTGTTACTGGAGAAACAATCCAGACTTTATTGACAGAGCAGTCTATGCATGGCCTCCAGGAGACGATGCAGAGTTTGCGATGAATGTTCTTCTCAGAACTATGAAAGGTCAGGGTCTAAAAATCCAATCTATTTTAGTTCCTCCATATGAAGAGGATGTAGAGACTATTCAGTCTTTTGTTCCTGAAGATTGTGACAGAAACTCAAGTGAGTTTAGAACTGTTGGAATTGAAAACTGGGCAAGTGATGAATACTTAAATAACTTCTTTGATAATGGTGAAGCATTACTTTAATTTAAGTAATTAATGAATGAAGAAAAAACTTTGGACAGTGCCCCAAACGGGAATGGGGCGCAGTCTAACACCTCCAAAATTGGGGGAGATATTTACGTTCAAGATGCATCAAAATCCTTTGGTGTAACAAAAGCCTTAAACGGAGTTAATTTCAAAGCTAACTTTGGTGAAATCCACGCCATTGTTGGTGGCAATGGATGTGGTAAAAGCACATTGGCAAAGGTGATCTCAGGAGTTTTGCCTTTGGATAAAGGAAAAGTGTCTATCATGGGGCAATCACCCAATTCGCCAATTGAAGCCCAAAGAGTTGGTATCGCAACAGTTTTCCAAGAAGTGATGATAGCTGAAGAAGCAACTGTTTATGAAAATTTATTTATTGGATATGACTCTTTTTTTGGAAAAAAATTAGCACATCGAGATAGGGTCGAGAAAGCCGCTTCCATAATGTTAGAGCTATCTGGTGAATTTGTAGATCCATATACAATAGCAAGTCAATTATCGCTTGGTATGAAAGCTTGGATAACAATTGGAAGAGCATTTTTAAGAAATCCTAAAGTACTAATTTTAGATGAGTCATCAGCCGCACTCGATTTTGACTCTACAGAAAGACTTTTTGCAAAAATGAGAACATTAAGAGATCAAGGTGCAGCAATTTTTATAGTAACTCACAGAATTGCAGAGTTAGTAAGGATAAGTGATAGAGCAACGGTTATGAGAGATGGGGTTGATGTTGGAGTTTTAGCAGGAGATGAAATTACTGAGAAAAATCTTCTCGGTCTCATGACAGGTGATAAAAAATTTTCTACAGCATCAGAAATAAAAGCTACACCTCCAGACTCAATCTCAGATGAAATAGTTCTGTCTGCTAAAAATTTAAAAGTTTGGGACAATGGAGATGTTATTAACTTTGACCTTCCAAAAGGTGAGATACTTGGAGTCACAGGACTTGATGGACAAGGACAAGATAATTTTGTTAAGGCTCTCGCCGGTATCGATCAACCACTTAGCGGAGAAGTAATTGTAAAACAGTCTGATGAGGAACGAGAAAGAACAAAGAAAGATTATACAACTGTAAATAGCTTGTTAGATGCCAAGAAAAGTGGAGTTGGATACGTATCTGGAGATAGGAAAAAAGAGGGTATTTTTCCTAACATGAGCATATATGAAAATATGGTCATTCCATTATACAAGGGAAAACAATCTAAAACGTCTGGTGGGTTTATTGGTTTTATTAAATGGATGGAATTAAACGGTATTTTTGATTGGGAAGTAGAGAGATTAAGTATTAAAACAGGTCCAAAAAATAATCTAATTACATCGTTGAGTGGGGGAAATCAGCAAAAAGTCATGATTGCCAGAGCTTTCACAACAACTCCAAAAATACTGATACTTAACGATCCAGCGAGAGGTATTGATGTTGGCGCAAAACGAGACTTATATAAACACTTAAGAATTTTTGTAAATGATGGTGGTACAGCAATATTTCTATCAAGTGAACTCGAGGAATTTATAGGACTATGTCATCGAGTTTTAGTTTTTCGGGATGGAAGTATATTTGAGACTTTTGAGAAAGAGGATATCAATCCAAATACTATTCTTGAGGGAATGTTTGGTCATACTCAAAAAAAATCTAATGATAATAATTTACCAACTGTGCAAAATTCAAATCACAAAACTAATAGTAACGCAGAAATTCAAAATAAAATTATTAAACCGACAGTGCCTACAAATGTCAAAGTAGTAGATTTTACAGATAAAACTAAGAGCAAAGAAAAAATTAAAGTTAAATATTTTTAAATTCAATGGTTCAAGAATATAAAAATACAGATTTAGATTTATTTCAGCAAATAGATTTAACCAATCATAAAGATGAGTTATTAAAAAAAAACAAAATAGGTTCCTCGCAACAAGAAAACAATAATATTAAATTTAATTATTTAAATCACGAGATTTCAAAATTTGAAAATTTAGAGAGTCATTTGTCTCAAGATAAATCAAAAAAGCTTGATGATATTTTATTCTCTCAACTCGATGTCGATGATTATGCTAGTTTTAAAAATATGTATCCTCATAATATTTCCCAACCTAAATTAAATGTAAGTAAACTATCTGTAAAAAAGCATATAAACGAAGACGGCTCTTATCCCAATTTGGACTCAAATGTAACAAAAGAGAAAACCTTAGAGATATTTCAAGGAATTTACCCTGAGCCAAAGTTTTTACCAGGTGGTGATAAGTATTTATTAATAGAATTTGGTAATGTGATGAATTTAGAATTGAACTTTAAAGCGCAGGGGCTATCAAACTTAATTAAGACAGCAAATATTAAGGGAGTTTACGAAACACTCCCATGTTTTGCCTCAATGATAGTTCACTACAATCCAGATGATATCGGCTATCAAGATTTAATTGATGAATTGAAATCATTGCTTAAAGATATGAAAGATAATGATGATACTGTCGTAAATAGCAGACTTTTTCATTTCCCTACTGTCTATCTTGACAAATGGACAAAAGAAGCAATTGAAGACTATATAGCTAAAATCACAATGAAAAAGCCAGATCCTGAGTTCATTACAGAATTAAATCAATTAGATGATGTTAATCATTTTGTGAGAGTTCACTCTGGAACTGAGTATTGGGTGGCTTCGCTTGGTTTTTGGCCTGGTTTACCATTTACAATGCCACTTGACCCTAGGTGCAAATTAACCGCACCAAAGTATAACCCACCTAGAACATGGACACCAAAAGGAACTGTGGGTATGGGGGGATCATCCACAGCTATTTATCCTGATAGGCTACCTGGAGGTTATCAAATTTTTGGGAGGACTCCTGTACCCATTTGGGATCCAGATAAGAATTTTGATGTTTTCAAAGATAGTATTTGTCTATTTAGGCCAGGGGATAGAATTAAATTTGTACCATGTGATTATGATGAATTTGAAATGATTGAAAAAAAGGTCGAAGATAAATCATATCGATATGATTTAATTGAAGAGCATAAGTTTTCTATAAAAAAATACAAAAACTGGTTGTCCAAGATAG
>CABXXO010000044.1 GCA_902516235.1 uncultured Alphaproteobacteria bacterium
CTTTCATATACCCAGGTGATAAACACCCATTTTCAGGAACTCATAATAAAGAGGGTTTTCAAAAACAATTAATGAAAGTCCCTGAGCTCTGGAGCAATTTTCAAGTTACGGCAGAATCAATGATTAGTGAAGGTGATAAAGTTTTTGTAAATACAAAAGCAACCGCTGATGGCATGGATACAATTTTTGGACATTACATGGAGGTAAAAGATGATAAGTTGTTTAAGTTTGTAGCCTATGATGACACTTTAAGTGCGTTTAACGCAATGAAAAAATAATTTTATAAAATTGTTGGAGCATAAAAAAAGCCCCCTACTCGACAATTTAAGTAAGGGGCTAATCCAACCATTTAAAGAAATCCTCTTAACCATATTGTTATTAATCCCAAATTTGAGTTGGGGCCATAGCTCAGCTGGTACATGATTATCATGCAATAAAAACATTGAAAAAATTAATCAAAATTTAATAAACTTTTTTATGTTATTTAAAAAAGGAGATTAAAAATGAAAAAATTATTTATTTTTATTTTTTTACTTTACGCAACAAATTCTATTTCAGCAGAATATAGTTTTGAATTTGAGGGAAGTTGGCTTGAAGCAGAGCCAAATGTGACAAAAAATTTAGCATCTGGTAAAGTATTAGCAGATTTTCGTGATGTTCATGTGGTCCAATACACCAATCAACCAGAATTTTTTCCATCACTTACATCATCTGATTGTACTTCTAAAGCTATGTTAAACGAAGATACATCACTTATCTGGGTAAACATAAATTGTCATATTTCCGATATGAGTGGTGATACTTTTATGTTGTCTGGAAGTTTCAATCCAGCTCTAGGAGGAGGACAAAATATTATTCAGGCCGGAACTGGTAAATTTGAGGGTATTAAGGGTACCTCAGAATGGAAAGTTACAGGTGCTCACTTACATGGTGGTACATACGCAGGAAAAATTAATATAACTATGCCGGACTGAGTATAGATTTGAATAGGAAAGGTTAAATTATGGACTCAAAAGAAATAGTACAAAAAGTTTATGACCTCTTTGGAAAAGGTGATATGGAAGGTTTCATGAATATGTTACATGACGATTTCGTTTTCATATACCCAGGTGATAAACACCCATTTTCAGGAACTCATAACATAGAGAGTTTTCAAGGCACATTAACGAAAATCCCTGAGCTCTGGAGTAATCTTCAAGTTACGGTAGAATCAATGATTAGCGAAGGTGATAAAGTTTTTGTGAATACAAAAGCTACCGCTGATGGCATGGATACAATTTTTGGACACTACATGGAAGTTAAAGATGGTAAAATGTCAAAGTTTATAGCTTATGATGACACCTTAAGTATGTTCAATGCTATGAAAAAATAATCTTATGAAAACCCTCTTAGCTCTATTGCTATTAATTCCTAGTTTGAGTTTTGCAGACAAACATCCAGAGATAGACACAAGTTTATTTTGTTTACTAGAACCCCATGTTCAAATAGGTGACTATCCACTTGTTAATAGACATGCTTGGTGGTTAAAAATATATGGTGGAGAAAATTATTTAGTAGATGCATTCCGTATTAAAATGACTGATAGAGGCCCAGAATTAAATAAATTTGATGGAAATTACACAGCTGATGATTTGAATATTAATTTTGATTTACCTGATTTAACAGAAAGAAATTATTTTTATATAGACATAGCTAGCTTAGAGCTAAAAACTTTTGGTTATATTTATAATAGTCATTTTTGTGAGATTATAGATGATGCATTTACCGAAGCTAAAGGAGCACATACTAGACTTCTTGCACAATATTTAGAAGACCAAGCAAAATTAAAGTCTGAATGAAAGTTATAAGTACTTTACAATCTTATTATTAATTTTTAGTAAGAGCACATCTATATAAGTATATACACCCTCTAGGGCCATGTTTTCTTGGTTTCTTTTTCTTAGGTTCTGGTTTTTTAAATTGAATTATTTTGGTCATTTTCTTTTACTAGTTTTATTTTTTTTTAGCTGATTAATTTCACGTTTTAGTTCGTTTATCTCTTCTTTTCTTTTATTCTCTTCATAATCTTTATCTTCTTTTCTATCTCTAAGATGTTCCCATACAGCACCAATCAATAATCCTCCTCCAATGATCATCATCATAGGGTTATTAAGAACCATCTCTTCAAATGTGTAACCATGGAAAAAAATAAATACTAGAATTACTAGAATAAAGAAGACAGCAAATATTCTAAGAAAATATTGACCACCTTCATTTGGATCATTAGCCCAAACCATTTACTAATGATAACCAACATAATCAATATTCTCAATGTAGATTTCTCTTCTTTGTATTTATGCTCGGTTTTTTCTCGGTTATATAAATTGAACTAACTACCGATTTCTCTATTATGCTTGATATACAGCAAGACTGGGGCCATAGCTCAGCTGGGAGAGCGCTACGCTGGCAGCGTAGAGGTCAGGGGTTCGATCCCCCTTGGCTCCACCATTTACCTAAATAAAAAATAATAAACTGCTGATATCATAATAATTATAATCCCATATCAAGAACAATCCTAAATAATTCAAAATACAGTTCAAAAAATTCCTATAATTATTTATAGGTGTTACTTTATTTTTTTTTATTTTATTAAATTTGAAATTTATTATTTTTCCTCTGTGATAAACAAAGAAGTAGTTACTAAAGTTAAACATTGGAGTACAAGAACTTTTAGTTTTACGACTACAAGAAATTATCCAAATAAATTTAACAATGGAGAATTCACAATGATAGGTTTAGAAGATGAGGGAAAGAGTATAATGAGAGCATACTCTATTGCTTCTGCAAATCATGATGATTTTCTTGAATTTTTATCGATTAAATTAGATAAAGGTCCTCTTACATCAAAATTACGAAATATAAAAATAGGTGATGAAGTATTAATTCAGAGTAAATCTACAGGTACTCTTGTAATAGATTATCTTAAACCAGGAAGAAATTTGTACTTGTTATCTACAGGAACAGGGCTTGCACCATTTATGTCAATCATAAAAGACCCTATGACATATGAAAGATTTGAAAAAGTTGTATTAACGCATACTGTCCCAGATCCTACGCAACTAGCTTATTTAGAGGAGCTGACATTGTTTAATAATAGATGGAATATAATCACTAATAATAAATTTAATTATTTCAGCACACTTACAAGAGCTCCATGGGACAATATTGGCAGAATTACTCAATGGATAAAAGAGGATAGATTGCATAAAGCTATTAAATTTGAGCCTATTAGTTCAGAATTAGATAGGTTTATGGTCTGTGGTTCTTTAAATTTTAATAGAGAATTAATTGAATATTTTAAAAATCTTGGACTTTCTGAGGGCAATACTTCAGTTCAAGGAGAATATTTAGTTGAAAAAGCGTTTGTTGAGAAGTAATTGCCCTCAAGTCAGTAGATATATTTATTTAGTATAATTTTTTGCCTCCTCAGACCCTCCAGTTGCATCACCTTTACTATAAGAGTGTTTACCTGTACCAGCTAATTCGCCTTCTGAAATAATTGTATACTCTGTTCTTTGTGGTTTTCCATCAAAGAGACACTCTAATATTTCTCTTACACCTGCAGCATACCTTGCCTGAGCAGAAAGAGAAGTGCCAGATGTATGAGGAGTCATACCTTGATTTGGCATGGTTCTCCAAATATGATCGTTCGGTGCTGGTTGAGGAAACCACACATCACCTGCGTAACCTGATAATTGTCCTGACTTTAATGCATCTGCAATGGCATCTTTATCACAAATTTTTCCTCTTGCCGTATTTACTATATATGCACCTTTTTTCATTTTACTGATTAACTCTGCATTAAACATATGCTCAGTTTCCGGGTGCAAAGGGCAATTTATTGTAACTACATCACAAACGGATACAAGTGACTCAACGCTATCATGAAAAGTTAAGTTTAATTCACTTTCGACACTTTCTGGCAATCGATGTCTGTCAAAATAATGTAAATGTGTATCAAATGGTTTCATTTTTCTTAATGCATCTAAACCTATTCTACCAGCAGCAACAGT
>CABXXO010000045.1 GCA_902516235.1 uncultured Alphaproteobacteria bacterium
ACAAGAAGATGGTTATTGACGAAAATGAAAAGATGAATTTAATTGGCAGAAGCACAATTGATGATTTTGATCAAAGACACCTACTTGATTGCATACAAATAGTTAAACATTTACCTCACAACGAAAAAACCCATATGGATATTGGCTCAGGTGCTGGACTTCCAGGAATTGTTCTTTCAATTATAGGTTACAAAAATCTTCATTTAGTTGAAAAATCTCCAAAAAAATCAGCCTTTTTGGAGAACTGCAAATCTCTACTAAACCTAGATTATAATGTTCATAACAAATCTATTTCTGATCTAACAAATCTTAATATCAATTACATTACTGCACGTGCTTTCGCACCAGTCGAAAAAATATTATCTCTAACTAAAAAAATTATTAATAAACGTACAAAGTTTATTTTACTCAAAGGAAAGTCCTATTTATCTGAATTACAATTTATTAATAACGAAAAGTATTCATGGGAAGCATATTCAAGTATAACATCTAATGAATCTAAAATTATTGTAGTAGTCGCTAAATGATAATTACAATCGCCAATCAAAAGGGTGGTGTTGGAAAAACAACAACGGTTGTTAATCTTGCTACAGCGTTAGCATCAATAGACAAAAAAGTTTTAGTGATTGACATGGACCCTCAATATAATTCATCAATGTCAATTGGTGTATATAATCCCAAACTTTCAATCTATAGAGTTTTTAGCAATGAAGTTAAAATTAACCAAGCTATACAAAAATCACAAATACCAAATTTAGATGTAATTTCTGCTTGTGAAGACCTTGCTGCAGCAGAATATGAATTAGCAGATGATGAAAATAGAAATTATCTCTTAAAAGGTCACATCAATAGTGTAATTAACGATTATGACTATATTTTCATAGATACACCCCCCACCTTAGGCTTGTTAACTATTAGCTCACTTGTAGCTAGTGACGAGATTCTGATACCTGTTCAGTGCGAGTTTTTCGCCCTAGAAGGTCTATCGAAATTGATCAAAACAATTGATGCTGTCAAAACAAATTTAAATTCTAATTTAAAATTAAATGGAATAGTTCTAACGATGTATGATAGAAGAAATTCTCTGTCATCACTAATCGAAAAGGAAGCAAGAGAATATTTTGAAGCTAAAGTATATAAATTTAATGTGCCAAGGAACGTAAGATTATCTGAAGCTCCAAGCCATGGGTTACCAGCAATCATATACGACTTAAAGTGTAGTGGCTCACAGGCGTATATCGCATTGGCAAAAGAATTTTTAGAGAGGAGCATGGATCAAATTGGTAAATAAAAAATTAGGTAAAGGTCTTTCATCACTGTTAGGAAACAAACAAATTTTTCAAAATAGTAGTTCAGAAAAAAGAGGGCTACTACTAGTCCCAATAGAGAAAATATTTAGAGACAAGACCCAGCCAAGGAAAGAGTTTGATGAAGAAAAGATCAACGAGCTAGCCCAATCAATTAAAAAAAATGGTTTAATTCAACCACTAATCTTAATTAATAAAGAAAATGATAACTACACAATTGTAGCTGGAGAAAGGAGATGGAGAGCCGCTCAGTTAGCAAATCTAAAGGTACTCCCATCACTATTACTTCCTGAAGACCTAGACAAAGACGAGATATCACTTATTGAAAATATTCAAAGAGAGGATCTAAGGATCTCAGAGGAGGCCATGACCTATCAAAGATTAATTGATAAAAACAATTATACTCATGAAAACCTTGCGAATATTGTTGGAAAAAGTAGATCACATATAACAAATTTATTACGATTATTGAACCTCCATGAATATTTTTTAAACCTCTTAAATCAAGGTCAGATTTCAATGGGTCATGCAAGGGCTTTAATTGGAAAAACTCCTAATGACTTTGATGAAAATATTTTAAGTCAGATCGAGAAAGGTAAGTTGTCCGTAAGAGATCTTGAAAAAAAGAAAAGAAAAGGATCAAAAACTGAACCAAATTTAGTTAATGAAGAAATGAAACTGAGTAGTACAATTGGTTTCAAAACAAAGATAACCTATAGCTTTAAAGGAAAAGGTAATATAAAGATATTTTATGAAAACATAGAACAATATAATTTTTTAATCAAAAAGTTAAAAAATTAAATTTTTTATATTTTGCCTCATTTTTTAAGTTTTTGTAAAGACTCTTTAAATCACCACCTTCTCTCTTCAAATTATATAGCTCTTTTCTCAACTCTAATATGGAATTGTTTTTTTCTTTTATTTTTGTTTCTCTTACATATCCATTACTATTAACAAGGAATTTTGAAATTTCTGAGAAAGCTAACTCGGGGGCAGATATACAAAACTCTAAAAGACTTAAGTTATTTATACTAAGTTTATTTTGTATGTAATGTTTTATATCTTTATCGTAATTATATCCATTGACTGCAGATATCTTTTTAGAATATTTTTTATATGTTCTATAGTCTGTTATTAGGATATGTTTAACTTTTTTTGATAATACCTTTTCTATAGTTTTTGTGTTACTGGAGACACATAGCTTTAATTCGTGTTCTTTAAATAAATCTTTTGTCTCTATTAACTCCTCTCCATCACTTTGTAAAACATTAATCCTTTTTTTCTCACAAAGTTCAAAAATGATATATTTATAAAAAATACATATTTCTTCAGATACTTTATTTATAATAAGATGATTATCCTTCCTAGATATTAAAAAATTTTCAATAAAGTCAATATTATTCAATAATATTTTTCTCTTATCATCATAATGCTACTCACACATTTTTGCTCTGTTGTAAATAAATTATTTATGAATAATTTTACCAGGCTCTCAGTATTTTCCTTCTTAATTTCTTCCTGTGCTTTATCATTACTCGTGTATTTATCACTGTCGGCAAATATATAGAATTGAGACAAAGTTTTATCAAATTTATAAATTCGACATTTATTAATTTGGTTTATAATCTCTATATTTAAATTACTCAAAATCTTCATTCTATCAGACGTATTATCAATATTAGTTATATACACTGTAGATGAGTGAGATATTGATGACTCAATTTGAAGATTTGACTTTTCATCATACATGTCAAAACTTAATAAATAACTTTTCAATAAATTTTTGAGAATTAGCCCATCATATTCACCACTTATATAAGCTAAAGAATATTGATTATTTAAATTATGTAATTTATTTCCTGCACAAGAAAAAAGAATATTACTAACTAGTAATAATGTTAATAATTTTATTTTGAACATTTATGACCTTAATAATTTTTTTTTCTTTTATCTTAAATTTTACCTTATCTAACTGATAGACACTATTTAAAATATCACTTTCATCATAATCTTTTTTAGTTTTTATAGTTGTTATGAATTTACCATGTATTTGCACCGGTAAATTAATTTCATCTTCAACTAATAACTCTTTTCTAATTGTTGGCCATTTATTAAATTTATTGGAATTAAACAAAGTTTTATTAAGTGATGTTACTAATTTTGGAAGTATAGGGAATAAACAAACTAAGACTTTTTTACCTAATTCACTATTTGAGAGATAAACATTTTTTCTCTCTAAATAATTTAAAAGGGTATATATATCAGCAATACATTTATTTAAAGAAAAATTTAAAATATTTTTTTCTATATCATGAACAAACTTTTCTATTTTTTTTTCATGAAAAATGTCAGTATTTGTTTCTTTTTTCAAAAAATATCTCTCAATCCTGTGAACAAGATTTTTAGAAGTTTGGATGCCCTCATCTGTCCATTCTAGCTCTCTTTCAGGAGGAGAGTCTGATATCATAAAAATTCTAGTAGCGTCGATTCCATAATTATTTAATATTTCATCAGGCTCAATTACGTTTTTCTTAGATTTCGACATTTTTTCAGA
>CABXXO010000046.1 GCA_902516235.1 uncultured Alphaproteobacteria bacterium
TTTTTGCAGCTTTCCTTCTCACAGCTTTTTTCTTAGTGGCTTTTTTCTTCTTTGGAGCTGCTTTCTTTTTTGCAGCTTTTCTTTTAGGAGCCGCTTTCTTTTTTGCAGCCTTCTTCTTTTTAGGCGCTACCTTTTTTGCAGCTTTTCTTTTCTTAGGCGCTGCTTTTTTCTTGGCAGCTTTTTTCTTTTTTACAGCCATTATAGCCTCCTTACTTTTTACACTTACTAGTAAGTATAAAACGAATATTTAAAAATATTCATTTTCTAAAAAAAACTTTAAAAAAGTATTTTATTAAGTCAACATTTTATTTGTGGTAACTTCTTTTAACTAAATGAATCAAATTGAAATAATTTTAGGCCCTACAAACACAGGTAAAACTTTTTATGCATTTGAACAAATGTTTTCCTTTAAAAACGGTGTTTTTGGTTTCCCTTTAAGACTTTTAGCAAGAGAAAATTATGATAAAGCATGCAAACTTTATCCTATAAATCAAATTGCATTAATAACCGGAGAAGAAAAAATAATTCCCTCAGATGCTAAATATTTTTTTTGTACTGTCGAATCAATGCCAGATGATTTTTTTGAATTTGTTTGTGTGGATGAGATTCAATTAGCATCTGATTATGAAAGAGGACATGTCTTTACACAAAGACTCTTATATTCTCGTGGTGATCAAAAAACTATTTTCTTGGGCTCTCTTACTATGGAAGAAATTGTTAGGGAATTAATTCCCGAGGCAAAAATAATTTTTAAAAATAGATTTTCAGAACTAAATTTTATCGGTCATAAGAAGATCCAAAATATTAAACCTCGATCAGCAATTATCGCTTTTAATTTAATTGGTCTTTATGAAATTGCTGAACAGATAAGAAGTTTAAAAGGAGGTGTGGCACTAGTAGCTGGTGCTCTTAGTCCTAAAACTAGAAACTCTCAAGTTAAACTATATGAGGATGGGGAGGTGGATTATATCGTAGCCACTGACGCTATAGGAATGGGATTGAATTTAGATATCAATCAAGTTTATTTTTCTGGTCTTGATAAATTTGATGGGAAATATGTCAGGCCTTTAAATGATATGGAAATTGGCCAAATAGCAGGCAGAGCAGGTAGGTATACTAAATCAGGATATTTTGGCTCCACGCTTGGAGCTAAGTTTACAAATTTAGAATCTATAGAAAATATTCAATCTCATAAATTTGAAGCTATTAAAAAAATATTTTGGAGAAACCATCTCTTATCATTTAAGTCAGAATATGAATTGGTAAATTCATTAAAACAAAAATCTGATAATCATCGATTAATTTTAAAAAAAGATGCAGAGGACCAAAAATTTTTATTGAGATTTTTAAAGGATAACAAGAAAAGTTTTAAATTTGACAATCCAGAAGCTCTAAAACAATTATGGGATATATGCCGTATACCAGATTATCAAAATATCTCTGATGAAAAACATATTGAACTATTAACAAAAATATTTAGAGAGCTTATAAAAAATAAATGGACTTTAAGTGATAGCTTTCTAGAGTATCAAACTTCATATTTACAAAATTACAATGGGAGTATCGATGACCTTATATATAATTTAAATGAGACTAGAACTTGGTTATACATCACTAACCAGAAACATTGGATAAGTAACTCTATATGGGTTGAAACTGTTAAAAATATTGAAAACAGACTATCTGAAGAGATACATTTAAGTTTAATGCAAAAATTTGTTGATAAAAACAAAAGTGAGATGATTCAAAATTTAAATATAAGTAAAAAAAATATTTCTTTAACTGATAATAGATATGTTAAGATAAAAGAAGAAATAATAGGAGTTATTACTGGTTTTAAAATTTTTTTTGATGAGAAATTTAAGGATATCTTAAATAACAACTACCAAATAATCATTAAAGAACAAGTTTTTCCATATATGTCTTTTAACGTAGATACTTTTATTGCTGCCCCTAACGAAAGTTTAATAATCAATTCAAAAGTTGATGAGAAAGGAAATTTTCAGAATTTATATCTTCAATGGGGAGATGCAAATGTTGCTATATTTAAAAAAGGCAAAGACCTTACCCACCCTATCTTAGAACCTATTTTAGACGATCAATTAGTTTCACCTGAACAAATAAAGAAAATTGAACAGAAAATTCAAAAATGGTTTAAGGAGACTTACTTGTCTAAATTGGACTTATCGGAACAATTGAATAAATTTAACTCAAAACCTGAGGAAAGAAGTTTTATTTTCAAGATTATTGAAAACAAATACAATTTTTATCAAATAAATATATTAGATGAATTTAAGCTTATTGATGAACCGCAAAGAAAAGAAATTCATTCTTTAAATTTTAGGCTAGGAAAAAATGTTATTTTTAATTCAGAGTTAATTAGACCTGAATATATGAAGCTAAAGTTTCATCTATGGAATTTATATAATAATGAAAATTTTAACATTGATGAATACATCCCTAAAGATGGTAATGCTACTCTCAATGTTAAAAATAAGTTAAACCAAGACCTAATCAACTTTTTGGGATTTATTTTACAAAATGATTTACTGATAAGGTTAGACGTTTTTAATGAGTTTGAAAAACAACTTTTTAAAAGAGAAAATAGAGGTCCCTTTTCACTTCCAATGGACCTATCAAATCTTTTAGGTATTAAAAAAGATAAATTAATTAGCATTTTAAAAAGCAGGTCTTTTAATGTCCAAGATGTAGCAGAAAACGACTTAGTTATATCAAAAAAAATTAAAGCTAATAAAACAATGGAGTTAAAACAAATTAACAGCAAAAAAGTATTGAAAAAACCCAAAAAAAAAGTAAAAAAACCTTCATCCAAAAAATTATTTAATAATCCTTTTGATCAATTAAAAAATATAAATGCTAAATAAATTCTTTAAATCCTTTAATGAAAAAGAGGATAAAAATGACGACCATTCTTTCGAGTCTGATTTATATAATTTAATTTACGAAATAATCATTTCAGATCATGAAATTATAGAACAGGAAATTAATTTAGCTTCCGAATTAGTTGAATATTATTTTAAAATTCCAACTCAAAACAATAAAGAGCAATTTAATAAACTTGCTGATCAACAACATTTTAATACTGACTTATCACAGTTTTCTTACAGGCTTAAAACATCTTTAAGTTACGAACAAAGAATGGATGTGATTCTAATTTGTTGGCAAGTTTTAATGGTTGATGGTAAAGAAGACCAGCTCGAGGTTTCCACTGCCAGAAAAATATCGACTCTACTTGGTCTTGAAGATAAGGATTTTATCTTAATAAGGAATAGAGTGAAAGACAATCTATGACTTACCTTGTTAATGATAAGTGTATTAAATGCAAATACATGGATTGTGTTGAAGTGTGTCCTGTGGATTGCTTTTATGAAGGAGAAAATATGCTTGTGATTAACCCTGATGAATGCATCGATTGTGGTGTATGTGAACCTGAATGTCCAGCTGAGGCCATTATCCCAGATGACTTGGATGATGGTACAAAATGGTTAGATGTAAATGAAAAGTATTCGCAAGTTTGGCCTAATATAACTACAAAAAAGGATGCCCCTACTGATGCAAAACAGTGGGAAGGTGTAGAAAATAAATTTGAAAATCATTTTAGTGAAAAAGGAGCTGATTAATGCCAGTTAAAAAAAAAGCTATGACAAAAAAATTATCAAAAAAAATTACAAAAGTTAAAACTAAAAAACAAGTGAAAGTCCAAAAGAAGGTAACTACCAAAAAAAAACAAC
>CABXXO010000047.1 GCA_902516235.1 uncultured Alphaproteobacteria bacterium
TTTTGTTTTTCTCTATTTCTTTTTGTTTTTGCCAGACTCGGCATTTTTTCATAATCAGGTTCTTCGTCTAAAAGGTTGTTAACTGAAATAGATGATAGTTTTTTTTGAAATGCAGTTGTATTAAGAGTAAGTTTTTTTCTAGGCGCAGCAGTGCCTGCAGGGGCGGGTGTGGCAGGTTTGCTTGTTGTTGTTGGTTTTGTGTTCTTAGTCTCTTTAGTCATTCAAAAAATTTAGCTATTAAGAAAAATCTCCCTAGCGTCCATAATAATTTTTTCAGCAGCAGACTTTTCAACTCTTTTTTGGAGTATGCCCTCTTTACCAACTAGTTCATCAGTTGCTAAATCCGCAAGGTCTTGACGGGAAAAAATATTGTTGTCTATCAAAGTAGCTAAAATTTTATTATCAAACTCTGATATCCCTTTAATGTAATCATCTAAATTTGAAGCTTGTATTAATTTTTCAAGCTCTGCTTTTTCATTTTCCATAAACTGTGTTGCACGAGCATATATCTCAGCTGCAAGTTCATTATCAAAGCCTTCAATTTTTTCTATGTCTTGGATTGATGCATTCGCTATTTTTTCTATGCTTGAGTATCCCTCAACTGCTAGTAATTGTGCGATCATGTCCTCGAGATCGAGCTTTTCAGCAAAAAGAGATGTGATTTTTTTAAATTCTTCTTGTCTTCTCTCGGCGTCTTCTTTTTCTGTTAATATATCAATTTCTAAATTAGTTAAAATTGAGGCTAATTTAACATTTTGACCTCTTCTACCGATAGCGATGCTGAGTTGATCCTCAGGTAAAACAATCTCTACGCGATTAGAGTCTTCAAACTCATTAACTTTTGCGACTTGTGCAGGTGCGATAGCGTTTTGAACATACATCGACTTTACTTCATTCCAATTTACAATATCAATCTTTTCCCCTTGTAGTTCATTAACAATTGCTTGGACTCTAGAACCTCTCATACCTACGCATGCTCCAACAGGATCGATGGACTTGTCGTTTGCTCGAACTGTGATTTTTCCTCTACTACCCGGGTCTCTTGCAACAGATAGAATTTCTATTTGACCTTCATAAATTTCAGGGACTTCTTGTTCAAATAATTTTGCCATAAATTGAGGATGTGTTCTTGAAAGAAAGATCTGATGACCTTTAGCTTCTTCTTTGATATCAAAAAAATAAGCTCTAATGCGATCTCCATTTTTAAAATTTTCTCTTGGTATAAGTTCGTCTTTTCTCAAAAACCCCTCTGCTTTACCAAGGTCAACAATTATATTTCCGAATTCAATTCTTTTAACAATACCTGATAGGACTTCTCCAACACGATCTTTGAAGTCATTAAACTGTCTACTTTTTTCTGCCTCTCTGACTCTTGAATAAATTACTTGTCTTGCCATGTTGGCTGTCACTCGTCCAAAATTAACTGAAGGCAAAGGAATTGTTATTTGTTTTCCAACTTCTGTATTAGCGTCATACTTTTTTGCATGATCTAATAAAATTTGATTAGACTGTAAAACAGGGTCAATTGTTTCAACTACATCTTTAATATGGGATAAACTGATATTACCAGTCATTCGATCAATCACTGCTTTGATATTATTATCCATACCATATTTTGACTTTCCAATTATTTCAAAAGACTCCTCAAGAGCCTTCATGACTATGTCCATTTCGATGCCCTTCTCTTGTGAGACGACTTCTGCAATTTTTAATATTTCTGTGTTATTTAGCATTATCTTTTCTAATTAAAAAAAAAGGCGGGATAACCCACCTCCTCATTGTTGGTTAATAATTTTTAAGAACGCTAAAATAGAATAATTTATGATTTTTGTCTAAGGCTTTTTTCTCGAATTTAGTATGTAAAGCATTGGAATCACTGTATTCCCAAGATTTCGGGCTAATATTTGGCATGGTGTATTTAAATTTTTTCATCAAAGCCAATGCTTCAATAAAATAATCACCATGGTCGGTTGCAAAACGAATAAAGCCTTTTTTTTTGAGTTTTTTAGTGAGGTCTTTGACAAGTGTTTGGTTAACGGTTCGCCTTTTTTTATGCCTATTTTTTGGCCAAGGATCTGGAAAATATATCCTTATTTCCTCAAAATAGTTATCTGGCATTAAAGGTAACAGCTCTTGGATGTTTAAATGGAAGACTTGAAGGTTCTTTAATTTATGATCAACAGAGTTTCGAATAGCTCTCAGTACTCCATCAGCAAAAATATCACAACCTATAAAGTTGACTTTAGAATTAGATTTTGCGTCTTCACTTATTTTTTCTCCATCCCCTATTCCAATTTCTAAAATTCTAGGCGTTTTGATTTTACTAAATAATGTTTTTTTTGGTTCGACAAAATATTTTGTATATTGTTCGAGTCTTAAAAAAGATTTTCCTTTCTTTCTTCCAAAATATTTATTTTTTGATTCGAACATATAAAAAACTAAATAGGAAAATAAAGAAAAGTAAAACCATTACTGAGTTTAGTGTTGAGAAGCAGATAGATTGGTTTTTAGTAATTGGGTGTTGGTAATACAGATAACCTATTTTATCACTTGCAATAGTTTGAGTTATTTTACCTGATCGATCCACTATAGAAGTAATTCCAGAGGGTGTTGATCTAATGAGAGGTTTTTGAAATTCAACACTTCGTAAAAGAGAGTTTGCTAAATGCTGATGAGGTCCGTACCATTTACCAAACCAAGAGTCATTTGAAATTTGTATAACCATATCTGAGCCACAAATCTCTTTATTAATAGATTGATAATTGAATATTGACTCAAAACAAATCATAGGGACAGCATTTATATCTTTGGGCAGATTAAGAGTTTTTTGGATATGACCTGGTGTATAATTCATTCCTAAGTTTAAAAACTTACTCACAAAGGGTTTTATAAAAGGTATGTTTTCACCAAATAAAACTAATTTTTGTTTATCATAAAAATCAATGATCTTTCCCTGATGATCAATAACATACAAACGATTAAATAATTGATCTTCTTCAATGGCACTTGAGCCAACTATTATTTTTTGATCTTCGTTAATCAAGGAGGATACTCTGCTCAGTAGTCCTACCCTATTATTTAAATCAATAGGTAAGGACCCCTCCGGCCAAATAATTAAATCTGTTTTCGGTGATTTTGAAAGGGCTTCAATTGTTAATTGTTCATATTTTTCAAAATTTTTAAGGACATCAAATTCAACTAGTGACTCATAGAGGTTGGGTTGTATTAGAAGTATATCAAGTGTCTCATCTTCTGTTTTTTTAATATTATTGTTTTCAATAAAACCAAAAAAATAAAAGAAAATACTTAGTGCTAATAAAACAGTAGATATAAATTTATTTTTATAATGAAGAAAATATATCATTAAACCGACTATCGAATGAACCACAATACCTAAGCCATATACGCCTAGATAAGGTAAGGATTTTAAAATCCAAATATTTTTGTAGTAAATAATCGCTGAGGGATTCCAAGGAAAGCCCCCAAAGATAAATTCTTTTAATAACTCAACTATAGAGAGGCCTAGAGGAAGTAAAAAAATTAGTAATAATTTTTGTTTATAAAATGTTAAAATTAAAATAGTTGCTGAATAGTGTAAAAATGCAACAAACAAAGAGAGGATAGAGACTAAGATTATTCCTAAAAATAAATATCCTGTCCCTCCTGAATAAAATGACTGGATAATCCAGCTAAGAG
>CABXXO010000048.1 GCA_902516235.1 uncultured Alphaproteobacteria bacterium
GGTCCAATATTTTTCATCAGTAGTCATAATCAAAGGCCACAAATATTGACTATAACCATAAACAAACATAAAGATAAACATCGCAGCTAACATTGTCTTTGAAAGTGGCAATAAGAAGTCAATAAAAAATCTCCAACTATTAGCTCCATCTAACTTTGCGGACTCTAATAACTCATCAGGTATTGTTTTATAAAACTGTCTAAAGAAAAAAGTAGCAGTAGCAGATGCTACTAAAGGTAAGATAAGACCTGTATAAGTATTTGTAAGACCAAGATCAGATACTATTTTATAACTTGGGAAAATTCTTACCTCTAACGGAACTAACAATGTAATAAAAATTAACCAAAAAATAGGAACGGCAAGTTTAAATCTGAAATAAACTAGTGCATAAGCTGACATTGCAGAAATTACAACTTTCAATGTAGCAATACCAAGAGCCATAATGAAACTATTCATAAACATTCTAGCCGCTGTAACTTCTTCAGACCATCCTCCTTTTTCATTGAGAACTTCGTTATAATTTTGAGAAAAACTCTCACCTAAAAAGAATTTCATACCCTCAGTCATTATAGAAACGTTATCGTGGGTTGAGGTCGCAAAAGAAAACCAAATTGGTAGCACCATTAACAATACTCCGAGAATTAAAATAATATGTGAGAGTATTTCTAAAGGTTTAATTTTCATTTATTTTGAAATATTCCTTGAATAAACAACTTTTGAAGAAAGATTATTATTACTACTGGCGGTATCATTGACATGATAACAAATGCAAAACGATCAGATATAGATCCGTACATGGTCTTAAGGCCCATTACAACAGTCCAATATTGTTCACTTGTTGTCATGATTAGTGGCCATAGATATTGGTTGTAACCAAAAACAAACATAAAAATAAAAACAGCAGCTATCATTGTTTTAGATAAAGGAACTAAGAAATCGATAAAAAATCTCCAACTACTCGTTCCATCTAATTTAGCTGCTTCTAATAACTCATCTGGAATTGATTTGTAAAATTGACGAAAAAAGAATGTGGCAATTGCTGAAGCTGAGATAGGAAGAATTAAACCTGCAAATGTATTTACAAGATTTAATTTTGACATAACAATGTATGAAGGCATAATTCTTAACTCTAAAGGAACTAATAAAGTAATAAAAATTAACCAAAATATAATAGTTGCATACTTGATTTTAAAATAAACCAAACCATATGCTGCCATTAATGATGTAATCACTGAAAGAGTAGCAATGCCTATTGCCATAACGAAACTGTTAAAAAACATTTTAAGAGCTGTTATTTCATTAAAAAAACCTGATTTTTTGAATAAAACTCTTGAATAATTTTCAATAAAATTATCACCTAAAAAAAATTGTAAACCATTGGTATTAATAAATAGGCTAGAATGTGTTGAACTTGCAAAAATGATCCATACTGGAACAATCATAATCAGAAGTCCGATTAGAAGAATACAATGGTTGATAGTTGATGAAATATACTTTGTCATTAATTGTAATGAATTTTTCCTTCTATGTATCTAAATTGGAAAATCGTTATAAATAATACGATTATCATCATCATAATTGACTGTGCACCTGCACTACCAAGGTCTAAACCTTTAAATCCATCAATGTAAGCTTTGTAAACTAATGTTTTGGTTTCACTGCCTGGAGCACCTATTGTCGTAGTATCTATAATTCCAAATGTATCAAAAAAAGCATATGTGATATTAATTATTATCAAGAAAAATGTTGTGGGCATTAATAAAGGAAAAGTGATCGTCCAAAATCGTCTAATATTACTTTTACAGTCTATAATAGAGGCTTCGATAACTGTTTTTTGAATGGCTTGAAGACCTGCAAGAAAGAAAATAAAATTTGCACTTATCTGTTTCCAAGAACCTGCAATAATTACATATATATAAGCATCAAAGACATCTTGGTACCAATTAAATCCCCAAAGATTATTAAACAAATGATATAAGAGTCCATATCTTTCACTGAAAAAATAATTTGCCATAACGCCAACAACAGCAGGTGCTATCGCATAAGGCCAAATTAAAAGTGTTTTATATACATTTTTACCGTGTATTACTTTGTTAGCTTGTACTGCGAGTAATAAACCGATTGAACCAGTAATAAGAGTTATAACAAAACTATAAATAATGGTAAATTTGAAAGCTGTAAAATATGACGGATCAGAAAAAATAAATAAAAAATTATCAAAACCAGCAAACTGAGAGCCAAAACCAAAAGCATCTTGCATTGTAAAAGCATCTTTAAATGTTTGAATAATTGGCCAATATAAAAAAATTAGTAAAATTAATAATTGAGGCGCTAAAAAAAAATATTGAGAATAATTTGATTTAAATTGAACTTTTTTCATTAATGTTTAAGGAGGATACATAAATACCCCCCTTAACTAAAGATTAATATTTATAGAGTTTTTGCAAACTGTTTTAGAAGTTTAGCAGCACCCTTATCCATGTTGCTTAGAGCTTTTTCAACAGTAATATCTCCATTCAGCATTGGCTCAACATTTTCATAAATTACTTCACGAATTTGTGGCCAGTTACCAGCTCTATATCCACCTGGAATAGTAGAACCCTCTAGACCTAATTGCTCACCAACTGCTTTATGATAAGGTGAGGCCCTGTAGAAATTAATTGTTTCTGCGAGCTCAATTCCACCTTTTGTTACTGCTGCGTAACCAGTCATGTTGTGATAGTAGAGATCCATTTCTGGTGAACCCATAAATTCAATAAATTTAGCAAGTCCTTTGTACTCCTCTTCAGTATGACCATTTAAGATCCAGTTAGCAGCGCCACCGATGAATGTTGGATATTCTTTACCACCAGTTACAGAGTCCCAATATGGAATTGGATTAGTTGTAAAGTTTGGAAGTACACCTTTCATACCGCCAAAAGAGGCAGCAGATCCAAACCAAAATGCAGCTTCACCATTGGTGAAAGGCGCTTGGTTATCTCCCCATGCTCTTCCTTTATAACCGTAGTAACCTTTTTCATACCATTCCTTAACTTTGGTCCAATGATAAACAAACGCTTCTGTATCGGCAAAAAGAGTTGTTGTAGGTACATCATCGTAACCATTGTTTCCGTCAGTCATTAATAAGTTATGTCTTGAAAAGAAGTTTTCAGTCCAAATCCAAGGGCTATGACTTTGAAGGAGCGGGATATAACCAGCATCAAGTATCTTTTGTGCCATACCCTCAAACTCTTCATATGTTTTTGGAACTTCTTCAATACCAACTTCATTTAAAATATCCATATTTGCATACATTAAACAAGTAGAGCTATTGAAAGGAACACCAATCATTTTTCCATCACCGTCTGCATAAAAGTTTTTTATACCTGGGATGTAATTATCAGCATCAACATCAATACCATATTTCTCAGCCATCTCTTCAAAGCCGATTACAACTCCATTTTTAACTTGTGCTACCATGATAGCGGCACCTGCG
>CABXXO010000049.1 GCA_902516235.1 uncultured Alphaproteobacteria bacterium
CAAGTTTAAATTCCCTCACATACTATTAAAGAGGCTTCTTTTTTTGAATTATTTTTTACAGTTAGACTATCTCCCTTAATCAAATATATACTATCTCTATATTTAAGTACACGTGGGCTTTTAGAGAAATTAATACTAACCTGTAAACTATTATTTAAACTAAAAAAGCAAGAATGAAACTTAAATGATATAGCTGGGCTTTTTTGAAAGCCTTTTAACTTAACTATTTTTATTTTTAAATTCTTTGTATTTACCATATCTCCTAATAGAAGTTGTTGTTTCTGCCCATAAAGAGACCAACTAATATCTTCATCTTTTAAAACTTTAAAAGAGTTTTTATAATGAGTTTTTTTAAGGGGATTATTCAAAATACTTCTTTTATACAAATATTTTTTTAAAAAAGGTTTTCTTTTAGCATATACACCAGAGGTGCCTGTCAGAGGAGGTGGTGAAAAAAATTCTAAAACCTGTAATTCTTTGTTACTATAATTGAAAGCATGATGCCAAGTATCTTTCTCAAAAAAGACTGACTGACCTTCTTCCACACGTTTTATTTCTCCTGTCTTTGGATTACTAAGTACTAGCAAACCTGATAAAACGTATAAAAATTCATCGGCACCAAAAATAGTTCTAAAACTTTGTGAGTGTTTAAAATTTGATCCAGGCTTGAGACCAAAAATAATTTGATGTAAGTGTTTATTTGAAACATAAATCCAATCTTTTACATACCCAGATATCTCATCACCCCACCTGTGAGTTTTAATAACTGAATACTTAATGAGAGTGCTTTTTGCATAATCAGGCTTTGGAGAAGGTTTATACACCATCGTGGTCTCTATCGTGATCTAGATGACTTTTTTTTGTCTTTATTTTTTTTGGAAATTGTAAAGTTTGAAAAGTGCTATTTATAGACATTTCTTGGTTTTTTTTTGAAGACTCATAAATTTTAATCATGATCTCATTTACATGATAAGCATGGTCAATTTTGATTAATGGTTTTTTGTTATTAATTAGGCAATCTACTAAATGAGAGAAGCCTGAAGTCCATGGCCAATTAGCATAAGGGGTACTATAGAGCTCCCATGATGACCTAGAGTTTCTCCATATTTCATAACCCTTCGGTTCCCAGTCATCGCCAAGCATCTGTATTGTTCCTGTTGATCCATAAAGCTCAATAGCTGCTGATTTGTATTGTTGCATAGTGAAACCAGTAGTGACAACACCGATACAACCACTTTTAAATTCCAACATAATTTGAAAGTTATCGTTCGTATTCGCTTTAATTTTCCTCTTATTAATTGTCCTGTATTTTGAGGACAAAGAAGATTTTGCAAACAAATTTTTGACTGGACCTAGAAGGCCAGTTAGAGATGTTATATTATAAACACCTAAATCAAATAAAGGACCCCCTCCAGTGTTGTAATACCATTCGCCCCAGTTTGGTCCCGCCCATCCATATCTAGCTCTAGCTAGAGAGACCTTACCTATTGTTTTATTTTTTAATTCTGAATTTATGGCTTGATAAGTCGGACTTAAAGTAACAAAGGGTGCAGGTATCAAAAACTTTGAAGAGGATCTTGCAACTTTGAGAAGACCTTTTAAGTCATCAATTTTTGTAGCCATAGGTTTTTCAACTAATACATGTTTGTTATTTAAAAGTGCTTGTTTGGCAATCATTGAATGTTCATTCATAGACGTAAGGATTAAAACTGCATCTATCTCATCGTCATTTAGAATATTTTTATAATTAGTATAAAATTTATCAAAAAAAAATTTCTTTCTGAGAATAGGCTCTAAGTTGGAATTTATATCTGATATAGATTTCAATTTTATCAACTTTTTAAAAATGTATTTATTAACCAAATCCATATAAGGACCTTGCATGACAGATCCGCATCCAATAATTCCTAAATTAATCAAATTATTTTAAATATCCTAAATGTTCACTTTGAAAATAAAGCATAGTATCCAAAAGTGATTTTGCTGAATTAAAATCATCAACAACAGGATCAGCCAATAAAGCTTGGAATGCAATAGATTTTGACTTTTCTAATACTGCTTCAGTCGTCAGTCTAATGGTACCAACTTGATTAACTAAAATTGAAGCAAAATTATCTGGGTAGTTATCAAGTTTGATGCCATTTATTCCTTTTTTTCCAACAATGGCTGGAACCTCAACAACTATGTCATTTGGAATCTGTTTTATAAAATTATTATTTAAAATATTTACTGCTGCCTCTTCAATATTTTTATCTTCCACAATCGCTTCCATCAATTCAACGAGCCTCTCTTTTGATTGTCTTTTCTTATCAAAATAAAAACTATGCATTTCTTCTGATCTATAAACAGTCATACAATTTTTTTTGTAACTTTTATAAAAATGAAGAATGGCATGATGATCAGCTATACTATGCGCCCATGGAAGATACTCACCAAGGTGACTATCTGTTGTAATTGGAAGATAGTTATAAGTTTCGAAGAGTTTTAAAAAAATTCCCCTTTCTGCTCCAGGTGAAGTAGATTGCTCATTCATTTTTTCAAAATCAATAACATAATTTTTGTAATACTCCGTAGCCTTATCTCTTATCAATGGATAAGCGTCTTTTTGAGAGTCTTTATACCTGACCTCTGTTAATATACTTATATGGTTAAGACCACCGGCTCGATACTCTATATTTTTAAATTCGGTATTCATAAGCTCTGGTAGATCTCTTTCCATTTCGGCAATTGCATGACAAAGTCCAATAAATTTTATTTCAGGATATTTAACGGTAACAGCATGACAAATTCTTTGCATAGGATTACTAAAATTAAAAACATAAGCCCCAGGGCAAATTTGATTAATATCTTCACAAATTTCTAGAATAGGAGGTATTATTCTTAGTGAATGAAATAGACCACCAGGCCCACCATTTTCTGCATATATTTGTTTGAAACCAAATTGTTGAGGATATTTCCAATCCTCATCCCATAAACCAAATCGAGGTGAAACTTCAATTGAAATAACGACAAAAGTTGCATCCTTAAGAGCATCTCTTCTGTTAGAGGTTGCATTCAATAAAAAATTTACACCCCATTCAGTTTTGTATTTTTCACCAACTGCTAATGTCTCTTTTAAAGCCTCTTGGTCTGTGTCATGAAGCATAATTTCACTTCCCTCAAGTGGTAACGATTTAAAAATATCTGAAACTGCCTCCAGTCCAAAGTTGGCGCTCCCAGCACCAATTAATACGATTTTTTCTCCCATTAACCCCCCCTTAATCAAGGCAAATTCAATTGAGTGAATAATTTTTAAGCAAAATCAAACCTCTTGTAATTATCTTAAAATATATAGTTAATAAATAGTAGCATAAAAAAGCTTAATTTTTTTT
>CABXXO010000050.1 GCA_902516235.1 uncultured Alphaproteobacteria bacterium
ATCAGATTGTATCTTGTCTAAATTTAATGTGAGTTCCATTAGGCAGATTTAGATATTTCTTCGTATCCTTTTTCTTCTAATTCTAGAGCTAAGGAGTAATCTCCTGATTTCACAATTCTACCATCAGCAATAATGTGAACAAAATCAGGCTTTATATAGTTTAAAAGCCTTTGATAGTGAGTGATTACTAAAAAGGAATTTTCTTTGCTTCTTAATTTATTGACGCCCTCGGAGACAATTCTTAACGCATCTATATCTAAACCAGAGTCTGTCTCATCTAAGATAGCCATCTTAGGGCTTAACATTGACATTTGTAAAATTTCTTGTTTCTTTTTTTCACCACCTGAATAATTTACATTCAAGTCTCTTTTGAGCATTTCAGAATTGATATTTAATTCTTCAGCTTTTGATTTCATTAATTTAGCAAATTCCAGGGCATCCATTTCACTCTGACCTAAATATTTTCTCTTTGAGTTGATTGCTGTTTTTAAAAAAAAAGAAGTTTGTACACCAGGTATCTCCATTGGATATTGAAATGCCAAAAATAAACCCTCATTTGCTCTTTCATCTACATCCAACTCAAGTAAATTTTTTTTATTATACTCTATTGTTCCGTCATCTATTTCATATTTATCTTTCCCGGACAATACATAAGAGAGTGTGCTCTTCCCTGAACCATTTGGGCCCATGAGAGCATGAACCTCACCCTTATTTATTGATAAATTTAAACCTTTGATAATTTTCTTTTCTTCAATGGAAACATGAAGGTTTTTAATTTCTAACATTATCCAACACTACCTTCTAAGCTAATTGCTACTAATTTCTGGGCTTCTACAGCAAACTCCATTGGCAAATGTTGTAATACCTCTTTACAAAAACCATTGACAATTAAACCTACCGCATCTTCACTATTCAATCCTCTTTGCTGACAATAAAATAATTGATCCTCATTAATTTTTGAAGTGGTTGCTTCATGTTCAACCATTGAGTCTGAGTTACTTGACTCTATGTACGGAACAGTGTGGGCACCACATTTATTACCGATTAATAATGAATCACATTGAGTAAAATTTCTTGCATTTTTAGCTTTTGACAAAATATTTACTAAACCCCTATAGGTGTTATTAGCTTTTCCAGCCGATATACCTTTTGATATTATTTTTGAGGATGTATTTTTACCGATATGTATCATTTTTGTACCTGTATCGGCTTGTTGCATGTTATTAGTTATTGCAACTGAATAAAATTCTCCTTTAGAGTTATCTCCTTGCAAAATACAGCTTGGGTATTTCCATGTTATTGCGGATCCTGTCTCAACTTGAGTCCAAGATATTTTAGAATTTTTACCTCTACAGGCACCTCTTTTTGTTACAAAGTTGTAGATACCCCCCTTACCTTCTTTATCACCAGGGTACCAATTTTGAACTGTTGAATACTTTATTTCTGCATTATCCAGAGCAACTAACTCAACATTAGCAGCGTGAAGCTGATTTTCATCTCTCATTGGTGCGGTACAGCCCTCTAAATAACTTACATAACTATCTTTATCTGCAATTATAAGAGTCCTCTCAAACTGACCGGTGTTCATTGCATTTATTCTAAAGTATGTTGATAGCTCTACAGGACACCTAACGCCCTCAGGAATATAAATAAAAGATCCATCAGTAAACACCGCTGAGTTTAAAGCAGCAAAAGAGTGATCAGATACGGGTATAACACTTCCTAAATATTTCTTTACTAAATCAGGGTGAGTTTTTACTGCCTCTGAGATTGAGCAAAATACAATACCCAGATCACTTAATTGTTTTTTATATGTAGTGGCAACTGATACGGAGTCAAAAACGGCATCTACTGCAATACCAGATAACATTTTTTGTTCTTTTAATGGAATACCTAGTTTTTCATAAGTTTTGATTATTTCTGGGTCGATTTCATCCAAAGACTTAGGTTTATCTTTGAGACTTTTAGGAATTGAGTAATAATAACAATCTTGGTAATCAATTTCTGGAATATTCAACTTAGCCCATTCAGGCTTCGGTAGCTTGTTAAATACTTTGAAGGCATTGAGCCTCCAATCAAGCATCCACTCTGGCTCTTCTTTTTGGACAGATATAAATTTTATTATATCTTCATTTAAACCTTTTGGAGGGCGTATTTCATCTAGTTCAGTAGAAAAACCATACTTATAATCAGTATCTCCTAAAGTATTTACTTGTTTGATTGTTTGTTCTGTAGCTGCCATAGATTTCGATATATATGATAAATAAGGATTTTTACAAGAAAATACGAGTAAACTCTCTATTTAGTTCAGTTTCTGCTTAATTATCCCACCGCCTAAAACTCTATCATTATCGTATAAAACACAAGCTTGGCCTCTAGTTATAGCCTCTGCAGGTTCATCAAATTCAAAAGAATAAGATTTAGATTGTTTGATAAGTTTTCCTTTTTTAGGCTCGGATAAAGATCTAATTTTAGCACTACAGGGAATTTCAACAATATTTTTTGATAAGTCATATTCTGGCATAATAAAATTTAAATCGCCCAGTAAAAGAGAACTTCCTAAAAGGTCTTTTTTATCTCCTACAATGATTTGATTTTTATCTTTAATAATATCAATCACATAAAGAGGGTCATCATTAGATATTCCCAATCCTCTTCTTTGTCCAACTGTAAAATTTTGAATACCATCATGAGAGGATAATATATTTCCAAAAAGATCAATTATTTCTCCCTTTTTTTTATTTGATTTAATAAATTTTTTATAATCTCCATCTGGAATAAAACATATATCTTGGCTATCTTTCTTGTCGTAAACAATTAGACCTAGATCCTCAGCTATTTTTCTAGTTTCTGCTTTGGATATTTCACCTAATGGAAATCGCAAATAGTCTAATTGATTTTGAGTTGTGGCAAATAAAAAATAACTTTGATCTTTTGATTTATCTTCTGCTCTATACATATGGGC
>CABXXO010000051.1 GCA_902516235.1 uncultured Alphaproteobacteria bacterium
TGGATATTTAGTTAAGTTTGATTTAAACTTGATTGATGCTGCTAATGATTTAGGAGCAAAGCCTGTAAATACATTTTTAAAAGTAATCCTACCTTTATCATTACCAGGTATCATTGCGGGCAGTATGTTAGTTTTTATACCAGTGGTTGGAGAATTTGTAATTCCAGAGATGTTAGGGGGTAGTGATAAACTTTATTTTGGAAAAATAATTTGGGATGAATTTTTTGTTAATAGAGATTGGCCTGTTGCTAGCGCACTCGCAATGTCAGGAATTGTAATTCTAGTTTTTCCAATAGTTATTTTTCAATTAATGTATGCAAAATACAATTTTAAGAATGTATAAACTTTTTTTTAAAATATTTACACTAACTATAGGTTTCTCTTTTCTCTACTTCCCCATTTTAACTCTTATTGCCTATTCATTTAATGACAATAAAAGAGTAATGGTTTGGAAGGGATTTTCATTTAGATGGTATAAAGAACTATTCCAAAATGAACAAATATTAGAGGCTTTTTATACAAGTATAAAAATAGCTTCTTTATCTGCAACTTTTGCAACAATTATGGGGGTGATGATAGGTTTTTCATTAACAAGAATATCAAAAATACCAGCTAGGCCCTTTTTTATTTTCTTAAGTTCTTCTCCTTTAGTTATGCCAGAGATAATCTTAGGTCTGTCTTTATTATTATTTTTTATTTCATCTAATCATATAATTGGCTTTCCTTCTTCAAAAGGACAGCTCACAGTTTTAATTTCACATATAACATTCTCAGTAGCTTTTGTAGCAGTCATAATTCAATCTAGATTAAGTAGTTATGATAAAAATATTGAAGAGGCCGCTCAAGATTTAGGAACAATTCCTAATATGATTTTTTGGAAAATTACAGCACCTGTTATATTACCCTCTATTATATCTGGCTGGCTGCTTGCATTTACACTTTCCTTGGATGATTTAGTTGTTGCTAGTTTTACTACTGGACCTGGCGCTAATACTTTACCTATTGTGGTTTTCTCTAAAGTCAGATTAGGTTTAAGCCCTGAGGTAAATGCTTTATCAGCAATTATAATGTTGATTGTTTTATTAGCTGCAATTAGTATTTATTTTATTAATCGATCACACATTAAGAAGTAAATATTCTCTCTCCCAAGCTGTAATTATTTTATTATATGCATTAACTTCTAAGTCTTTAATTGAACAAAATAATTCTATGAAAGTTTCACCAAATATTTCTTTAGCTTCTTTAGATCTAGAAAAAGTATCGATTGATTGATAGATACTCTCTGTTAATGATACATTAACATTATAAGCTGCTTTTTTTGTTTCTGGTGTAGCTTTTAATTTTTTTTTAATACCCAAGTATCCTGCAGATAAAGTAGCAGCTATTGCTAAATATGGATTAACGTCTGAGCCACATAATCTATTTTCAATCCTTGCTTGATTAGCAGAGTTATAATTTGGAACTCTAAAGCCACAAGTACGATTTTCAAAACCCCAATTTAAATTAAAAGGAGTTCCCTCTTCCCAATAACCTCTTAATCTCTTAAATGAATTAACGTTAGGAGCAAAGAGAGGTAAAAAAGACTTAGAATACTTTTGCAATCCTCCTAAATAGTTATCAAAAAGTTTTGTTGTTTTGAGATTTTTATCAACGAATATTGGTTTGCCTTTTTTTAAAATTGATTGGTGTATATGCATGGAGTTACCAGGGCTGTCTTCCATTGGTTTAGCCATAAAAGTTGCATATAAATTATGTTTTAAAGCAGTTTGTCTTAGAGTTCTTTTAAATAGAAAAACCTGATCTGCTAAATCAAGAGGTTTTCCATGCTTGAAGTTAATTTCCATCTGTGCAGGTCCATCTTCATGGTTTATATTTTCGACATCTAATTCCTGAGCTTCGCAATAATCATATAAGTCCTCAAAAATATGGTCAAACTCATTAACTGCATCGATCCCATAAGACTGGTTTCCTTTTTCTATTCTTCCTGATTGCCCACTTGGTGTCTCCAATGGGTTATCAGGGTCATTATTTTTTTTTACTAAATAAAATTCAATTTCAGGAGCAACAATGGGCTCTAGTCCCATTTTTTCATAAAGACTTATAACTTTTTTTAAAATACCTCTCGAATGAACTTCTATAACATTATCATTATTATCAACAGCATCACAAATAACTTGAGCAGTTGGTTCATCGTACCATGGCACAGTTCTAAGAGTGCTAAAATCAGGTTTTAAAATAAAATCACCATCAGTAGGATTAAGAATTTGATCATCTATTGAATAAGTTACATCTCTTGATACTGCTAATTTAAATAGGGCAAGAGGTAACCTCAAGCCACCAGAGTCAATTGAACTTAAAAATTTTTTTGTAGGTAGTATCTTACCTCTTGGAATACCTGAATTATCAGGGATCATACACTCAACTTCAGTAATTTTATTTTTCTTTAACCAATCAACATAATCATTCATAGCTATAACTAACCTTTAAAATTTGATACTTATGTATCTGATGGATTACTCAGATAATTATTATGTAAGAACAAAAGCATTCAAACTTAATACTAACAAATTAAGTGAGAGCTTACAATGTGATGTTTGTATCATTGGTGCAGGATTATCAGGGATTTCTTCAGCATTGTATCTATCTAAGATTAACCCTAGTTTGAATATAGTCATTTTAGAAAAAAATAAAGTAGGTTGGGGGGCATCTGGAAGAAATGGTGGACAGTTATTACATAGTTTTTCAGGTGAAAATTATTCTGGTCAAAAACATACGCAAGAGGAAATTAAGACATTATGGCAATTCACATTAGAGGCCGTTAGAGAAGTAAAAAAAAATATTAAAGATTTAAATATACAGTGTGATTTAATTGAAGGTTATATTCAAGCTGCAGTTAATAAATCTCATGACGAAGAACTAAAAAAAT
>CABXXO010000052.1 GCA_902516235.1 uncultured Alphaproteobacteria bacterium
AATTAGTAACTTTTTAAAGTGGAATCAGATCCAAAAAACTTTTATTTTTGATCTAGATATTGAATTTTTTTTATAATGTTTACAGGAATAAGTTTTATTTTCAGATTAAATTCTGGAATAAGAACTAAAAATTATTTTAAAATAGGAGGGACATTTATGTTCAATAATTTGAAACGAAAGTTTCTTGTTATCGCTACGGTAATAGGAAGCTTATCAATGTTCTCTGTACCACAAAACGTATCTGCTGGTGCGCACGAGCAGTACTTTCCAATTGCAAGTAGTAGGGTTGGTCCTTACTCAGCAATGGGAACAGGCTATTACGGTGCACAAATTGACTACTTAAACTATGTCAACATGAACGGTGGAGTTAATGGTGTTATGCTCACATATCAAGAATGTGAGACTGAGTATAATGCTGTGAAAACGGTTGAGTGTTATCAGAGACTTTTAGAAAAAGACGGTCAAAGAATCGTTGTTTTTGATACTTTAGGTACACCAGGTGCTTATGCTGTTATCAATAGAATGGCTGAAGATAATGTTGTTTTAGCTCAGTATGGTTATGGAAGAACTGACGGAGCTGATGGAACAGTATGGCCATGGGTTTTTAATGCAGCAAGTCACTATTGGTCACAAATCGCAGTTAAATTAAAATTTATGGCTGAAATTGAGGGTGGTATTCCTAATATGAAGGGTAAGAAAATTGTTCACCTTCACATTGACTCTGCTTACGGTAGAGAGCCTTTACCAGCTATGAGAGCTATTACTGAAGAATGGGGAATGGAATTAGTAGAAATTTCAATTCCACCTCCAGGATTAGAACAGCAATCTCAGTGGCTTCAAATCAGAAAAGAAAAACCTGATTGGGTTACTTTCTGGGGAGCAGGTTCAGGTATGAATTCAACTGCTATGACGAATGCAGCTAGAGTTAATTTTCCGAGAGATAGAATGATGTACGTAACATTTGGAGCAGCTGAAGAGGATATGTATCCTGCAGGTGACTCAGCTATCGGAACATACGCTGTTGCAAATGCACTACCAGGAGATGATTTTCCTCTAGTTGCAGCTATTAAAGAACAAGTATACGGATCAGGTAAAGGAAATCTCGCAGACGAAAGTAGAGTGGGATCAGTTTATTGGAATCGTGGTCTTGGTGCAGCTGTAATGTGGATTGAAGCTTTAAAAAACGCTCAAGAGATGCATGGTAAAGTAGGTAAAGCTGTTACTGGTGCAGAATTTAGAGATGGATACGAAGCTCTTAACATGACAACTGAGCGACTCGCCGAAATAGGTATTGAAAATATGGTAGCACCATTTTCAATTTCTTGTGAGAACCATGAAGGCGCAGGCAAGTTTGCTGTCATGCAGTGGGACGGAGAAAAGTTCAATCAGATTACTGGTTGGGAAGCTCCTTTAGATCCTGGATACATTCGTGATTTAGTTGAAAATTCAGCAGCAAAGTTTGCAGCTGAGAACAACATAACTCCAAAAGAATGTTAAACTGATTTAAACAAATCTGCGGAAGGGGCTTATGCCCCTTCCTAAATATGGAAAAAATTTAAAATGAGTGATCAAAATAAGTCTGAAAATATTCTTGAAATTAAAAATATTGAAGTCGTATACGACGACGTTATCCTTGCAGTTAGTGATGTATCTTTAGATGTTCCAAAAGGTAGTATTGTTGCACTGCTAGGTGGTAATGGTGCGGGTAAAAGCACCACTCTTAAATCTGTTTCTACAATGTTAGCTTCTGAAAGAGGCAAGGTTACAAATGGATCAATTACCTATGATGGTGAAAGAGTAGAAAAATTAAATCCCAGTGACATGGTTAATTTAGGCCTTGTTCAAGTTCTTGAAGGTAGAAGATGTTTCGGACATTTAACAGTTGAAGAAAATGTTATCAGTGGAGCGTATACTAGAAAGTTATCTAAATCTGAAATTAAATCTGAATTAGATAGAATGTATGCTTATTTTCCAAGACTCAAAGAAAGAAGAAAAAGTCAGGCAGGGTTTACATCTGGTGGAGAACAACAAATGATTGCGGTTGCTAGAGCTATGATGGCCAAACCTAAAATGCTTTTACTTGATGAGCCATCAATGGGTTTAGCTCCTCAACTTGTGGAAGAAATATTTAATATCGTAAAAGAACTAAATGAGAGAGAAGGCGTTAGTATTTTACTTGCTGAACAAAATACAAATATAGCATTAAGAAACTCTGATTACGGATACATTATTGAAACTGGTCAAGTTATGTTAGATGGATCTGCAAAATCACTTTTAAACGATGATAAAGTAAAAGAATTCTATTTAGGGATATCATCTGAAGGTAGAAAAAACTTCAGAGATGTTTTAAAGGAAAGTAAAAAAAATAAAGGTTTAGTATCATGAACTCAATTGAAGAGAGAAGATTTAAAATCGGAAAGCCAATATTAGAAGTGAATAACATCTCTTTAAGCTTTGGTGGTGTAAACGCTATTACAGACACTTCATTTAACGTTCTTGAACACGAGGTAAGAGCCATAATTGGTCCGAATGGAGCGGGTAAAAGCTCTATGCTAAATTGTATTAATGGTATTTACAAACCCCAAAAGGGATCCATAGCTTTCAAAGGAGATACTTTAAGTAAAATTACTCCTAATATTATTGCACAAATGGGCATCTCAAGAACATTTCAAAATTTGGCCCTTTTTAAAAGAATGTCAGCTATTGATAATATTTTAGTTGGAAGGAAACTTCACTCAAAAGCAAATTTTATGGATGTTGCTTTACAATTACCTAAAGCAAGAAAAGAAGAGAAAGTAAATTTAAAAAAATGTGAAGAGATAGTTGAGTTTTTAGAAATAGAAAAAATTAAAGATACGCCAGTTGGTAAACTTCCTTATGGATTACAAAAAAGAGTTGAGTTGGGTAGAGCTCTTGCTACTGAAGC
>CABXXO010000053.1 GCA_902516235.1 uncultured Alphaproteobacteria bacterium
AGTTAACCTTATTGTGGCGGGAGCGACGGGACTCGAACCCGCGACCTCCTGCGTGACAGTAAGGATTCCTACCCGTTAAGAACCCCTTAATTCCTAGGCTTTTACAATGGTCATAAGACTTGCTCACCAAGTGTTCACCTTTCTACTGAAACACTTCCACATTTAACGAAATAATGATTCAAATATTCAAATATTGGTGAACAAAATAACCCTTGATATTTGACCATGGATCACGAACCACGAAACGCGGTTTTAAGTTTCCCTGAGCATGGTGTTAGTTCTGTTGTTAATCTACGAGGCATAAAAGGATTAAAATAATTAAATAACTCTTAGATAATCTAGTTATTAAGAACAGCTTCTTCTAATTCTTTAAATGCTTCTGTCTGACGAATTTTTGCTTCAGTTTCAGCATCCTTTTTAATTTGATTGTATAAAAGCTTGTTAGCATGACCAGCTTTGTATTCTAAGAGCACATAGGAAATATATTTATTATCTTTGGCCTGAACATCTTTTTTTGCTACACGAAATCCACCAACTTGAGTTTGACTGATAACCGACTCAGTAGCTTTTTCTAAAGAGGAAGTTAGGACCATATCATCTTCAAGCCCGGATTGTGTTTTAAATTGAGTCATTCTTGCTGACAGTCTGCTATCTATAGCACTTGCAAGTAGTTCTTTGGCTTCTAAAATTGCGATATCAAGAGACATTTGTATTTGCTTTGATTCACCTTGACCAGTAAAATAAAAAATATCCTCTGTATCCATAGGAGGGTTTAACCACCAATCTGGAAAATCAGAAACAACATCTTCTTTAGTTTCTTGTTGTTTCTCCATTTGTTCATCAATTCTTTTTTGAGTTTGCAATGGGTCAACACCACTTGTTGTTTGTCCACAAGCAGCTAAAAATAAAGAAAATACTAGTAGTAGAGTTAATTTCACAGAATTAGATTAAAAGAAAAATCTGTTTATATCAATTCTTTTTTAAGACTGTATATATCTCATATTTATATCGAGATTTTTGATCCATAATTTCAAAAAGCTTGGCTTGAAAATCCTCATATGTGTATTCATCATAGAAAGAGATTATATTTTCAGAGGCTATTGCGATGATATTTACATAAAAAACATCCTTGTAAAAATTATCAGGGAATGAAACTTTAAATTCATAACTTTTTTTAGTGGGAATAGTGACTTTTTTTGAAAATAAGTTTTCTTGATCTAATTTATTAGGAAAGATCTTAAGAAAACTTTTACCTTCCTTAAGATATTCCGTATTTTGAAATAAGTACAAATAACTAGGTTGTCTTGGTTCAAAATTAAATGTTATGGGTTCGAAGTTTTTATCAGATAACTTAATAATACCATCAGAGGGGGGTAAAGGCGCGATAAATTTATTTTGGTTTAGTGTAAATCTAAATTCAAAATCAGGATATGTTTTAAACCTCTCTACCTTAACATCTTCTGTCCATGTACAAATAAAAAAATCACCCTCTAGGACAGCATTATAGTCCCTATTACCGACTGGTTTTACAATACCTTGAGTAAGAGAGAAGGTTCTTTTTTTTAATTCACAAAGAGCGTCATCATCATTACTGGCGCACTGAAGGTCTTTGTTAGAAACTATACTTTCACCAGCAACCCTCTCTAATGCATTGCGATAAGCTTTATCTCTAGCATCATCTTTACATAAATTTAGATCGCCCTCTGGTTCAATATAAATCTCGCCTTTGGTTTGAATAATTTCTGCAATAACAATCAGTGGAAAAAATAAAATTAATAAAAATAAATTTTTTACCATCTTACAATCACGTTATTACTTTCCCCAATTAAAGATGGGTTTTGACTAAGACCTATATCCAAGGCTCTGTCTGAAACATTATCACTGATAAATGAAAATAACTCCTTACTAGTTATTTCATTATCAGAATTAATATCGGCGTTTCCCTCTAATCCTTTCATCAGGTAGTATGAGAATAGACCGTGACCAGCCACATCAAAATCAGTAGAATACTCTAGTCCTGAGGAAGAATTAAATATTGTAATATTATCAACTGGAGCAACCTCCTCTACGATATTGATATTTTTAAGTCCTGCGATAAGTGTTTCTCCATCCCTTCCAAGACCACTGAAGCAAGTGTCAAAAAAGGCATATATATGATTAGGATTTAAATTCGCGATATCGGAGAGAAACTCATCTTTTTCATAAGAAGACTCTTCTTGGAACTGAGTAACAAAATTACTAGGAAGAAGTTTTGATTTACCCTCTACTCCCAAACCATGCCCCGAGTAGAAAACATAAACATCAGTACTTTTATTTACTTTATTCTCTAACCAAGCTTGAACTCCCTTAAAACCAAAGTAATTGGCGTCCTCATTAAAAAGGTATTTAATATTTTTAGAAGAAATATTAAGTGTTTGGTTTGCAAACTCAGCAAATGCCATAGCATCTTTATCACTGTATTTTGTATCAGGAATGTCGTCATAGTTTTGGATTCCAATGATTACAGCTACTTTGTCATTTGAAGATTTATCTTTGATTTTTCCAGGATAAAGACCATCAATAACCTCTTTATTTTCATCTAAACTAAATTCTCTGTTAATAGATACGATATAATTAGATTGGTTTCCAAATTCATCTATAGCCTCAACCTCTACTTTAGACAAACCA
>CABXXO010000054.1 GCA_902516235.1 uncultured Alphaproteobacteria bacterium
GGGGTATTAAATCCTCAGGTGCCTCTCCACGATTCGCTTTGTAATCAGGAAATAAAGTGTTTCGAAAAGTATTCTTACCTGCATCAAGTATTATTAGTATTTTGTCACTGGGGTGTTCTTCAATTAGTCTAAGCATCATATTACAAAATCCATAAACAGCATTGGTAGGTATGCCTTTAGAATTATTCATTGGGGGTAAAGCGTAATAGGCTCGGAAAATATATCCTGAACCATCTACAAGAATTAACCGTGACTCAGACATCTAGGCAGAATAACAAAGATTGAAGTTATATACTATTCTTTAGGAGCGTGCTTATTTAGAATTCTTTGAAGGGTTCTTCGATGCATTTTTAATCTTCTAGCTGTTTCAGAGACATTGCGGTTACACTGAGTAAAAACTCTTTGTATGTGTTCCCATCTAATTCTATCTGCAGACATTGGATTCTCCGGAGGTGGGGGCAGAGATGTAGCTGTGGAGGACATTAGTGACTTTTCAATATCATCGATATTAGCTGGTTTCGTTAAGTAATCATCAGCACCTAATTTTACGGATGACACTGCTGTAGCTATGTTGCCATAACTAGTTAACATAACTGTACGACACTCTGGGTTTTGCTCTTTGATTACCTTAATAACATCGAGTCCAGAGCCATCTCCTAAACGTAGGTCAACTATGGCATAATTAAAGTTATTACCCGATAAAACGTCTAATGCCTCTTTTTTAGATGCTGCTGATGTTACTGTGAAATCTTTTCGTTGAAAAGAAGTGGTTAATCGCTCTCGAAAGGGCTTATCGTCCTCAATAATAAAAAGTGTTTTATCTTTTGTTACTGTGTTTTGTTCTAAATCTGCCATGTTAAAGTTACTTCTGCTCCATTATTACTTTGTACTGATATTTCACCATTTAGATTTTCAATCATTTGTTTTGTTATGAATAACCCAAGGCCCATATTTACACCTTTTTCAGGTCTGCTAGAATAGAAGGGTTTTCCAAAATTAGCTATAAACTTTTTATCAAAACCTGGGCCATCATCACGGATTTTGATAGTATATGTATTTGTTGAAGTTTCTGAAATTATTAATATTTCTTTATAAGCAAAACTAATTGCATTTTTGATTATATTATTCATAGCGATATTAAGCTCAGGTGTAATTTTAATACTAATATTTTTAGAATTTTCATCCGACCTATAATCTAAATTTACTGCACGATAATTATTCGAGAATTGTTCGCATAAAGATTGTGTATATGCGTCTAATGACATATTAGTTATCTCAGAAGAGAGTTCTGTTGACTCTGGATTAGTTGAAAGTTCTTTAAGTATTGCCTTACATCTATCTAATTCTAATAATAAAGTTTTAATGTCTTTTCCATAATCATCCTTTAGCTTTTTATCTTGGTTAAAATCTCCAACAATTAGGTTTATTGTATTCAATGGTGTCCCTAGTTCATGAACAGCTGCTGCTGCTAACCCACCTACTTTTAAAAGTTCTTTTTCATTCTGAAGTTGCTTGCTTGCTAATTCATATGCTTTTTGCGTACTTTTATAGTTTAAAGAAAAGTAATAAAGATAGAAAACTAAAAAGATGCTGCTTATAAAAAGAGAGATCATGATAGCTAGACTATATGTAAAATTAATATTGGGATGGACAGATGCAGGAAGAGCAATAAAAAAATTAAATATTAAGGCAAAGCAAACTAACGCCAAACTTAAAATTATAATTATTCTTTCTATGGCTAAGTATGAGGCTGCAATAGCAATAGGAGCTAAGATGATAAATATGAAAGGATTGGTGTATCCGCCGTTCAAAGCAATTAAACTCGAAATTTGTATAATATCGAAACATAAAAATATGAAGACTTGTTTTTCTGAAATAATTTTATCACCTTTGTTTAAGTAAAAACCTAAGATAATGCTGGCCATCAAGATAAAAGCTATAGTCCATGAAGCCGTTGCAACTATTTTTGAAATCTCAAAAAAATACTGTGTAATTGATAAAGTTGCGGCCTGTCCGCCAAAAGCAATAGCTCGTATAATCAAAAAGTCGGAAGAATTAACGAAAAGGGAGTTTTTTTGATTATCCAACTAAATATCTAAGTTTGCTACTTTGACTGAATTTTCTTGGATAAAACTTTTCCTATCAGTCACATCATCTCCCATAAGCATGATGAGTTGTCTTTCGGCATTGATTTGATCTTCGAGTTTAACTTGAAGCAGCTTTCTGTTTGTTCGGTCTAAAGTTGTCTCCCATAACTGTTCAGGGTTCATTTCACCTAGGCCCTTATATCGACTTATTGATTGACCTTTTTTACTCATTTCAAAGAGAGTGTTAAAAAATTCAACAAGTCCATTGCAATTAAAGTTTTCTTTTGATGATAGCTTAGAAATCCCAAAATAAGCATCAGTAGATTTTGAAAAACCCATTTTGTTATAAAGATTTAAATTTTCTATAGAAATAAATTCTCTTAAATGTAGTAATTTATCTAAGGGAACTTTTATAATT
>CABXXO010000055.1 GCA_902516235.1 uncultured Alphaproteobacteria bacterium
CAAGATGATCAGACTTTAAATTTGTCAATACACAATGATCATATTTCAGACTTCCAATTCTGCCCTCACAATAACCGATACTAGAAACTTCCATAAAAACAAATTTCACAAAATTATTATTAGCTATTTGTAGTAAATTAAGTATTTCAAAATAAGAGGGAGTTGTATTATTTAGTTTTTTAATTTTTTTAGTATTTATATAGAAACCTAATGTTCCTATATAACATGACTTAATTCCATTAATATTAAATAATCTATTTGCTCCATATGCTATGGATGTTTTACCATTAGTACCTGTAACAAAAATAATTTTAAGACCATCTAAATTATAAAATTTTTTTGAAATATGTTCTAAATCTTTCTGATTATTATAAAAAAAGAAATTAATTAGTTTATTATTTATTTTGTTTTTAAATTTTATGTTACAGATTATAAATTTACATTTTTTTTTTAGTGCTAGGTTCAAATAGCTTTTAAATTTTTTATTATTAGTGCTATTTAATATAAAAATAGATTTTTTGTTACATTCTTGCCAATTTGTAGCAATTTTAAAACCCTTATCCTTTAATTCGTCTAAGTTCATTAAATATCAGTGCTCTTAGAATTAATTATAGATAAGTCTAAATACATATAAATCTCTTTCAAAAGATTGTAAAATGCTGGTTTTACTGTATTACCAGCAGTGATGTATTTACCATATGATACTTTTGGGTTTCGCATAAATGTTAAATTTAGGTACTTTGGATTATTGTATGGAAAAAAGCTTATATATGTAACGTTTTGAATTTTTTCACCATTAGGAATACTTTGATCAGCAGTACCTGTTTTTCCTGCTACTAAAAATTTTTTATAAAGATCATCATTAGTCTCATTCGCATTAAATAATAGTTTATTAATTGTGCTTGAAATTTGACTATAATTATTTTTATCTTCATTTTTTTGCTTCTCAAAAGTAGCTTGAAAATTGTTTCTACCAGTTATTATTTTTCCATAGGCATTTATAAGTTGTATTGGGGAAATAGACAAACCGTAACCATATGGAATATTATCGCAATAACTCCCTCTAAAATTATTTACGGTTGGCTCTACAGACATCATACCAAAACCAATTTCTATGGAGTTTAAAAGACCTATATTATCTAAATCAACCTTAAATTCATTTTGACAATCTAAATTTCTTCTTATTAAAATTGCTCCCCTGTTAGAGGATTTCTTTAATATGTCTCCAACTTGCATAGGTATTTTACTATTCCTTGGAAAGTCATTTATTATTTTGCTTCCAATATACACAGGTTGATCAACATCAAAGTACTCATTTATGTCAATTTTCTTATTTTTTAAACCAGAATAAACTGTAAATGTTTTAAAAACAGATCCAAAATCAAATTTAAGATCCTTTATAGGTAATAATGTTTGGTCAAATTTATTAACATCTCTATTATCTAAAAAAACATTACTAACAATCTCCTCACTACTTAGATCAATTAAAACATTCATAGCGTAATCTGAGTCTAAATTTAAAGTATCTTTATATAAAGAGTCGTATATTTTTTTTTGTAAATGAATGTCTAAAGATAACTCAATATCATTTTGATTTTTATCAATGAATTTTTCAATTAAAGAAATACCTTGATGTTCAATATTTGTATGTCCAATTATATTATTTGTAAGAGCAACGTAGGGATATTTTCTAGTAAGAATTTTCTCAAATTTGACATAAGGATCACCTTGATAAATTAACTCTAAAATACTGTTAAGTGAAACGTCCCTTTTTAAATATTTTACTTTATTCCTAATATTTTTAACTGAATAATTATAACTAGAGTAAGCTAAAATATTATTATTAAAATCATAAATTGTGGGTAAAGCTTTACGACTTGTATCTTTTAAATGAGATATAGAGTTATTACTTTTATCTAGGCTTAAAAAAATTAGCCTTGTAAAGATAGCAATAAAAAGGAATAAAACAGTTAAAATAAAAAAACTATAATAATCTTTTGTTTCTGAAAGTAATTTATAATCTGTTTCATTACTCAGATTGAACATAATTGACCTTTATTATCGTAAAGTCATCAAACTCATTTCTATTAAATTTAATAATTTTTTTATTTTTAATAAATTCATAATTATTTAGTTCATTAATTTGTAATTGATTTACTTGTTTAGTGAGAAGTATCTCTTTATTAATAAAAATTTGACTATTTTTATCATAACTATTTTTCAAATATAACAAATCATTTTCTAGTATTTTAGTCTGATTCTTGAAGCTCAAAAATAGAATAATAAAGATAAATAACAAAAAAAATTTAGAAAAATAATTAATCAATTTATAAATCTCCCTACTCTCAATTTTGCAGATCTAGACCTATTGTTTTTAATAATTTCAAATTTTGATGCTATTACGGGTTTTTTTGTAAGTTTCTCAAAGCCCCAGTCCTTATTATTTT
>CABXXO010000056.1 GCA_902516235.1 uncultured Alphaproteobacteria bacterium
AAAAAGATGTAAAAATATTTATAAATAATGATGATCATTTTCTCTTTTCATTAAAAAAATATTCTAAAAATCTGAAAACATTTGGTTCAAATACAAAAGCAAACTATAGCTATAAATTAATAAAGTTAACTAATAAAAAATCAACATTTGATATTTTGAAGGGTCAAAAAGTTATATCAAAAAGTTTATCTACTAATTTGTTGGGTGAGCACAATGTACAAAATCTAACAGCAGTTCTGTCCATTATAGATGACTTGGGATATAAAATAAAAAAATCTCATATACTTAATTTTAAAGGGACGAAAAGAAGAATGAATGTTCTTGGCAAAATAAAAAAAACTACATTTATTGATGATTACGCTCATCATCCTACTGAAATAGAAAAATTAATTAACATTTCATCATTGTATAATAAGAAATATATTATCTTAATAATTGAACCACATAGATACTCTAGATTAAATGATTTATATAGTGAATATTTGCGTGTATTAAAAAATATCAATAACTTGATTATTTTAAAAACATATGAAGCAGGTGAGAGTTATAAACAAGGTATGAAAAATTCTAAAAACTTGGTGAATGATCTGAATGTTTTAAATAATCAAAAAAGTAAATATATTGATAATTATCAAGATTTATTTAGTTTGTTAGATCAATTTGTATCAAATAAAACAGAAAGTATAGTTATATGTGCTGGAGCAGGAGATATCTCAAATCAAATCCGTTTTTATTATGACTCAAGAAAATAAAAATTTAGTTACTAACTTTTCATCAGCTAAATATTCTTGGTTAAAATCTGGTGGTATAATTAGCCATCTCTATAAAATTTATAATCAAATCGATTTAAGCACCCTATTTAGTAGGTATGATATTAAAGCAAAATCATTATTAGTAATAGGCAATCTTTCAAATACATTAATCAAAGATGAGGGTTTCAAAGGAGTAGGTATAAAGCTTTTGGGTGATTTTACCAATGTTCAAATTAATTCAGATCATATGTTAGTTGGCTCAGCAGTTTTAGATAATTTCTTATCAAAATTTTGTTTTCAAAAAGGTATTTCCGGTTATGAGTTCCTATATACAATACCAGGCTCTATAGGAGGAAATATATTTATGAATGCTGGCTGTTATAATCAGGAAATAAAAGATAAATTAATAAGTGTAATATATTTTGATATTAACGATAATAAGGTCTACGAAAAAAATATTAGAGAATTAAAATTTGATTACCGAAAGGGTTTTCAAAAAACTCATACAATAATTCTATATGGAAAATTTAAAATTTCTCATGGAGATCAGAAAAATATTAAAAAATTAATGCAAGAATACGAAGGTATTAGAAATTATACTCAACCTCAAAAAGTGAATTGCTGTGGAAGTATTTTTAAGAATCCAGTTAATCAAAGTGCTTGGAAACTAATAAAGTCCTCTATAGATGAGACTTTTTATAATGGTCCTATAAAATTATCTAAAACACACTCTAATTTTTTTGAAAATGACCCTTATATTAGTGCCAACAGCATAGATTTATTTATTTCCAAAATTCAAAAAAGAGTAAAAGAAAAACACAAAATTATGCTTGAAAAAGAATTAAGAATTATAGATTGATAGATAAAAATATTAAATTAATTAAGATACTAGTTGTAGCAGGTGGATGGTCAGATGAGAGGGAAATATCTCTTATGTCAGGAAGAAATGTTTTTTCTTGTCTAAAAAAAAATAAATTCAATGTAAAATTTTTTGATATAAAAAAAAATAACATTGAACAAATTTTACAATATCAAACAGATATTATTTTCAATTCTCTCCATGGTGAATTTGGTGAAGACGGTGGTATAAACTCATTTGCCCAAAAAAATAATATACCGATTACTCATTCTGGAGCTATTTCATCTGCTCTATGCTTAAATAAACGCTTATTAAAGGATTTTCTTAAAAAAAAACTTAATATTCTATCTCCTGAAGAGATTGTGCATATAAATCGAATTAAATTCCCTGTTATATCAAAGCCAAACTGGGGAGGGTCATCCAAAGGAATTAAATTCTTAAATAATAAAAATGAACTCAAAAAGAAAATTGATAATAATCAATATTTAATTGAAGAAGTTATTTTTGGAAAAGAATTAACAGTAACTGTCATGGAAAATAATAACAAAGTTATGGCTCTTGGTGTTACAGAAATTGAATTTGATAATAAACATTATGATTATATCTCAAAATACACAAAAAATAAAAGTTTACATTTCCTTCCAGCCAGAATATCTAAGTTGCAAAATAATTTTTTGATGAAAATATCAAAAGAAATATTTCGTGTTTGTAACTGTAAA
>CABXXO010000057.1 GCA_902516235.1 uncultured Alphaproteobacteria bacterium
TTTTATAATTGGTGATGCAAAATAATTATATTCCAAATATCGATCTATCTGAAATAATTAATAATAACCTTAATAGCGATATTGCTATGCAAATAGCAAAAAGTATTAAGGTAGCGTCTGAAGATATTGGTTTTTTTACAGTAACAAATCATGGTATTCCAATTTCTAAAATTGAAAATATTCTAAAAACTTGTAAAAAATTTTTTTATTTACCGGAAGAAGATAAGCTTAAAATTGCCCCAAAAAAATGGAACCCTAACACAAACACAGTTTATAGGGGATACTTTCCAAGCTCAGTTAATGGTAAAGAGGGCTTGGATATAGGAGATCCGCTTTTAAATCAAGATATGGCAGATTTATTAAAAAAAGAAAAATTTGAGGTAAATCATGATATGACTTTTTTAGATCCATCCTGGCAAGCTACTATAAATAACTATTTTGATGATCTTCATAACCTTGGAATGATTATATTTAAAACTATTATATCTTCATTCTCCTCTAATTTATCTATCGCTGATCAAGCATTCCAAAGACCAAAGACACTTTCTACTTTAAGATTTAACTACTATCCCAAACAAGACAAACCTGTTGAAGTTTCTTCACAAGACGGTGTTGCTTTAGGTTGTGAGACTCATGTTGACAGCGGAATAATGACTATTTTATATCAAGATAAAAAAGGCGGTTTGCAAGTACAAAATAGACACTCTCTTGAATGGCATGATGTTCCTCATGATCCTAATGCATTTGTTATTAATACAGGTTTGGCGTTAGAATATTTAACTAATGGTAGAATGAAAGCTACAAACCATAGAGTCCTTTTAAATCAAGAAGAGCGTATTTCAATACCTTTCTTTTTTGAACCTTCTTATGACTTCATATTAGACCCAAAATATTTGGATATTAACGAAAATTTAATTTATAATATTAACAATTATGAAGATTTTCTCACTAATTCACTCAAAAAATTTATTGAATATGACAGACCTGTCTAAATTAATCTTTTTATCTTTCTTTGTATTTATATCAGCTTGTGGTGGCTTTAATACAGGAGTAAAAAAATCAGATACCCAAAAAGTCAATACTGTTAAATACGGAACTCTTGTTGCAGCTGAACCAGTCAAAATTACTGGTGAAAGCTCTGGTTTAGGTGCTCTTACAGGAGGTTTAGTAGGCTTTGTTGTTGGATGTGGAGATGGTATTTTTGATGATGACTGCAGAGATGCTGCAGCAGTGGTTGGAACTATTGGTGGTGCAATAGTAGGTTATGTCGCTGGTTCATCATTAGGAGATCATACAGGTTTTCAATATGTTGTAGACGTTGATGACACAGATGATGATATTTCAATAGTTCAATCAGGCGCAGAGCAAATACCAATTGGTTCTAGAGTGACTATTGCTATTGGAACTAACACAAGAATTATTATATCAGAATAACTTATAGGAGATAATAAATGTTTATTGCTATGAATAGATTCAAAGTAAAATTAGGTGAGGAGAAATATTTTGAAGATATTTGGAAGAATAGGGATACTCATTTAAATGAGGTACCTGGTTTTAAAAAATTTAATTTAATAAAAAGTGAGTCCAATGAAGAATATACACTTTATGCTTCTCACAGTGAGTGGGGCTCAAAACAAGATTTTATAAATTGGACGAAATCTGAGGCTTTTAGGATGGCGCATAAGAATGCTGGTGGACATAAAAGTGTTTATTTAGACCACCCACTGTTTGAAGGTTTTGAAGTAGTATTATAATTTTACCTTATCGAAACATATACCCTGCCACCCATACTTAAAACTTTTCCGTAATCCTCTAGTAACTTAGCAAAATCTGGGAAATAATCATTTTTACTGGCATTTTCGACATGTCTTTGAACACTCTCCATAGATGCAAATTGTTCATTTATTGTAAATAAAGTATTTCCAGTTTCCCCCTTACTTGGATCAGTAGGGTCTTTAAACTCTGGAGCTTTAGTGAAGTATGCATTTAACAAATGATCTGTTCCATCAGAATAAAATTCAGTCATCCATTTTCCATGAGTGCTAAAAATATTTTCAACTTCAGCAGCTTTATCATTTGGCACAGCATAAGAAAGATTTATACATACACGATCTGTCATATTTTCTCCTTTTAAAATTAATTCATTAACAATTACTATATATTTGAAATATTGGAATTAGATTAAATGGCGGAAGGACTGGGATTCGAACCCAGGAAAGAGTTGCCCCTTTGCCGGTTTT
>CABXXO010000058.1 GCA_902516235.1 uncultured Alphaproteobacteria bacterium
GGTGCTATTCCATTGGGGTTGACGAAAATAACATCTCTCCAGATATGTGATCGAACTTCAATCAATGATAATTCCATTTTATCTATCCTTGTGTGATAGTTATAGCCTGGACCACCAATATGAGGAGTGGCTACGACCTCTCCTGTTTGTTTATAACACCACGAATGGTACGGACAACGAATTGCACCTTTTAAAACTGTAGTCTCTTCAATAAGAGTCATACCTCGATGACGACACACATTTTGAAAAACACGAATTTTTTGATCTTGAGTACTTCGAATTAAGAAAAGAGGATTTTTGAAGTAATTAACAGGTTTTACCGAGCCAGGTTTAGGGAGGTCTTTTACAAACCCAACAGCAAACCAACCTTTATTAAATAGTTGTTCGCCTTCCATTTCAAAGCACTCTTGTCTGACATAATAATCATTAGGTACACCACGTGCCTCATGGATAGGTTTAATGCATTTTTCTAATTCATTACGATGAGGTATGAAAATTTTTTCAATTGAACTTTTATCGACTCCGTCTTGTTTCATGATGTAACCAATGCCAATAAAATTCTAGATTAATTTGCTAATTTTAAAAAGAAAATATGGGAGAGCCAAATAAAGTTTCATCAATAACAACCCCTAATCCTGAACCCTCTGGAACAGTGATGTAACCCTTAATAATTTTTATGCCATTATCTCTGTCATAATTTCCTTCAATATAAGGTGCAGCTAGCCAGGCACCCTCTAGTAAATTTTCTTTAACAGTTGAAGCTATATGTGTACAGGCTGCTGCTATGATATCCCCACCCCAACTATCATCACAGGTGTGAGGTAAACCAGAGTTCTCACATATGTCTCGAAATATTTTCATAGGCTCTAAGCCACCAATTCTGGTAACTTTCATCCCAAATCCATCAACAATCCCTCTATCTACAACACTACGAACAACTTTTAGAGAAGTACTATTCTCATCCATATAAAGAGAGTGGTTAATTTGAGTTTTAATTTGTTGAAGATCTTCAATGGTATCACAGGGTTGCTCCATTACAAAAGGTACATCTGAGCACTCTCGACTTACTTGAATAGCCTCCTCAGTGCTCCAGCCTCTATTTGCATCTACTGCCATTCGTATATCCTTACCTTTTATGGACTCCCAGACTTTTTTAATTGTTTCTATATCACGCTCAATAGGCTTTCCTCCTACTTTGATTTGGATTCGAGGATATCCCTCTAAGATTTTTTCTCTAACTACTCTTAATACTTCATCTGTTGGGCCCACACCAGTAGCATAATAAGAGGGGACTTTTTTTCGTAAGGCACCTCCTAGAAGTGAAGAGACACTCACTCCTAAAATTTTCCCTAGAGCATCATGTGATGCTATATCAATCGCAGCTTTAGCATAATTATGACCATTCAAAAGAGAGTCCATTTTGGCATGAATAACTTTGGGTTCAATGGAACACCCAATGAGCCCTGGAGCCATTTCTTGTAAAGCTGCCCTAGCTCCTTTAGCATGAGCTTCGGCATAGGTTGGTCCAACAGGGCAAGTCTCACCCCAGCCTATTTGACCTGACTTGGTGATTATTTTTACTAGTGTTGTATCTAAAGAATAAACTCTTGCGTTAGCCATAGAGTAAGGACCATTCTTTACAGGTAGATCAAGTTGGAAAATATGGATCTCGGCAATTTCCATATAATTTTTATTTTTTGTTGTAAAGCATTATAGCTATAGCGAAAACTGCACCAAAAATTCCTAATCGAAGCCAGGTCTCTAAGTTCACTTTAAGTCAATCCAGATGGTCTTAAGTTCACAATACTGATCATGTGCTGCCAAAGATTTATCTCTACCCCCAAAGCCGGAGAGTTTATAACCCCCAAAAGGAGTAGTGATATCACCCTCACCGTAACAATTAACAGCTACAGTCCCAGCCTTAATTTTTCTTGCTGCTACATGAGCTGTTTTGTTAGAACTAGTAAAAACAGAAGCAGCCAGTCCGTACTTATTTTGATTAGCTAAAGCTATGCCATCTTCTGGATCTTTAAAGGTTGTGATACCTAAGACAGGGCCAAAAACTTCTTCAGAAAATAGTTTATTTTCAGGCTTTACTTCATCAAATATGGTTGGCTGAACAAAA
>CABXXO010000059.1 GCA_902516235.1 uncultured Alphaproteobacteria bacterium
TGATTAAATTTAATTGACTAAAACCACCATTATAAAGGTTAACTGTAGCACTTAGAGTATGAGTATCTGAATTATAATTAGATGTACTTGTAGTACTTGAATTATTATTAGAAATATTAAATGAGTAATCAATTTCTGGTATGTATAAGGTGTCAGCATTTTGTAAATCTTTATCTTCTATTAAATTGTCGTATTTAAATTTCGAATTATTCTCATTTTTTTCAATAAGAATTTTTATTAGATCTGTAATTTCGTATGATAAGAGGCTATTAGATACAACTGAAAAAAATAAACTAAATAGAACTATTTTGAGTTTTGCCATTGTTTTTCCAGGTTTTTTAAATTCCACTCTAATTTTTTTTTATTCATTTGTTTTTCCATTTTCTTAAAACGTTTTTCAAACTTTCTATTAGAGTCTCTGATTACAGTCTCAGTATCAAGTCCTAATTTTCTTGATAAATTAATACAGGAGAATAATAAGTCACCTAATTCTTCTTTTATTTTCTTTTTATTATGAGCTTTTATTTCATGAGAAAGTTCATTTAATTCCTCTTTTACCTTCTTCAAATTTCCATTAGCGTCTTTCCAATCAAAACCCTCTTTTGCAGCCCTCTTTTGAAGTTTTAACGATCTTGTAACGGCGGGAAGACTAACACTCACACCATCTAAAACAGATTGAGCTCCCTTTTTTTTTCTCTCATATTTTTTTTGCGTCTCCCAAAATTCATTTACATCTTGAACAGTTTTAATCGACTCGTCGCGCATAAAAATATGTGGGTGACGTGATTTCATTTTTTTGACACTGGTATCAATAACATCTTCAATAGAAAATTTCTTTTTTTCAGTTGCAATAATTGAATGGTAAATAACTTGGAGTAACAAGTCCCCAAGCTCTCCCTCTAATTCACGGTAATTATTAGACTCAATTGCTTCTATTACTTCGTATGCTTCCTCTAAAGTATATTTAGCTAATGATTTTGATGTTTGTTGAATATCCCATGGACATCCATTTTTTGGATTGCGCAGTCTTTTAACTACATCTACTAAATCATTTAATTTTTTATGTTTCTTTACCATGCCAATGCTTGTGCTTGAAATATTTGACTTTTATAACTTCTAATATCTGCATATGCATCATAAATTTTATTTTTCTTTCTGGTACATAATATAAAACCTTCACTCCAGTCAGTAACTGTTTGGCATTTATGACCCTTTTTAATTAATTTTGATTGTAAGGGTGCAAGCCGTTCTTCTAATAATAACTGTTTATAATTTGGATCATGTGGATGAAAAAAAGCAGGCAAATGCTCTGATGAAACTCTGGGCTCATTTAAGGCTTGATCTATATTTTTATTAGAAAACATATAATTCATTAAAAATTGAGCCTGCCATTGATCTTGAGCATCACCTCCCATGGTTCCACAACTTAATATCTCCTTTTTCTTATGATTGATAATCAAAGTTGGACTCAGCGTTGTTCTTGGTTGTTGCAAAGGAGTAATGAAATTTGCATGACCAGGTTTTGATAAATAAAAGGTCATCAGTCTGTTTCCTAAAGGAAATCCTAATTCATTAATTACCTCATTAGATCTAATCCAGCCTCCGCTAGGTGTGCATGAAACTACATTATTGTCATTGTCTATAATACTGATATGTACAGTTCCAGCTCCCCATGGTTTAATATCATTGTCGATTGGCAATGAAGAATTTTTAGATAGAGGATCTCCAGGGATGATTGTATCAATAGCCTTTTCTGTAATTAGTCGAATTCTTTTGTTCAAGTATGTATCATTCAACAGGTGACTTGCCTTTACTCTTGTATTGTATTTACCAGTAAAATACATCTCTCTGTCAGCAAAAGTTAATTTTAAAATTTCAATAAATTTATGAACATCATCGGCTGATTGTAGAGTTTTAATTTTTTGTTTATTTGCCATTTTTAACATCATTAAACTTGTTAATCCTTGACCCCAAAAATTTGTTTTATGAACTTGAAAATCACCATATTTTTCGAAAATCGTTTTTTCAAACTTTACATTAAAATTTTCAAAATCTTCTTTTGATAAAAGACCGTCATTTTTTTTAGAAAATTTTAAAATAGAATTCGCTACATCACCT